>DATMZU010000507.1:0-2516 GCA_035607435.1 Thermoanaerobaculia bacterium | reverse complement strand
TCGTGATCGTAGATACGTACCCGCCGTCGGCGTCGAACTCGAACGCCTTTTTAGCGTTGGCGTCATGGGCGAACAGATGGCCGTCTTCTTCGTCCACGGCAAGCGCGAGGTAGTTGTAGGGTGCCGGAAATTTGCCGCCCGGCAACGAGGAGCCGTCGATTGTGCTCAGGTGCGCGTAGGGGGGCTTGCTTTCGAAAACCTCGATTATCGTAGTGATAGAGGGTTGTCCACTTGGTGGAGTGTCAAACGTCGCCGCATAGATCTTTTCGTGCGCACCGTCGATCGCCAGCCCTCGGCTGAAGTACAAAGTATCGGTCCCGTTTTCTTCGCCGATCGAATCCGTGATCAGCGCGTTTCCTTCGGCCGCCGAGCCATACTCCCGGATGCTGGTTTCTCTATCTACGAAGAAATGATCATTTGCGGGATTCGTAGCAATCGCGCAAACCGGGTTCAAACCTTGGGCGGCGATGACGGTCGGAACGGTGTTATAGGAGATTTCTCCATTCTGAGGATCAAATACCGTGGGATCGAGTCTCTGAATTGCGGAGCCACAGGTATACAGATGACCGGTCGAATCCACGGCAACACTCCGCACACCTGGCACCGCCAACTCGGTGACAAATGCTCCGGAGCTGTCAAACACATCAACGTGGCTTTTACTGTCTTCGTTCTCGTTGACAGCGACGTAAAGATCCCCATAGCCGTCCACCGCCACACCGGTCGGCTTCACGAACGGTCCCGCCGAAGGATGACTTCCACCTGGACAGCCTGGATCGGCGACGTTGTCGACGGCAGAGACTTGACAGTCTCCGGTGAGCGAATGAACCGCATTGAAGAAGTGCGTACTTTCTTCAACCGCCAGCGCTGCGGGCGGATGCACGAGAAAGACCAGCGCAAGCGAGACCAGGGCGAATCCAGCCCGGAAGCCGTTCGTCGTGCGTGTCGAGTTGGGTGTTTGCAGTCGCCAGGCCACGTTTATCCGCCCTTCTGTCGACCGGCCCAGGACTGCGTGTCGCCTGGGCCGGAGCGTTTCTCTCAGGAAAACTTCCACCTATTCGGCCGTGACAGCCCAGGAGCCTTGGGCCAGGCCTTCGAAATTCGCTCCCCCTTCCCTAAACGAGAGCGTTACTCCAGCTTCGTTCAGGAAGGCATTGGTGAAAACTTCGTCAAGTTGGCCTCCGCCGCCGACAGCCAAGCCGGTATACACGCACAGGTAACCTGGTTCGGCGTCCGGTTCTTCGAACGTGCCGGGACATTTTCCGGCTATATCCTCATCCGCGGCGTTTTGTTCCGTCACGTAAACAAACGTCGGCACCGGATTGACGGGAATACCAAATGAGATCGAAGCGAAGGATCGCGGACCACCCTCCGCGACGAAGGACCAGGCGCCCTTCAAGGTCTTGCCGCTCGGCAGCGTTTCGGTGAAGCCAGTCTGGCCGTTGGTCCCTTTGGCTCCGTTGCATACGGCCGTAACCGGTTTCGCCGATTTGACTTCGACCCCGCCTTCGGTGCACGTCACCGAGCCGACTGTTTTGGAGCCGGTGAAAGCCACCGCTTCCGCGCTCGTCCCGTTGGTGCCGTTCGTCCCGTTGGTGCCATTGGCACCGCTTGCGCCGGCGTCGCCCTTGGCTCCCTGAGCACCAGTCGGACCCGCGGGTCCGGCAGGGCCGACAGGTCCGGCAGGACCTTTCGGGCCGCGCGGGCCGCGCTTGGCCTTTGCCGAGGCGCTGGCGCTGCCGCGTTCGGCGCTCTTGGTGGCGCTGCGGCCTTCGGAGCTCTTGGAGGCAGCGTAGGCGCCGCCGAACATTGCGAAGACTAGGGCGATGACCGAGATGACTCCCGGGATGCCGAAGCGTGTCCGTAGTGACGAGAACATCAAATTCTCTCCTTGTCCCGTGAGCCCCTCTGCCCGCCGCTTCCCTTAGCGGCTTCCTCGAGGCTCGGTTGTCCCTGTGTCCCGCTCGCTTTTGCAAACGAGCCGTGGCGGCAGCATAAAAGAAACGTTTTACGAATGCAAGTCTAAGTTTTTAAGAAGAAGGAATCCGGCTCTAAACCTTGCGGCTAGGGCCTTCGGGGACGCGCTTGGAGGGCGCGCTAGGACTGGGTGGAGGCGATGCGGCGGGCCTCGTCGCGGCCCAGGTAGGGCGCGAGGGCGAGCTCGACCAGATCGGGAAGCAGGTCGCCCAGCAGGGCCGCTTCGCCGGCCTTGAGGCGGCGGGAGATCAGGGTGGCGATGCCGCCCATCAGCACCTGGTCGCGCACTTCGACGTCCATCTCCGAGAGCGGCGACTGCGGTCGGATCGTCTCCGCCAGCAGCTGCATCGCGTCGCGGTAGCGGGCGGCTATCTCGCCCCCTGCCGCGAGCGGCTCGACCAGGTAGAAGCGGGCGACGGCGACGTCGCGAGAGAGGACGCTGAGGAGCGCGGCGAGCTTGGATCGCACCTGCTCCGGCCATGGCTCCGAGGCGTCCGCGGCGACGAGCATCGAGCCGCGGACGTGTTCGTCGATCATCGCGT
>DATMZU010000490.1:0-10510 GCA_035607435.1 Thermoanaerobaculia bacterium | reverse complement strand
GAAGCCGAGCGACGAGGCGACGCTTGCGAATCTTCTGGACCTGTATGCCCATGATCTCAGCGACACCTTCGGATTGGAGTTGGGACCGGACGGGCGTTTCGGCTACGAGAAGCTTCCCCTCTATTGGTCGGAGTCCGAGGGGCGCTTTGCCTTCCTGATCCGCCAGGGCACCCACCTCGCGGGCTTCGCGCTCATCACCCAAGGCTCGCCCGGTTCCGACGACCCGCAAGCCTTCGACGTGGCGGAGTTCTTCGTCGTCCGCCGCCACCGGCGCTCCGGGATCGGTCGCCAGGCTGCCTTTCTGCTCTGGGATCGATTCCCCGTCCGCTGGATCGTCCGCGTGGCCGAAGGAAACCAGCGCGGCCTGCGGTTCTGGGAGAGCGTGATCCGGGAATACTCCGGAGGAAGCTTTGTGAAGGCGACGCGCCCAAGTGGCCCCCAGGCATGGCAGGTATTTTCTCTCGATAGCCGGAGAAGCCCGATGAAAGACCGTCGATTCGACCTCGCCGATTCCATAGCCATTCTCGAGCGAACCCCGGCCCTCCTAAAAGCCTGGCTTGACGGTTTACCCGAGAGGTGGGTCCGCGCAACGGAAGGCGAAGGAACCTGGTCGCCCTATGACGTGATCGGCCACCTCAATCACGCCGAGCGCACCGATTGGATTCCCCGGGCGCGGCACATTCTGGCCGGCGATCCGCGCCCTTTCGAAACGTTCGATCGAACGGCCATGTTCACGGAGAGTCAAGGCAAGAGCCTGAGCGAGTTGCTGGCGACTTTCGCCGAGCTCCGGCAGACGAACCTCTCCACCCTGGCCGGGATGAATTTGAACGACGAAGATCTGGACCGCAAAGGTCTGCATCCCGCGCTCGGGGAGGTCACGCTTGGCCAGTTGCTCGCAACCTGGGTGGTGCACGACCTCGACCACATTGCGCAGATCGCGCGAACGATGGCAAAAGTGTACTCAGAGGCGACCGGGCCGTGGGTGGAGTACCTGTCGATCCTGAAGGACCGGCGGCGGTAGCCCTTGGAATGTCAGGCCGAGCCGTTAGCAAGAACCCGGAGTCGGCTGCGGTCCCTGGCTCGCCAGATCGGTGAAGGTCGGGTAGACCGCCAAGTCGAACCGGTCGTCGTCGCTCCTGTAATTGGTGAAGACGTAGATCCCCTGGGGGCTTTTCGTGGGCGCCTTCACCGGCGGATCGTCCAGGCTCGGACCGCCGTTCCTTCTCATCTGACCCAGAAACAAATTCTTGTCGAATTGCTTGTCCCCCCAAAGGGTCTGCCGATCCCAGCAGATGAGGGTGGAATGGCTTTGATCCGGCAGGAGTGCATCATGGCGCGTACTGACCAAGGCGCTTCCGCTCGGCAGCAGCTTGAGGTCTTGGATCTTCAGATCAAAAAGGAAAGGGTAGATGGTATCGAAGGGATTCTGCGTCTGCTCTTTGCTCCGCGGGTCCTGGGTGATCACGCGGCTCACGGGGCATAGGTTGAGGTCCTGGATCAGCTTCGGCAGGGCGGTGCCGTAGTTGAGGGACGCCTTGATGCCGTCCGGATTCAAGCGGCGCCACGGGACTTCGATCGAGGGACCGCTCGGCATCGGGTAGCAATAGGGACCAGGCCAAGGGGGAGGAGGGTTGGGCAAATCCAAGAAATGCCGCATGACGATAACTGCGGGCGTGGGAGCACTGCTCATACCGCTTCTCCTCTGCGAAGAACTAATCCGCGCTCAGGGTACCTTCTCTTGCCGCAGTCTTACCGCTCCCCTAAACAGGACCGACGATGCAAGAAGGCGCTGATCGAAATTTGATTAAGGAACACCTTTTCAGACTACGACCAGATGCTCCAGCGTGGCGCCCGGAGCTGCAGAAAGCGGGATGGATCGATCAAAGGTCACGAACCTCCCGCGATTTTCTACTGCGAGCGCAAGCAGGTAGATGTCCGTCAACTGGCGCGGACCGTGAATATGTCTCGGGTTGACGTGACGCCTATCCAGGAGGCTGACGTTGCAAGGCCAGAACTCATGTTGTTCTGTTCCGGTCGCTCGCTGTAACCGTTCGATCGCTTCCTGCGGGGAAACCGGACTTGGATAGCGGGGCTGACTGATGATTCGGACGAATCCGTTCTGAGTCAAAGCGCAGGAGGCCCAACCGTGCTGAACTTCCCTGGCGAACCATTCTCGGGCTCGGTGGTGGTCGATGTGTTCGATATCCAATAGGGCGAGGAGTACGTTGATGTCGAGCAGTGCCCGCGTCATTCGACATCCTCGTCTCGCAGCTTGTTGATCAGCTCGTTGGAAACCACCCCTCCTCGGTACGGGAAGGGCTCGAAGCCGTAAAAGCTTTCTGGTTCTTTAGGCTCGATCCCATAAAAGCTCTGCGGCTCCCTGATCTCGTAGGCCTGACTCCGACGGGTGAGGGCTTCTCGGGCCAGGTCAGACAGGAGATCACCCGCGCCGCGCTTTTGGCGTCGAGCCTGATCCCTGACCGCCAGAAGCACGTCATCCGCGATGTCCAGTGTGGTACGCATGAATCCGATGCTAACACTCCGCGGAGAGATGATCGAGCCGCCTACCGGTACTTCGCCAAAAACCGCCGATCAATCCAATCCTTAAGCCGAAACACCGCCCTCCCCCTCACCACCAACCGCTTCCAATGCAACAAGGCCCGCCTATCGCCGAGGTTCAAAATCGAAAGAAATCCCGGCTGCGGCCGATACCGCGGAGCCTCCTCGCCGCGTAGCGCCGCCCGAAGGCTCTCCCAAAGAATCGGCGCCTGGCGGACCGCGTAGACCCCCGCCTTCGGGGCCTGCGGATAATTCGCCATCGTGCCGCAATCTCCGGCGGCGAAGATCCTCGAATCGCCTACCGAGCGAAGCGAGTCGTCCAGAAGCAGGAACCCTCGTTCGTCGAGCGGCAAGCCGGAATCCCGAAACAGCGGCCAGCCGACCGCGCCCGCCAGCCAGACGGTGAGATCCGAAAGAACCTCTCGACCGGAGTCGAGGATCGCGCGATCGAGTAAAACTCTCTCGACGCCCTCCCCGGTCACCCTTTCGATCCGCTTCTCGGCGAGTACCGAGAGCGCCTTTTTCCGGAAGCGCTCGGGGTATTCGGCCAGCATGCGCGGACCGCGCTCGATCAGGTGGACGTGCGCCGCCTTACCCAGGGCGGCGCGGATCGCGAGCGCCACTTCGTAGCCGGCCGCTCCTCCTCCCACAATCGCGGCGCGGCGTTCGGGCTCAGGCCCGTCGAGTAGGGCTTCGAGGCGCTCTTTAAGGTCGATCACTCGGTCGAGCGGCTTGATCGGCACGGCGGATGCGGCAACCTCTTCGCGCTCGATTCCCGCGGTGGTCGAGCCGACTGCGAAGGAAACAAGGTCGTATTCGACCTCCCGGCCGTCGTGAAGGCGCACGACTTGCCTTGCGGGGTCGATCCCTTCGGCGCTTCCTTCGATCAGCTTCCCTTCGGCGCGTGCGACGAGTGGGGCCACCGAGATCGAGATTTCATCGAGCAAATACGTGCCGGCGAGGAAGCCAGGCACCATTCCAGAGTAAACCTGGCGCGGCACGGGAGAGACCATCGTCAGATCAAACTTGGCTCTGTCCTTCGTGCGCTTTTCCTCCGCGCAACGGCGGAGGACCTCCAGGTGCGCGTGGCCCGCTCCGACGAGGAGGAGGCGCTTCCGGCTCAGAGCAGCTCCTTCAATCTCGTATAACCCGTGCGCGAAATGGGCAGGCGGGTGCCGTCGCGGAGGATGGCGACTCGGCTGTCTTTGGCGTAAAGCTCCAGTCTCGCGAGGCGCTCGACGTTCAGGAGGTAGGAGCGGTGGACCCTGACGAAGCGTTGGGGATCGAGCTCGGCTTCCAGCTCGGCAAGGGTCTCCGATTTGCGATGGGAGACTCCGTCGGCGCGGACCAGGACGTAGTCGTCGCGCGCTTCGATCCAGTCGATCCGTTCGGCGGGGAGGACGTGGATTTTTGCGTCGTCTCGGATCAGCAGCCGATCGAGCGGCCGGCCCGGGGTTCGGCCGAGCTTGGCCAGCGAGCGAACCGGTTCGCGCTCTGTCGCCGCGAGCCGGATGCGGGCGCGGCGGAGCGCTTCGGCGAGGCGTTCCGGGCCGTAGGGCTTGAGCAGATAGTCCACCGCGTGGATTTCGAAGGCGCGGACGGCGTGCTCGTCGTGGGCGGTCGAAAAAATCACCGCCGGCTCGTGGTCGAGCAGCTCCAGCACCTCGAAGCCCGAGAGCTTGGGCATTTGGATGTCGAGAAACAGCAGGTCGGGCTTCTGCTCCGCCACGGCCTTCACCGCTTCGAAGCCGTTGGCGCATTCGGCCACCACCTCGACCTGGCCCAACTCGTCCAGGTATTCGCGCAACACCCGGCGGGCGGGCTCTTCGTCATCGACCAGGATGGCGCGAAGGGCAGGTTCCAAGGACATTTTGGCCTGCATCTTAGCCGGAGGTGACGAGTCCGTGACGGGCGCGGGCGCGGCCTAGGGTTTGCAGCGGTTTGGAATAGAGTCCCGCGGCCGGCCTGCCGGTCGGATCAACTTCTACCGCCCATTTTCGTACTTGGACCCCTATGCCCCGAACTTTCCGCGCGCTCGCCCTCGTCCCAGCCCTGGCTCTCACTTGTCTCGCTTGCGGGGGAGGCACCGCCCCGAAGGGGGGCAAAGAGGCCATCGCGGAGCCTCCACGCAAGGTGAAATTGGCGAAATCCGAAGCGGGGCGTTTGCCGCGCGTCGTCCCTGCGACCGGTACCCTGGCCGCCGACGAACGGAGCGAGCTGGCCTTCAAAGTGGCTGGCCGGGTGGCCGACATCCCCGTGGACCTCGGCAGCCGGGTCCAAACCGGCCAGGTGCTCGCCCGGCTCGCGCCGGAAGATTTTTCACTTCGCGTGGCCCAGGCGCAGAGCACCCTCGCTCAGGCGCGCTCCCGGTTGGGTCTGCCGGCCGACGGGCCGGACGTGCTGGTCGATCCGGCGACCACCTCGCCGGTTCGTCAGGCCAAGGCCCTGCTGGAGCAGGCTCGGGTGACCCGTGACCGCGGCCGGAAGCTGTTTGAAGAGCAGCTGATTCCGCGCTCCGACCTCGACCGGATGGAAGCCGATTACGGCGTCGCCGAGGGGGCTTATCAGGCCTCGATCGAAGAGGCGCAGAACCGCCAGGGCGTGCTTTCCCAGCGCCGCGCCGAGCTCAATCTCGCCAAGGCCCAGCTGGCGGATTCGGTCCTGCGCGCGCCGTTTGCCGGCGCGATCGAAGAGCGCCGCGCGGCCCCGGGCGATTACGTCTCGGCGGGCACCGTGGCGATGGTTCTCGTGCGCACCGATCCGCTGCGCCTGCGCCTTTCGGTGCCGGAGCGGGAGGCCGAAGGGCTGCAGGTCGGCCTGCCGGTGCGGCTCTCGGTCGGCGAATCCCCATCGAACGCAATGGGCGAAAGCCCGGCGGCCACGAAAGCCTCGGACCAGGAGGACGCCGACGCGGGGTCGGGGTCCATCGTTCCTTCAGGGATCGAAGGACGGATCGCCCGCCTCGGCCCCTCGATCACCGAAGCCAGCCGGACGCTCGACATCGAGGTCGAAATTCCGAACGGCGATGGCGCGTTGCGCCCCGGTTCGTTCGCCCGCGCCGAGATCGTCGTCCGGGCGGCCGATCCGGCGGTGCTCGTTCCGGCATCGTCCGTGGTCTCGTTCGCCGGGGTGGACAAAGTCATCAGCGTGGACAAAGGCAAGGCGGTTGAAAAAAGAGTTCGCCTCGGTCGGAAGAGCGGCGACCAGGTGGAGATCGTCTCGGGTCTCGCGGCGGGCGAATCCGTGGTCCTCGCGCCCGGCAACCTGACGGAAGGCCAAGCGGTCGAGGTGGCGGCGGAGTGACGCGCTCGACAGTCCCTCGCGGAAACGAATTCACGGAAAAGGGGAACTGAAGTATGCAGAAGCTCGCCGAGATCTGCATCCGCCGGCCGGTCTTCGCGGCCATGATCATCCTGGCCCTGGTGGTGGTCGGGGCGTCGAGCTATTTCCGGCTCGGCGTCGACCGCTTTCCTTCGGTCGATCTGCCGACGATCAACGTGCGCACGGTGCTTCCCGGCTCTTCGACCGAGGAGACCGAAGTCGAGGTCTCGCAGCAGATCGAAGAGGCGGTCAACACGGTCGAAGGAATCCAGGAGCTCCGCTCGGTGACCTCGGGCGCCAACTCGATCGTCATCGCGACGTTCGACCTGTCGCGCGACATCGAGACCGCCGCCCAGGACATCCGCGACCGGGTCGCGGGCGTGATCCGCCGGCTGCCGGAAGACGTCCAACCGCCGATCGTCGCCAAGTTCAACAACGACAGCTCGCCGATCTTGACGCTTGCGCTTTCGGCCAACCGGCCGTTGCGCGAGCTGACCGAGATCGCCGACAAACAGATCAAGGTGCAGATCGAGCGCGCCGCCGGGGTGGGCGAGGTCGCGATCGTCGGCGGCCTCGAACGGGCGATTTCGATCACGGTGGACGCCGACCGCCTGGCGGCCTACAACCTGCCGATCACGGCCGTGCGCGATGCCCTGCGCAATCAGAACACGGCGGTGCCGGGAGGCAACGTCACGGCCGGCACGCGCGAGATGGCGCTCCGTACCCTGGGACGGATCGAAAACCCGCAGGGGTTCGAAAACCTCGTCGTCGCAACGATCGGCGGCCAGCCGGTCCGCATTCGCGACCTCGGCGAGGCGACCGATGGCACGAAAGAGCAGCGCTCGATCGCGCGCCTGAACGGCGTGCCCACCGTCACCCTCGAAGTGCGCCGGCAGTCCGGAGCGAACACGGTCGCCGTGATCGACGGCGTCCGGGCGATCCTCGCGAAGATCGAGCCGACGCTCCCCTCGGACGTCAAAGTCGAGCCGATCCGCGACCAGTCGCTCTACATCCGCGCCGCCCTCCACGAGATCAACCTCCACCTGATCCTGGGCAGCCTGTTCGCCTCGCTCGTGGTGTTCGCTTTCATGCGCAGCTGGCGCTCGACGGTGATCGCCGCGGTGGCGATTCCCACCTCCGTGATCGCCACGTTCGGCATGATGAAGGCGCTCGATTTCACGCTCAACAGCGTGACCATGCTGGCTCTGGTGCTGATGGTCGGCGTGGTGATCGACGACGCGATCGTCGTGCTTGAAAACATTTTCCGTTTCGTCGAGGAAAAGAAGATGCAGCCGATGGAGGCGGCGAAGAGAGCAACCGCCGAGATCGGTTTCGCGGTGTTGTCCACCACGCTCAGCCTGGTGGTCATCTTCGTGCCGGTCTCGTTCATGTCGAGCATCTCCGGCCGCTTCCTCTATCAGTTCGGCATCACCGCCGCGGTCGCCGTTTTGGTCTCGCTGCTGGTCTCGTTCACCCTCACTCCGACGATGAGCGCCCGGCTGCTGCGCGCCGAAGACGCGGGCGATTCTCATTCGCGCGAAGGCTTCTACGGCAAGATCGACCGCCTGTACGTGCGGCTGCTGAAGACCGCGATGCACCACCGGACTCTCGCGGCCGGACTTGCCTTGCTGGTCATGCTCTCGGCGATCCCGCTCACGCGGTTGATGCGCACGGAGTACGTGCCGAGCGACGTGGACGAGGCGGAATTCGAGCTGAGCGTGAACGCTCCGGAGGGCACCAGCCTGGCCGCGATGGACGGGGTGATGCGCGCGATCGAAACCGAGGTGAAGGCGGTGCCCGAGGTTCGCGACATCCTGGTCTCCGCCGGCGGCGGGTTTTTCGGCGGCGTCAACCAGGGCAACGGCTACGTGCGCATCGCGCCGCAGGAGGAGCGTCAGTTCGCGTTCAGCCGCTTCTTCGGCGGCCTGTTCCACGGCGATCCGGGCCTCGCGTTCCGCGGCCGCAGCCAGCGCGAGGTGATGACCGAGATCCGCAAGCGCCTCTCGAAACTGCCGAACATCCGTCCCGGCGTCCGGAACGTCCCCTCGTTCAACATCGGCGGCGGAAACTCCGAGATCGACTTCGCGCTGCGCGGCCCCGACCTCGCGACCCTTGCCGAGTACACGGAGAAGCTCCGCGCGAAGAGCCAGGAGCTGGGCATCGTCGACGCCGACACGACCTTGAAGCTCGATAAGCCGGAGCTGGCGGTCCACATCGATCGCGCCCGCGCGGCGGATTTGGGCGTCGAGGTCTCGGACGTCGCGACGGCGCTCCAGGTGATGATCAAAGGGGACCAGGAAGTCACCCGTTTCTACGATCCGGCAGCCAACGACGAATACGACGTCGAGCTGCGCCTCGCGGCGTCCGACCGAAGCGATCCGGGCACGATCTCCCGCCTCTTCGTACCGCGCGCGGGAGGGGGCCTGGTGCGGATGGACTCGCTGGTGAGCCTCGCCGAGCAGACGTCCGCCTCCAGAGTCGATCGGCTCGACCGCCAGCGCCAAGCCTCGCTGCGTGCCGGAGTCGCCCCGGGCTTCGCGCTCTCCGACCGGATCGAAGCGCTCCGCCAGGCGGTCGCCGAAATGAACCTGCCGCCCGCCTATACGACCGCGGTCGGCGGCCGTGCCCGCGAGCTGGAACGGACCCGGACCGAGTTCCTCTTCGCCTTCATGCTCTCGATCGCCTTCATGTACATGATCCTCGCCTCGCAGTTCGAGAGCCTGGTCCATCCGCTCACCATCCTGCTTTCGTTGCCGATCGCTGTGCCGTTCGCCCTCTTCTCGCTCTGGGCGACCGGCAACACGCTCAACCTCTATTCGGCGCTCGGCGTGCTGGTGCTGTTCGGCGTGGTGAAGAAGAATGCGATCCTGCAGATCGACCACACGAACCAGCTGCGCGCGGGCGGCATGGAGCGGGAGCAGGCGATCATCCAAGGCAACCGAGACCGGCTGCGGCCGATCCTGATGACCACCCTCGCCCTGGTCGCGGGCATGCTGCCGCTCGCCATGGGCGGAGGCCCGGGAGCCGAAGAACGGCGCGCGGTCGCCGTGGTCGTCATCGGCGGCCAGAGCCTGTCGCTCCTCCTCACCCTGCTCGCCACCCCGGTCTTCTACTCGCTGTTCGACGACTTGGGGAAAGGCGGCTGGCGCAAGTTCTCGACGCGCCTACGGCGCAAGAGCGAGCCGGAATACGCGGAGCTGTCGCTCTCGGAGCGGCCGGCGGCCCGGAGCACGGTCGCCGACCATTGACGTAGGGGCTCGGCTTCGGGGGTGAGGGCTGCCGCGGCTACCCTTTACGCATCCTTTTTGCCGTCCCCATCCTCCTCATCCAGATGAAACCGGTGCAGCAGCCGATGGGCGAGCGGAGCGATGCCGATTCCTGCTCCGGTGATGAAGGCGACGCCTGAAAAGAGCGCGTAGGCCGAGGCGAAGAGCTTTGCCGACGGGCAATCCGGCTTGTCGACCGGGCCCATGCCGGTGAGGATCATCGAGGCGTTCAGCAGGGCGTCGAGCCACGGCAGGTCCTGGAAGTACCAATAGCCCCAAACCCCCACGCCGAGGCAGACTCCGATCAGCAGGGCCGCCGCGCCTACGTGGTTCATCTGGCGCTTCAGGAACTGCTCGGTCGGGAGCAGCGGCTCGTTCCGTTGCTCGTAGCACAGGATTCGGCGATGAGACCGAGAGGACTGGCGTTTTGCTTGGCCCATGCGCAGACGCTACGCGGCTCGCCGCGGCGCGTCAAATCGCGCCTTGCATCGGACACCGAATCGCGCCCGGCCGGTATATCCTTTCGCCCCTATGGACAGGACCCAGGCCATACTCGACCAGCACCTCGAATCTTCCGCCGTGGGCGTCTTGGACGCCTTCCGCCGCTATGGATATCTCGCCGCCGATCTCGACCCGATGGGGCGGCTCTTGCCGGAAACCGAACCTCTCGCCGAGCTGTCCGACGCAGCGCCCGGCAGCGAGACCTCGCCCGAGACCGAACAGGCGCGCCGCTGGTATTGCGGCTCGATCGGTCTCGAATTCATGCACATCATCGATCCGGCCCGGCGGCGCTTCCTGGCCGAGCGGATGGAGCGCGAACCGCAAGCGCCCGACAGGAGCCGGTTGCTCGGCCTGCTGGTGCGCGGCGAGACGTTCGAGCAGGTCATCCAGCAGCGCTACCTGGGGAGCAAGCGCTTCTCGATCGAAGGGGTGACCTCGCTCCTGCCGCTGCTCGACGGCCTGCTCGAAACCGCGGCCGAGCTGTCCGCCGAGCAGGTGGTGCTCGCGATGCCCCACCGCGGCCGTTTGAGCGTGATGGCGATCACCGTGGGCCGCCCCGCGGCGGAGCTGTTCGCCGGCTTCGAGGACGTCGATCCGAAGAGCATCCTCGGCAGCGGCGACGTCAAATACCACATGGGAGCTACGGGAGAGCACGTCGCCCCAAACGGCCGCACGTTGCGCCTGCATCTGGTCTCGAACCCGAGCCACCTCGAAGCGGTCGATTCGGTCGCGATGGGGCGCGCACGGGCGAAGCTCGACCGGGTCGGCGATTCGACCGGCAAGAAGGTGCTGGGCATCGTGATGCACGGCGACGCGGCGTTCTCCGGCCAGGGCGTGGTGGCGGAGACGCTCAACATGACCGA
>DATMZU010000486.1:0-7800 GCA_035607435.1 Thermoanaerobaculia bacterium | reverse complement strand
GCCGAATACCGGAGTCGGGCTCGGTCTCGATCGGTCGCCTCTTGCCGCGGCGCACGGGCATCGTGGTCGATCCCGAAGGCCGGCCGCAGCCGCTCGGCGGCGTCGGCGAGCTGGTGCTGGGCGGGCTGCTCGCGCGCGGCTATCTCGATCGGCCGGATCTGACCGCGGAGCGCTTCCGTCCCGATCCCTTCGCCGAGAAAGCGGGCTCGAGGATCTATTGGACCGGCGACCGCGTAAGGCAGCGGGGGGACGGATCGTTCGATTACTTCGGCCGCACCGACCAGCAGATCAAGATCCGCGGCTTCCGCATCGAGCCGGGAGAGATCGAGTCCGCCCTCGCCGAGCATCCGGGTGTCAAAGAAGCGATCGTCCTGGCGCGCGAAGCGCCGGGAATCGGCAAACGTCTCATCGCTTGGTATGTGCGGCGTCCGGAACGGCCCCCATCCTGTCCTTCCCCCGGCTCCAGCCTTCCCCCTCCCCGGGGGAAGGGACCCTTCGGCGATCTCCAACGTTTCCTGGGAGGGCGACTCCCGAATTACATGGTCCCCGCGGCGTTCGTCGAGATCGACGAATGGCCGCTCACTCCTACCGGCAAAGTGGACCGCCGCGCGCTGCCCGATCCCCTCTTCGAGTCCGGCGCCGCCGGCCGGATCGCGCTCAGGACGCCGACGGAAGAAATCGTCGCCGGCCTGGTCGCCGAGCTGCTCGGGACTTCCGACCTCGGAGCCGAGGCCGACTTTTTCGCTCTCGGAGGCCACTCGCTGCTCGCGACGCAACTGGCGTCCCGTCTGCGCAGAACCTTCGGCGTCGAGCTTCCCCTCGCTGATCTTTTCGCGGGCGCCACGGTCGCGGCGATCGCGGAGCGGATCGACGCGCTCGCGGGCGGTCCGCAGGCGCCGCCGCTCCAAAGAAAAGCGTCTGGTCAGGAGAACGAAGGCAAGCTGTCGTTCGCGGAGGAGCGCCTCTGGTTTCTCGATCGGCTGGAGCCCGGGACGGCGACTTACAACGTCGGCTTTCGGCTCACTCTCGACGGGTCGTTGGGTTTCGCTCCGTTCGTCGCTGCACTGTCGGCGATCGTCGCTCGGCATGCGAGGCTGCGCGCACGATTCGGCGAGCGAAAGGGAAAACCTTTCGCGAAGGTCGATCCACCGAGGTCGTTCCCCGTGCCGCGGATCGACCTCTCCGCGATCGAAGTCCCGGCAGAAACCTCGCGCCTCACCGCCGAAGAGGGGCGCCGGCCTTTCGATCTCGCGCGCGGGCCGCTTCTTCGCGTCACCCTCTTGCAGCGTGCTGCCGATCGCCACGACGCGCTGTTCGTGTTCCACCACATCGCGACCGACGGCTGGTCGATTTCGGTCTTCTCGCGCGAGATGGCGGAGCTGTATGCCGCCGCGGTCGAAGGGCGCGCCGCGCGTCTGTCTCGGTTGCCGATCGAGGTCGCCGATTGGGCGGCCTGGCAGCGCGGTTGGCTCTCCGGCCAGATCTACGACGCGCAGCTCGCCTGGTGGCGCGATCGGCTGGCGGGGGCTCCGGAGGTTCTTGACCTCCCTGCCGATCGGCCGCGGCCCGCGTCGCCGAAAAGCCCGGCGCGGCTGGTGCGTCGCGAGCTTCCCGCCGAGCTTTCTTCTTCCGTCGCGGCCTGCTCGCGCGCGGCGGGCGCCACGCCGTTCATGGTGCTGCTCGCGGCGTGGGCCGGTCTGCTCTCGCGCCTTGGAGCGGGCCGGGATCTGGTGATCGGCGCACCGATCGCGAACCGCAACCGCGCGGAGACGGAAGGGCTGATCGGTTTTTTCATCAACTCGCTGGCGGTGCGAATCGAGATGGAGACCCCGGGCGGCCACGGGGGGCCGCCCCTACGCGCGTTGCTGGCCACCGTGCGCGAAGCGTCGCTCGGGGCGTACGCGCATCAGGATTTTCCCTTCGATCGTCTGGTCGCCGAGCTGGGCGGCGCGCGCGGCGGCAACGTTCCGCCGATCTTTCAGGTCTCTCTCGTGTTTCAAAATCTTCCCGAGCCGGTTCTGCTGCCGGGGCTTGAGACCACGATCGAGCCGCTCGGAGGGGGTGTGGCGAAGCTCGATCTCGCGCTCGTCGTCTCACCCGTTCGCGACGCGCAGGGCAATCGCCTGTCGGCGCTCCTGGAGATCGATCTCGACCTGTTCGATCCGGCGACCGGCGCGCGGTTGCTTCGCGGTTTCGAGGCGATGGTGGGGGAGGTCGCCACGCATCCGGAGCGGCTGTTGATGGATGCGGAGCTGCTGGGGCCTTCGGAGCGGCATCAACTGCTCACCGAATGGAACGAAGGGGATCTCGCGCTGGCGCCCGTTCTCGTGCACGACTGGATCGCGCGACATGCGCGGGAACGGCCGGGGGATCCCGCTCTCGAATCGGAGCACGAGCCGGAGCGGCGGTACACCTGGGCCGAGCTGGCGGCGCACACGGATCTTCTCGCCCGCCGGCTCGCCGGCTTGGGCGCCGGGCCGGAGCGGGTGGTGGGGGTGTCGCTCGAACGGTCGGCCGATCGGGCGCTCGCGATGTACGCGATCTGGAAAGCGGGAGCCTGCTATCTGCCGGTCGATCCGGAGCTGCCGGCGGAGAGGAGGGCGCTTCTCCTGGAGGATGCTCGGGCGGTGGTGCTGATCGCGAGAGAAGTTCCGCCGGAGCTTTCCGGGTTGAGTCGAAAGGTCGCGCCGCTTCTTCTCCGTAAGAAGAATGGATTGCCGGTGGATTCCGGACCGGAGGCGGAGCCGCGAGCTCCGTTGCCGGAGAACCTGGCGTACATCATCTATACCTCCGGCTCGATGGGAATGCCCAAGGGCGTCGGCATTTCTCATCGGCATGCCGCCGGGCATTTCGCGGCGGCGGCCGGCTTCTACCGGATGGATTGGAACGACCGCGTGGTGCAGTTCGCCTCGGCGAGCTTCGACGTGTCGATGGAGCAGGTGGGCGTGGCCCTGGCTTCGGGCGGAACGTTGGTGGTCCGCGGTCCCGACCTGCCGCCGCCGCTTACGCTTTCGGCTTGGATGACGCGGCAGGGGATCACGAACGCGAATCTGCCGACGGCGGTCTGGACGGAGTGGAGCTGGTCGGACGCGCCGCTGCCGGAAGGTCTGCGGGTTCTGGTGACCGGGGGCGAGGCGATGACCCCGGCGGCGGCGGAACGATTCCGGAAGCGGTTGCGGGAGATGGCCGATCCGCCGGTGGTCTACAACGGCTATGGGCCGACCGAGACGGTGGTGACGGCGACCTGTTACGACCTCAGGTTCGGGCGCTTGGCCGAATCCGGCTCGGTGTCGATCGGTCGGTTGCTGCCCGCGCGGTCGGGGTTCGTGGTGGATGAAGCGGGCGGGATTCAGGCGCTCGGAGGCGTCGGCGAGCTGGTGCTCGGCGGGCTGCTCGCGCGCGGCTATCTCGATCGGCCCGAGCTGACCGCCGAGCGCTTCCGTCCCGATCCCTTCGGGGGAACCTTCGGCGCGAGGGTCTATCGGACCGGGGATCGCGTACGGCAGCGGGGCGACGGCTCGTTCGATTACTTGGGGCGCACCGACAGTCAAATCAAAGTGCGCGGTTTCCGCATCGAACCTGGGGAGATCGAGGCGGCTCTCGCCGGCCATCCGGAGATCAAAGAGGCGATCGTGCTCGCGCGCGACTTGGCCGCCGCGCCGGGCGGCCCCGGGATCGGCAAGCGGCTGATCGCCTGGGTCCGGCCGCGCGGCGCGCAGAGCGCGTTCGATCCGGCCGAGCTGCGCCGCTTTCTCTCCGGACGCCTGCCGGAGTACATGGTGCCCTCCGCCTTCGTCGAGGTCGCGGAGTGGCCGCTCAACCCCGCGGGCAAGATCGATCGCCGCGCGCTACCCGATCCCGCCCGCATCGCGACGCTCGAACGCACGGCGCCCCAGACGGCGCTTCAGGCGGTGATCGCGCAATTCTGGTGCGAGCTGCTGGTGGTCGATTCGGTGGGCATCGAAGAGAGCTTCTTCGAGCTCGGCGGTCACTCGCTGCTCGCGGTCCAACTCGCCTCGAAAGTGGCGGCGAGCTTCCAGATCGAGCTGCCGCTCAAGCGCCTGTTCGAAGCCCCCACGATCGCCGGAGTGGAGCAGGTGGTCCTCGGCACCGAGCCCCGGCCCGGACAGAGCGAGAAGATCGCCCAAGTGCTTCTGCGGCTGAAAGGCCTGTCGGCCGAAGCGAAGGAGAAGCTGCTGGGGGGACATTGAGTTTGACCGCGGTCACACGCCGTCCGACCGCGGTCGGAGGAGATTTGACTCCGGTCAGACGTCGTCTGACCGGAGTCGCACGACATCTGACCGCGGTGGCACGACGTCCGACCGCGGTCCAACGAGGCCGTACCGCGGTCGCACGCCGTCTGACTGCGGTCAAATCAAGTTTGACTGCGGTCACACGTCGTCCGACCGCGTCCCCGCCCCGTCCGACCGCGGTCAAATGAAGTTTGACCGCGACCCTACGGAGTTTGACCGCGGTCGCGGCAAAGGCATTCGTGATGTTTCGGCGTTATCCTTGGCGCTCATCCTATTCTTGAAGCGCGAAGCGAAGGGCCGCCATATGAGCGAAGGAAAAATTCAAGGTCCTGGGCAGGCCGAGGCGACGGTAGGCGAGGATGAGACCGCGGCGGCGCTCGGAAGCCGAGCGGTGGCGGCCGGAAAACTTGCCATCGGCGGGGGCGTGCAGGGTGACGTACATTTCCATGAAGCCCAGCAGGCTCCACCGCCTGTCGCCGTGCCGCCGAGGGTCAGCCCCACCCGGCTCCCTCGCACGACCGACCAACTCTTCGGCCGAGAGACCGAGCTGGCCGACCTCGGGAAAGCCTGGGCCGATCCGAGAACCCACGTCCTCTCCCTCGTCGCCTGGGGCGGCGTGGGCAAGACTTCCCTAGTCGCCCAATGGGCGGCCGACCTCGCGGCACGGGACTACGACGGTGCGGATTACTTCGATTGGTCCTTCTACAGCCAGGGAACCCAGGAGGCCGGTGCGGCCTCGGGCGAGCCGTTCCTCGCGGCGGCGTTGCGCTTTTTCGGTGGCGAGGAAGGCGAGAACCTTGCGGCCGGATCGCAATCCGCTGAGCAGAAGGGCACAAGACTCGCGGAGTTCTTGGCGCAGCGGAGGACGCTCTTGATCTTGGACGGACTGGAGCCGCTCCAGAACCCGCCGTCGAGTCTGCCTGCCGGCCAGATCAAGGACTTGGGCGTCCGGACGCTCTTGAAGAGCCTCGCGCAGCGGAACCGCGGGTTGTGCGTCGTGACGACCCGGGAATCCGTTTCCGATCTGGCTTCCTTCCGCAAGGGCACCGCACCCGAGTGGTTGCTGGAGCGGCTCGAAAAGGCGGCCGGAGTCGCGCTGCTCGAAAAGCTTCATGTGAAGGGGAGCAAGAAGGAATTGGAGAAGCTTGTTGAGGACGTGGCCGGCCACGCGCTCACCCTCAACCTGCTCGGGACATTCCTTCGCGACGCCCACGGGGGTGACGTTCGCAAACGGGATTTGGTGAAGTTCGAGGAAGCGAATCGCGAGGAGCAGGGGGGCCACGCCTTCCGCGTCATCGCGGCCTACGAGGAGTGGCTGGCGCCGCGGCAGACTCTGCGCGAAAAAGTTTCCGAGTGGTTCTCCGGGAAGCGACAAGATCGCTTAGAAGGCGAGCGTCAGCTCGCTATTCTTCGCCTTCTCGGCCTGTTCGATCGTCCGGCAACCTCGGACTGCGTGGCCGCCTTGCGCCGAGCGCCTCGAATTCCAGGCCTAACCGAGCCGCTCGTCGGCCTCTCTGACTCTCAATGGAACCTCGCCATCTCGCGCCTTGCCGACCGCGGTCTCGCCTCGGCCGACGACAGGGGCACCCTCGATGCCCACCCGCTCCTCCGCGAGTACTTCGCCCGCCAGCTCAGTACGACCAGCCCCGAAGCCTGGCGCGCCGCGCACGGCCGGCTGTTCGAGCACCTGCGGGATTCGACTCCGCAGTTCCCCGACACCCTCGAAGGCCTCCAATCGCTCTACCAGGCGGTAGCCCACGGCTGCCACGCGCAGCGGCAGCAGGAGGCGTGCATCGAGATCTACTGGAAACGCATCCTGCGGGGAAACGAAGGCTTCAGCAGGAGCAAGCTCGGAGCGATCGGCGCCGACCTGGGCGCCGTGGCCTGCTTCTTCGATACCCCCTGGAGCCGCGTCTCGCCCACGTTCTCCAAAGTCGACCAGGCCTGGCTGCTGAACGAGGCTGCCTTCCGCCTGCGCGCCTTGGGCCGGCTGACCGAGGCCCTGGAGCCGATGCGGGCGGGTTTGGCGAACTACATTGGTCAAGAAAACGGGGCTTACTCCGCAAGGCTTGCCTCCAACCTGAGCGAGCTGGAGCTGACGCTGGGCGATGTTGCCGCCGCGGTACGGGACGCCGAGCAGTCCGTGACCTTCGCCGACCAAGGCGAGGATGCCTTCCAGCGTACGGTCAACCGCACAGCGCACGCCGAGGCCCTGCATCAGGCGGGCCGCCGGGCCGAGGCGCTGGCGCTCCTCCGCGAGGCGGAGCGGCTGCAAGAGGAGTGGAAGTCCCAATACCCGCGGCTCTACTCGCTGCCAGGTTTCCGGTACTGCGACCTGCTGCTCGCCGAGGCCGAGCGGGCGGCGGGGCAGAAGGGTGGGCCGGGAGCGGACGGGGCGGCGCTCTCGGAGGCGCTCCGCGAAGTCGAGGAGCGGGGGGCGGAGGCCCTGGATGGGGACATAAGAGCCGGCCTCTCGGTCCTCACAATCGCACTCCACCACCTAACCCTCGGCCGCACCGCGCTCTATCGGTCGATCCTGGAAGGCTCAGATCTCGCCGCCGCGAGATCTGAGATCGAGGCGGCCGTGGACGGCATCCGCCACGCGGGGCAGAGCGACTATCTCCCCTTGGGCCTCCTCACCCGTGCCTGGCTTTTCTCCCGGGAGGGCAATTCCGCCGCCGCCCGCGCCGATCTGGACGAGGCGCAGGAGATCGCGGAGCGGGGTCCGATGCCGCTGTACCTGGCGGACATTGCGCTCTATCGGGGCCGGTTGTTCAACGACCGCGCGGCGTTGGCCGAGGCACGGCGGTTGATCGAGAAGCATGGCTACGGGCGGAGGTTGGAGGAGCTGGCGGATGCGGAGGCTGCGCTTTGAGTTTTCCCTGGGGGCGCCGAGCTCCAGCTCGGCCCTGACGAGGCGCGAGCGTTGGCGCAGAGAAGGCCGCCGAGACGGCGGCGTTCCCAGGAACAGCACACCCGATGAGTGGCGGCGGGGAGACGCGAGGAAGAAGCTCCCGGCGGGCGAGGGTTCGAACGAACGGCCACCCCCCTCCTGTCCTCCCCCCGGCTCCAACCCGCCCCCGCGCCGGGGGGAGGGACGCTTCGGCTCGGGTGTGCTCGTCCTGGGACCGCCGCCGTCTCGGAGGCGCGGGCGGGGGGTGGCCCGCGGTGGCGGGCGTAGGGCAGAGTCCGCCGAAATCATCACGCCTTAGATCCAACTCGAACCTCTCCGCCGTATCTCCTCTCAGTCCGGCAAATGCCGCTTCCGCGGATGCCCTGAGGCGGGTGCGTCCGGGCCGGCGGCCGAGGGCGTAGCCCCTGCAATTTCAATCCGTTGCACGATTCCCAGCACCCTTCGAAACGTCCCGGTTCGGCCTCTGGATCGCACTATCCATCGGGTGGAACTTCGTGCCGTTCGAAGGGAGCTGCCGCGCATGGCTCTTTTCGCTTCCCAGCCAACGACAACATAAGGATGGCGCCTGGACCCCCGGCGGGTCCGTGGCACGTCTTAAAGAGCGCCGCAGAACGGGTAGCGGCGTTGCGCTGC
>DATMZU010000474.1:0-4507 GCA_035607435.1 Thermoanaerobaculia bacterium | reverse complement strand
CTGGTCTTCCACGTCGAGGTCACCGATCAGGCCACATTCGGCGGCTTCACCGACGCCTACCGGCGGGTGACCTTCGAGAACTGGCGCCGGATCGGCAAGATCACCTTCGACAGCGCAGCGGTCTCCTACAACGGGGATTTCGTCATCCACTTCCACCACCCGCGCTGGCGGACGGACCCGAACGACCCTTCGTCGGAGCTTCCGGTGGGGTAGGGAAGGGCGACGAACAGCTATCTGAATTCGGCGACGAGCGAGCCGCCTCGGCGAGGTGGGCCGCATGCCTTGCGCCGATGATCAGGGCCACCTGTTTGCCTTGTACGTGGCGCTGCCGTACACTGAGTCCAAGAAGAAGGAGACCCCGTGGCCCTCGAAACCCATCGAACCGCGCGAATTGAAGCCCGCATCGCCCCGGCGGAGCTTGCGGTCGTCCGGCGTGCCGCCGAAATTCAAGGTCGAACCCTCAGCGACTTCGTCGTTGCCGCCGCCCGAGAGGCCGCAAAACGGACGATCGAGGAAGCTCACCTCCTTCGCCTTTCGATCGAGGATCAGCAGCGATTCGTCGATCTGTTGCTCGATCCTCCCGCTCCCGCTCCGGCGCTAGAGCGCGCGAAAGGTGCGCACGCCCGGCTGTTCCGCGAAGCACGGTGACCGCCCCGTTTTTCATCGAGATCCTTAGCTCCTCTCACGCCAGGGCCGAATTCACAAGCGGCGTCGAAGCTCTGGACCGTTACTTCCGCGAACAGGTGACTCAGGACGTGCGCCGACGGTCGACCGCCTGTTACGTAGCCATCGATGCGGCGACGTCTCAAGTCGCGGGGTATTACACCCTCGCAGCGGCAAGCGTTGCTCTGGCGGACCTGCCCGAGCCGCTCGCCAAGCGGCTCCCTCGATATCCGGCGGTACCCGTCGCACGACTTGGTCGCCTTGCGGTCGATCAGGCCTATCGTGGGCGGCAGCTCGGAGCAGGTCTCCTGTGGGATGCCGCGATGAGGGCTCTGCGCTCCGAGGTCGCCGTCTACGCGCTTGTGGTCGATGCCAAAGACGACCAGGCCGTCCGGTTCTATCAGCACCACGGCTTTGCCGCTTTTGGCAGCCTTCCCAGGCAACTCGTGCTCCCGCTCGCCAAGCTCGTACCGCGCGACGGTTGAAGCTCGGGGAGATTTCGTTTCGGGAGTCTCGACACTGGGCTTCCCGCTCAACGATTCGCCCGTCGGCCTGGATCCGGGGGGCGGCAGGTTGTAGACAGCATTCATCGTTCCGGGTTGTTCAGGTAGTCGGTGGAGATGAACGACGTATCGAGGGTACCGGCCGGATTCGACATCAGGATCTGCTTGACGATCCCGACCCGGTAGGGCCGCTCGAGATTGGGGTTCGAGTAGTAGTTCGGATTGTCCCAGAACTCTTTCGGCTTCCACTTCGCGGGATCGAACTTCGGGTTCTTGAACAGCCGCAGCCCCATGATGCCGCTGGACCTGCCGTAGGTGGCGAGGTCGAGGCGCTTGTCGATGTCGTACTTCGAGCCGGCCTCGCGCGGGACGTCGATGTACAGGCCATACTCGTTCGGTTGCGACGGCCGCACGAAGCCGGGCTGATTGATGACGCCGTAGGTCTGGAACCGCTGGTTCCGCGGCGAGGCGATCATTTTCAGAAAGTCGCCGGTGCCGAAGTCATACTGCGCGAGCCAGTTCCAGAACCCGGCGACCATTGATGTCTCTTTCCGTCAGCGTGACGTTACGGCCCTGAACGTCCATCCCGGGGAACGGGTCGAAGTCGACGTACTTGTAGTCGGCGACCCAGCTTTGTTTCGCGGGCAGAGTGGCACAGCCGACCAGCGAGGCCACGAGAAGCGGAACGAAAAATCCGACGAGAGCTCGATGACGGAATCTCTTCATGGGAAACCTCTCTTGAACCGAATCTTGGCGCAGTGGACGTCGGGACGGCCTCGACCGCGCCACGTCTGCCCGCCAAGCGGCGACGCCTGGCTCAGAGAACCACGACTTTTGTCCCCGGCGGATCCCCCTTCCGCCAGCAAAACGGAATCTCGCGGATGCGAGGACCGCCCGCGGCGACGATCGCATTGGCCAGGGCAGGGGCGACCGCGGGGGTCGGGGGCTCGCCGACGCCGGTGGGCTGCACCTCTCCGTTCGCACAGTCCTTGACCACTTCCGGCGTCGGTTTCACGATGTACTTGTAGATCGCTCTCGGCGCCTGGTGGATGCGCAGGACCGGATAGTCGTCGAAGTTGTTCTCGACAATCGCGCCGTTCTTGGCGGTGATCGCGCCGAGCAGGGCATAGCTCAAGCCATAGAGCATGCCCCCCTCCATCTGCGCCTCGACGCGGTCGGGGTTCACGGCGAAGCCACAGTCGAGCGCGCCGTGGATCTCGTGGACCGTCAGCTCGTTGGCCTCGTTGAGCGAAACGTCGACAACCATGGCGGCGTAGCTGAGGAAGCTGCGGTGGGCGGCGATTCCCAGGCCGCGCCTGGTCCCTTTGTACTCCCTCACCTTCTCATCCCAGCGCGCCTCTCTCGCCACCCGCTCCACCACGCCGCGCAGCCGCCGGGTGTCGGGCGGATAAGGAGCGATCACCGGCGGCAAGCCGCCGAAGTTCATCGCCGGGAAGCCGTTGTTGTCGAAGCATCTCACTGCCTCGGCCTCGAGATCGAGAATGCCCCCCTTCCCGATCAGCTCGAGGAGGTAGTCCTTGCCGTCGCGTCCCGCCGCGATCGCCAGCTCGTTGACGAAGGAGCCGATGGCGAAGGCGTGGAAGATGTTGGACACCGAGCGCATCCAGCCGAGGCGGACGTGGTTCTCGGCCGGGCAGTTCTCGACGCGCAGGTTGGCGACCGCGAAAGGTAGATCCTCGAGGCCTTGGGCCCGCTCGATGGCGGCGCCATAGGGGTATTCGCCGCCGCCGAAATACCCGGCGCGCGCCTTGGCAAAGATCTCGGGGGCGGGAGGAAAGAGGGTGGCGAAGAAGGAGGGGAAGGCGCTTCGTTGCAGCCAGGCCGTCGTCTTGCCACTGCCATCGAGGGCCGCCTTCAGGCGCTGGTTGCTGACCGAGTGGAAGTAGCTGAACTTGATGTCGTCCTCGCGCGTCCATTGCACCCGGATCGGCACGCCGGGACGCTGCTTGGCGAGATAGGCCGCCTCGATCGCGTAGTCGCATTGCGACTTGCGCCCGAAGCCGCCGCCCAGCAGGGTGACGTGGACCTTGACCTTCTCGCGGACCCGCTTCTTGAGCTCCTCTCGACGCTCGAACAGCGCCTTGTCGTCCAGTCCCAGCAGCGCGCCGATCGCCTTGTTGAAGGCGGCCACTTCCTCCCGTTCGCACTCCTTGACGATCTCGCACGGGTCGATGGCCTGCCAAGGCAGCCACTTCACTGGATCGGACTCGTCCTCCAGCAGCATCGCCCCGATGTAGTGCTGCGTGAGCTCCGGTCCCTGCGTCGGAGACCAGACCTCGAAGTGCCCGTTCTCGTAGCGGGCCACGGCCGCGGGAGGCTCCATGGGCGCCTGGGCGAGGTGGGGAACGTAGTAGTCGTGCTCCACCACGCTCGCAGCCGTGCTGAAGGCGGCGTCCACGTCGCCCTTGTTGCGCAGCGTTTTGCCCGGCTGTCCGGTCGACGCTTCGAGCTCGCGGCGATAGGTCTGCGAATCGTAATCGGCGTTCTTGAACGCGGCGCAGACAGGAGATTCGAAGTCCCACTCGACCTTGAGCTTGCGCCGCCCCTGCAAGGCGGCCCAGGTGTTCTCGGCCAGCACGGCGACGCCCGCGTGCGGCACGAAACCGGCGCCCACTCCTCCCGCCGGCCACCCCGGGATGCGGACCTTGACGACGTCCACGACGCCGGGCACCTTGCGCGTCTCGCTGTCGTCGAAGCTCTTCACCTCGCCGTTGGCCACCGGACAGCGCTCGATCATCGCCGTCAGCATGCCGGGAAGCTCGACGTCGGCGCCATAGACGGCCTTGCCGGTGACCATGTTCGTGGCGTCGACGAACGGCATTCCCGCCTTGCCGATGAAGCGCCACTGATCGGGCGTCTTGAGGGCGGCCTCGATCTCGGGTATCTGCGGAACGGGGACCTGGAGCGCCTCCAGCAGCAGGTGTTGGTAGGCGATGGAGTGCCGAATCTCACCTTTGCCGGAGCGGCCGCCGGGCCGGGAGAGGATCTTGTGCTGATCGGCCCAGCAGTCGCGCAGGTCGACGCCCCACTTCTTGGCGGCCCCGCGGGTGAACACCAGCCGTATGCCGGCGCCGAAGAGCCTCATGGGCAGGTAGTACAGGGCCATGCTGCGCGAGCTGTCTGCGAACTGCGACACTTCATCGGAGATCAGATAGCTCGGCTTGCCACCCGGGTTCGAATTTGCGATCGCGAACCGGGGTCCGTCGGCCTCGGCCTGCTCCACCCTCACCTTCGACCAGTCGGCCTCGAGCTCGTCCGCGAGCACGGCCGCCAGGCTGGACTTGATGCCTTGCCCCATCTCGGAGCGAAAGGCCTGGATG
>DATMZU010000447.1:0-6127 GCA_035607435.1 Thermoanaerobaculia bacterium | reverse complement strand
CTGGTGATCGGGGTGCTCGCCATCAGGCGGTCCGAAAACAGCAGGACGCTCGCCTGGTCTTCGGGCCGCATGCCGGCGACGAAAGCGCGCGCGCCTTTCAAGGCTTCATCGATCCGTTCGCCGCGCATGCTCTCGCTGCTGTCGAGCAGCAGGATCGCAGAAAGCGGCAGCTCGCCGCGGTCGAAGGCGACCAGCTCCTGCTCCTGGCCGTTGTCGAACACCCGGAAATCGTTCGGATTCAGGTTCAGAACGCGCTGCCGATCGCGCAGCACCGTGGCGTAGAGCTGTTGCAGCTCCAGGTCCAGCCGCTCGTCGATCTGGACCGCCGCGGTGGTCATGGCGTCCGACGCGCTCGAACCGGAAGCGCCGTAGGCGACGACGCGAAACTCGCGGGCGATGTTCTGGTCCCCGGCGTTCCAGGTCAGCTTGTAGGGAGGAGCCGCGACCGAACCGACCGATTTGCCGCCGACGAAGAATTCGACCTTGGCGACGGCCTCGTTGCCGGCCACCTGGGCTTCCAGCTCGGTCGCCCCGAAGACCGGCTGACCGGGCGCCGGGCTGGTGAGCTTGACTTGCAGGGTCGCGAGGGCGGCGTTGGCGCCGAACAGGACGGCTCCGGCGAACAGGCCCAGCCGGAGGATCCGCGCGGAGCGACGGCTCATCGGGCGACTCCATCCGCGGTGGCGGTCGCGACTCCGGAGGAGAGCGAGGTGGCCAGCAGCGCCAGACGCTGCCGCCCGGCGGGCTCGACCACGCGATCCGCGTCGTCGAACAGCTCCTGCGAGAACCGGTTGTAGCGATAGCGCGAATCGTCGCTCGCGTCGGCGCCGATCTCCGCGAGCCCGTCGAGCACGGTGCGCGCCTCCTGCTGCGCGCCCTTGGCGTCGAGCGCCGAGGCGAGCTGGAGAGTCAACCGGACGGAGCCCGGGAACAGCACGAGCGCGGAACGGAGCACCTTTTCGGCGCGCTCGGGGTGGCGCGCCTCCTGATGGATGCGGGCCAGCTCCTGGGCGGCGAGCAGGCCGATCCACGGCACGGGAGGCTTCTGCGCGAGCGGGGCGAGCAGCTCGATCGCCTTGTCGGTTTTTTCCAGGCGCGCGAGGCAGAGGGCGAGCCGGAGGGTGGCCTCCGGATATTTCGCCGGGCTGGCCGGATCGCTCTCGCGCATCCGTTCGAGCGCGGCCACCGCGTCCACGTAGTTGCCGCTCTTTTCGAACACGGTCGCGAGCCCGAGCAGCGGGACGCCGTTCTTCGGGTCGGCTTGCGAGGCGAGCTCGAACAGTTTGGCGGCCTGGAACGAATCGGTCGAGACGCTCGCGAGCCGGGCGATCAGCCGGCTCGCGAGGGCCGCCGCCGCGGGGGTATCGACATGCTTCTTGTAGAGCAGGGCGAGGTCGAGCGCCAGGGTCCGGTCGTGGGTGGCAACCTGCGCCGCGCCGATGCCGCCGTGGTTCGCGTAGTAGCGATAGGCCTCTTGATGGAGGACCGACAGCGGCACCAGGACTTCGAGATCGACCCCCGCGGCCTCGGAGATCACGTGCTGCTCGGCCTTGTGCAGGCTTTCGCGGGTCTGGGGGTCCGTGTCCGAGATGATCGACGATTCGAACTTGACCAGCTCATCGACCGCGCGCGGATCGCTTTGAGCCCACAGGCCGAGGACCGCCCGGTAGCCGCCTTCGAGCAGGGCGGGATCGAGGTCCGCGGCACGGGCCGCCGGCAGAAAAAACGAAAAAAGAGCGAGCAGCGGCGCCCAAGGTGTGCGCGAGCGGTTGACGACCATGATGGATTTCCCCCGTTGCGAGACGGGGAGAGAATCTCCCAAATCCAGGGACGACCGCAACCCCGCGGGGACCGGCGAAGCGTGGGCTGCCGCCAAACGGCGATCGTCAGGGACGGCCTGCCGGAAGCTCCAGGAAGGTGAGCGAAAGCTGTTGAAAAACCGACGGCCGGAGCTGCGCAACCGCTCCGGCCGTGGATTGTCAGGATCTTCGCTCGGAAATGACCTAAATCGTCAGGCTCTCCTGCCGCTTCAACCGGCCCGAAACCCGCCGCAGCAGGCGGGCCAGCTCGGTCGTCGCCCGCTCGTGGTCGATCGCGCGGCGAAGGACCAACAGCGCGGCCACCGCCTCGCGACGGATGCCGAGCGCCCGGAACGTCTCGAGGATCTCTTCGACGCTCTCAAGAATCTCGGCGGTGCGCCCCTGCTGGAGCCAGAGCATGGCGAGATCGAGCGACACCACGGCCGCCTCGATCGGCAACCCGCGGCTCTCGAACTCGTCGTGGACTTCCCAGAGACCCAGCTCGGCGGTTTCGAGATCGCCACGGCCGGCCTCGATGCGTCCTTCGAGCCAACGCAGCTTCAGCTGGTCGATCGCCGAGCCGCGCTGGTCGTAGAGGGTACGGCTCGCGCCGATCCAGCGGGCGGCCTGTTCGTAGGCTCCCGCATCGACCGCGCCGATCACCAGGTTGTGCACCGCGGACAGGGCGAGCGCCGGCTCGCGGCTGGGGTCGATCTGAGCCAAGCCGTGGGCGATGTAGCGGCACGACTCCTCGAACTCGTTCTCGTACAGCAGCGCAATGCCGTGACTGATCAGCGCGCGTCCGGCGAGATGGCGCTCGCCCGCCGCCCGATGCAGCTCGAAGATCTCTTCGAGCAGCCGGCCGGCTTCGCGGAAGCGCCGTTGCGAGATGCGCAACGAGGCGGTCAGATCGAAGATGCGGGCGAACAGCTGGCGGTCGCCGGTGCCGCGCTCGGCGCGCAGCAGGGCCTCGGCGAAAGCGCTCTCCGAGCCCGGCACGTCGGCCGCGATGCGTAGGGCGTTGCCCAGCTCCGACCAGGCGCGCGCCTGGAAATCGGCGCGTTCGGCGGGACTGCCATCGGCGGTGCCGAGGGAATCGGCGAGCTGTGCCGCGAGCCGGGCGAGCATGACCATTCCGGCCGGGTCGCTCGTGCGCAGAGCCCAGCTTTCGACCAGAAGGCTCGTGCAACGCTCCCGGCCGGAGGCGAGCGGCGAGGCGAGCCGCGCCCGCTCGGCGAGCTCGATCTCCCGGCTGCGTTCCGCGATTTCGCGGCGGGCGGAGGCCACGGCGCGATCGATCGGCGGATCGTAGGCCGACAGGTCGAACGTGGGCTGTTCGCGCAACGGGTGGAAGACCGAACGGACCATCGGCGCCAACAGCTCCGCGCAGTGCGCGCAGCCGTGGAGCAGGTGGGCGATGATCGGCTTGCCCTCTTTCGGCGAAAGCTCGGCGCGGAGGAACGACCAAAGTCGCTCCGGCTCCGGATGATTTGCTTTGGTATCAAGGCTCATCGGGTCGCTCCAGATATCTCCCACCAGCGATTGAAGGATCTCACGAAATGCCCAGCCGAGTCAGCTACATTTCAGAGAATGTTCGGATCCGTCGGATTGGCGTTGACGTTGGCGCTGTGAGCCGGATCGATCGGGACTCCGTTCGGATCGATGGCTATGCCGTACTCCGCCCAGATCGACCTCACCGTGGAACTGCCCTCTAGCAAGACGGAGGCCAGCCAACCGGAAACCGCGTCGGCGAACGCCGAGATCGCTCCGGAGTCGGTGGCCGAGGGCCGTCCCTCTACCGAAAGTGCCCAGGTCGGAGCCGAACCAAGGAACAACAGCATTGCAAGAACCGCAGACCCCTTCGCCTTGCTCGACATCGCGTAACTCCTCCCGCGAACCGACCGGTCTAAACCTTCGATGCACCGCGGAAAATTCTTCGTTCAAGAAATAGGGGTGCGCTCGCAAGCCATTCCGTGACAAGGAAATCGACGTGGGAGCGCGGTTTCGAGCGTTGTAGTCAAAACTCCCTGACCCAGGGCGAAACGCCCTGCCCGATCAGGTCGTTTTGGTCGCCATCGGGTGGCGAACGTCGCGCCCTTCGACGAAGTAGACCACGTCTTCGCCGATGTTGGTGGCGTGGTCGGCGATCCGTTCGAGGTTGCGCGAGATCAGCAGCAGGTGCAGCGCCCGGCTGACCGTCTTCGGATCTTCGATCATGAAGGTCAGCAGCTCGCGGAAGATCTGCTTGTAGAGCGCGTCCACCTCGTCGTCGCGCCGGCAGACCGCCTGGGCGAGCACGGCATCGCGCCGCACCAGGGCGTCGAGGCTCTCGCGGACCATTTCTTGGACCAAGCGAGACAGATGGGGCAGGTCGATGTACGGCTTGAGCGGCGGCTGATCGACCAGCTGTTCGACCGATTGGGCGATGTTGACCGCCGAGTCGCCGATCCGCTCCAGATCGCTGTTGATCTTCATCACCGCGACCAGGAAGCGCAGGTCGACCGCGATCGGCTGTCGCAAACTCAAGACGGCGTGACACAGCTCGTCGATCTCGATCTCCATGAGATCGACCTCCTGGTCGCTCGCGATCACCTGGCGGCACAGCTCGCGGTCGCGTTCGAGCAGCGCCCGGGTCGCCCGCGCCACCATTTCCTCGACCATGCCGCCCATGCGCAGCAGGCTCTGGCGAATCCGGTCGAGATCTTGATCCAATCGGCGTTCCATCACGTCTCCCGGGCTTCCCAGCCTGCCCAAACGGTCGCCTATGGTACCCCCGCGAGGCGCGCCCGAGAAACCACCAAGGGGTGAATCCCGCGTGACAGGCCGATGGCGAACCCGGGAGGGTCAGGCCGGCAGCCGGACCCGAAACGTCGAGCCCTGGCCCGGGCGGCTCTGGACTTCGACCTGGCCGCCGTGGGTCTGGGCGACGTGTTTGACGATCGACAGGCCGAGGCCGGTGCCCCCCTCGTCGCGCGAGCGCCCCTTGTCCACCCGGTAGAAGCGTTCGAACAGGCGGGGGAGCGCCTCGGCGGGAATGCCGATGCCGGTATCCTCGACCTCGATCGTGTACCCGCCTCCGCCGGCCGGGGTCGGCTGGCGGCGCAGACGGAGGCGGACGGCGCCGTCGGGCCGGTTGTACTTGATCGCGTTGGCGAGCAGGTTGGTGAGCATTCGTTCGAGGCCGTCGGCGTCGCCCACCAGGACCAGCGGTCCGTCTTCGGCGGGCGGCGGTTCGAGCGTCAGCTCGACCTGCCGCTCCTCGGCCGCGGGCGCCACCCCTTCGATGGCGCGCCGGGCGATCGCGACCAGATCGACCGGAGAGCGGCCCGCGCGCTCGCCGACGCTTTCCAGCCGGCCGAGGGTCAACAGGTCGTCCAGCAGCGCCTGGAGCCGCCGGCAGTGTTCGAGGATGCGGCCGGTGAACCGGGCCGCGGTCTCGGGCTCGGCGAGCGCGCCGTCGCGCAGCGTCTCGGCGAAGCCGCGGATGGCGGAGAGCGGCGTCTTCAGTTCGTGCGAGACGTTGGCGACGAAATCGCGGCGCATCTCGTCCAGCCTTTTGACCGCCGTGGTGTCACGCGCGACCAGCACGGCGCCGGCCAGGCGCGCCTCGTCGAACAGCACGTCGCTTTTCACCTCGATGGTGCGCCGCTCCGACCCGTCGCCTTCGATCTCGATCTCCAAACCGAGCTCGCCGCCGCCCGCCATGCCGCCGCGCTCCGCGCTCTTGAGCGTCGCTTCGACCAGCCTTTCCACCTCGGGCCGGCGCAGGACTTCGAGCACCGCCCGCCCGGCGACGTCGCCCGAGAGCCCGAACAGGCGCTGGAACGCCGGGTTGGTGAGCTGAGCGCGCCGGTCGGCGCCGACCACCAGGACCCCTTCGGACATGCTGGCGAGGATCGCGCGGAGGTGATCCCGCTCCTGCTCGATCACCGCGAGCTGGCGCTCGATCGCCGTGCCGAGCCGGTTGAGCGCGAGGCCCAGGGCGGACAGCTCGTCGTCGTCCGGGATCTCCACCCGGTGCTGATAGCGGCCGTTGGCCAGCTCGCCCGCGCCCGCCGCGAGCGCGGAGAGCGGCCGGAACAGCCGCCGGTCGTTCCACCAGCCGAGGCCGACGCCGACGGCCAGCGCCGCCGCGAGCGAAGCCCCAAGCGCCGAGGCGAGGTGGCCGGAGAGCGCCTTCAAGGCATCGAGCGGCTGCGCCAAGCGCAGGACGATCAGCCGTCCGTCTTTCCCCGGCAGGGTGCGCGCCGCGTAGACGTAGGGGTCGCCGGTGGTGGCGCTTCGCCGTTCCGACCATCCCTCGCCCCGGGCGAGCGCCGCGGCCACTT
>DATMZU010000105.1:0-4554 GCA_035607435.1 Thermoanaerobaculia bacterium | reverse complement strand
CCGACGAGCGGGTCGATCGCGCGCTCGCCTGGTTGCGCAAGGAGCGGACGAAACCGTTCTTTCTGTGGCTCCACCTTTTCGACCCCCACGCGCCCTACGATCCGCCCGCCGAATTTCGCGCCCGCTACGCCGACCGGCCCTACGACGGCGAGGTCGCCTTCGTGGACACCCAGGTGGCCCGCCTTCTCGCCGCTCTCGACCGATCCGGGGCGGCCCGCAACACGCTCGTCGTGCTCCTGTCGGATCACGGCGAGAGCCTCGGCGAGCACGGAGAGCAGACCCACGGCATCCTGCTCTACGACGCGACGCTCCGGGTGCCCCTGATCTTTCGGCTGCCGGGGACGCTCCCGGCCGGCAAAGTCGAGCGCGAGCCGGCCACCCTGGCCGACGTGGCGCCGACGATCCTCGCGCTCGCCGGTTTGGCCCCCAAACCGGGAATCGACGGCCGGGACCTGTTCGGTTCGGACCGCTCCGCTCGCCGCCTGGCGGCGATCTCCGAATCGCCTCGCCGCCGGTTCGGCTGGGCTCCCCTCACCGCGATCCGGGACGGGGGATGGAAGTACATCGCGGCGCCGCGTCCGGAGCTGTACGAGGTGGCGCTCGACCGCGGGGAAACGAGCGATCGAATCGGCCAGGAGGCCGAACGGGCGGCGCCTCTCGCCCGTGCAGCGCGGGAGGTCGAAAAGGCGATGCGGGAGCGGCTGGCGGCCCGTACGGCGTCCGAGCCCCGGCGCGAAGATCAGGCGCGGCTCTCGGCCCTGGGCTACCTGAGCGGCGGCGCCGCCGTCGGCAAGGCGCCCGATCCGAAGGACGTGATCGGCTCGATGGCCGAGCTCGACCGCGCCTATCAGCTGTTTTCCGAAGGGCGCCTCGACGAGGCGGAGATCCGTCTGCGCTCGCTGCTCGGCCACGACGAGATCCCCTCGCCTGCCGTGCTCGAAGGGCTCGCCCGCCTCGCCCGCCTCCGCGGCCGGGACGCCGAAGCCGAAGCGCTCTACCTGCGGTGGCTGGAGCAAGATCCCGACGCAGTCGGGGCGCTCGCCCAACTGATCCTCCTCGCCCAAAAGCGCGGCGATCACCGCCTCGAAGTCGAACGCGCCCGGCGCCTGACGGCTCTCACCCCCGCCGACGGCGGCGCCAGCCGCCTCCTCGCCGAGGCGCTGTGGCATGCCGGCGAAGTGAAACCATCGGACACCGAGTGGCGCCGCGGCCTGGCGGCCGCCCCGGGCGCCGGCTGGCTGCGGCTCGGTTTCGCCCGCTTCCTGATCGCCACCGGCCGGCAGGCCGAAGCGCGGCAGGAGCTGCTCCGCATCAAGGCCGACGAAACGCTCCCGGGCGAGCTGAGCGAAAAAGCGGCGGCGGAAGAGGCGGCCTTGGCGGGCGGACCGCCGGGCGGGAAATAGAGTTACTTTTGGGGTACCGCAAGCGCCCGACAGGCATCTTCGGTTTTCCGGTCGCCGAGGGCGCGGGCGAGAGCGTAGATCTCCCCCAGCTCGCTCGGGCTCGCCGCCGCGAGAAGTGCGGCCGGGGCCGGCTCGGTTCCGAACGAGGCGTCCTTCGCCTTCCAGGCCAGGTAGGCCAGGTCTTCCCGATCCGGATGGAGCACGAGCGCCTTGGCCAAGAGGGCCGCGGTCTCTTCCCTCTTGCCTTCTTCGAGATCGAGCTGCGCGAGCAGGCGGAGCGCTTCGATCGCGCCGGGGCGGGCGGCGAGCGCCGCTTCGAGATGGGCTCGCGCGGACGTTCGATTTCCCTGGCGCATTTCGGTCCATCCGAGGAGCCAAAGCGCCTCCGAGTGACCGGGCTTGAGCGCCAATGCCTTTTCGAGCGCGGCCGCGGCTTCGTCGATCCGACCGGCCACCAGGCTCGACGCCCCCTGGCGAAGGTGGGTTTCGAAAGCGCGAGCCGCGAGCGCGGACGGCAGGCGCAAGGCCAAACCGAGCACCAGGAGGCCAACAAACAGCGCCGCCGCGCGCGGCCGCGGCCAGATTTTCACGTCTACGGGCGACTCCCGGCGGCTCGCGGCGACGAACAGCGCGAGCGCCGCGAGCGGCAACCCGGTCCAGAGCCGTCCGGCGTCGTGGGCCAGGACCAGCTGGATCGCCGCCGTGCCGAGCAGAATGGCCGCCGCCAGGGCCGGGCGGAGGCGCAGCGGTTCGGCGCGCAGCGACGGCCAGCCGCTCGTATCCTTGGCCGTGGTCGCCGCCGCCGTCATCGCGGCCGCGGCCACGGCGGCCGGCAATCCCACGTGCACGAAGTCGAAACCGGAGAGCGGGACCGGGCCGGGCAGCGGCGCCGCAAGCGCATGCCCCGCGAGGTGAACGGGAAAGCAGAGCAGCCCGGCGAGCCGGGCTCCGAGCGGTGCGCGGCGGCGCCAAAGCTCGAAGGGGAGGAGGAAATCGATTGCTACGAAGCCCCAGTCGAGCAGGGCGATCGCGGGAAACCGGATCGCGCTCTCGGGGGAATGGGCGAGGCTCCACGACCACCAGCCGCCCGCCACCGCGGCGCTTTCGACCGCGAGGCAGATCCCGGCCATCACCATTCCCGCGATCAGCGTCGTTCGATACGGATCGGTCGGCCGGCCGAAGCGCCGGAGCAGCCGGTCGGCGAAGTAGGCGGCGAGCCCCGCCGAGGCGGTCCAGCCGACCAGCTCCTGAAGCGGCACCCCGGCGACCGAAGCGAGCGGCGACCCCAGGCGATACGGCATGCCGCCGAGGTGCGCCTCCGCAAGCGCCCGGATCGACAGCGAGCGGACTAGGCCGTAGCCCGCCGCGGCGAAGAAGAACGCCGCCGCCGCGCGCCCCCCGAGGTTCGCCCGCCGATGGTCGATCACCAGCAGGAGCACGGCGGCCGAGAGAGCCGCGAGCGCCAAAGGCGGGATGGCGACCAATCTCTCCCTACCCTTCGGGAACCAGGATCTTGAGTCCCGAGGCCGCGATCAGGCGCTTCTGGATCGCCTCGACCCCGGCGGCCTCCTTCTCCTGCTTGAGCGCGGTCCGGATCGAGTCGCGCGAGGCTTCGAGCGGCAGGGTACCGAGCGAGCGCAGCCGGACGAAGACGACGCCGCGCCCTTCGAGGACGCAGCTCTTGGGGGCCAGCTCCGTGCGCGGGCCATCGAGGTAGAGCGCCGGGGAGATCTCGCCGGGAGAGAGGTTCAAAAGCGCCCTGCGCAGCCGGATCGAAGTCTGGCCGAGGCGAACGATGTCCACGCCATGGAGAGCGCGGCAGAGTTGGGCGTCGGCGCGCGCCGGACGGTCCAACAGCTCGTCGAACGATTTGCCTTCGCGCAGCTTCTCGCCCACCTCCTCGCCGGCCGCGTAGACGTCCTTGACGCTCTCTCCGGTCTGCGGAAAGTACAGCGCGTCGATCTCGAAGTCGCGCAGGAAGAGCGCGCTCTCCGCGTGGTCCCGGTGGTAGCGGGCGATCTCATCCTCGGTCGATTCCGTGGTCAGGTCCGCGACCAGCTGCTGGCGGTAGGAGTCGATCACCGCCTGGCGGCGCGCGTCGGCGACGCGGGCCGTCAGCTCCGCCGACAGCGGCTCGGTTCGGCGCACCGCGGCGAGGACGCGATTTTCCACCAGCGAGCGCAAGGCCTCGGCAAGGCTCTGCTGCACCGAGCCGGACAAGCTGTGCACCGCGAGCAGCTCGGCCGCGGTGACCGCCCCCCCCTTTTTCCAGGTCGCCACCTCTTTGGCGCCCGCGGCGGACGGCGACGCCGTCAGCCGCTCCAGCTCGCCGGGCGAAGCAAGCTCCACTTCCCGCGTATCGAGCTCCTGCTGGCGGCGGGCGCGAACGGCGGCGCTCTGGGCTTCCTTGTCGAGAACCAGGCGGACGCTCTGCCGGATCGCCTCGACGTCGATCGGACTGCCGGGGCGGATGCCGTCGAGCCGGAACAGGTGGAGTCCGTCGGGCGCCGCGACGACCGGGCTCAGCTCCCCCTCTTTTTTCAAAGCGAAGATCGCGTCGGCCGCCGCGCGGTTGAGCGAACGGCGCGCCGTCCACTCGATCCGGCCGCCGCCGCGCGCGGTGACCGAGGTGGACCACTTTTCGGCGAGCTTGTTGAAGCCGGCTCCCCCTTCGATCTCCTTGCGGATCGCCGCCATCCGGGCGGTCGCCGCGGCGCGCGCCGCCGGGTCGGATTCCGCCGCGCGCAGGAAGATGTAGCTGAATTTCCGCGTCTCCTCCGGTTTCCCCGCGGCGAGCCGGCGATCGACCTCCGCCACCACCTGCTCGTCGGTCGCCTTGGCCGCCGCGCCGACCGGCGCCAGAAGATCGTCGGCCAGAATCTTCTCCTCCGCCGCGATCTGACGCGCCGCGACCTCCGGCCGCTTGTCGAACCCTTTCGCCACCGCCTCGGTGAACAGCATGTCGGTGCGCACCCGTCGCTCGATCACTTGCTTGACGATCTCCCGCTTGGTCTCGGGCGAGATCGGCTGAGGCACCGCCGCGAAACGGCCATCGAGCGCCCCCTGAATCGCGCCGCGGCGGATCTCCCCCCCGTTCCAACGGGCGATTACCGTGTTCGGATCGGGGCGCTCGGCGGTGGCGGGCGCCGCG
>DATMZU010000104.1:0-17726 GCA_035607435.1 Thermoanaerobaculia bacterium | reverse complement strand
ACCCGCGATCTCGCCGTCGTTTCCGCCGACGAGCCCGAGAGCACCGACGGCGGCCTCCAGAGGCGCCGCCGGGAGGAAAAGAGAGAGCGCCGCATTGAGGCTCATCTTCCTCCTGCGCCCGTGGAGCTTCGCCTCATAGATCCACGAGGTGTCCGCCAGGAGAGTCTCGATGCGCAGCTCTCCGGAGATCTCATCGCCGCGGACCTCCACGTCGAGACGCCCACGGCCTCCGGAAATGTTCGAGAGCTCGGGATCGACCCACCAGATTTCCGGCGCTTCTCCCCGAGCCCGGTCGAAATGGACCGTCACGCGGCCTTCCCGGACCTCGATCTTGTAGCTCGCGGAGCGGGTCGTCTCCTCGGGAGAGTTCCAGAACAGCGTACCCGGGCCCGGCGTTTTAGGAACCACCAAGCCCACGGAAACCGGACCGAAACGGTCGGGAGGTCCGAACATGAGGATTGCGGATGCCGAGGCGATCTCCAAGCTCCCGGCGCGCCCTGTGACCTGCACCTCGAAGACGGAAGGTTGCGGGATCCCATCGAACCAGACCACGGAGGCCTCGGACGCGGCGGGAGGCTCTCTCGGTTTCAGGATCTGATGGATCTCGAAGTGCCATTGCTCGACGAGCAGGTTCACCGCGATCACGGCGTCCAACCGATACCCCTCTTCGGTCTCCCGAAGAACGCCGTCCAGAGAGGCGTGCAACAGGAGCGGTCCCGGTTGCACCGAGACATGAATCTCGACGCTCCCGGGACCTCGCCGGTAGGTTCCGGCGATTTCTTCGACCGGCAGCTCCTGGCCGTCCTTCTGCAAGCTGTGCAGGAGAAGCCGCACCGTGCCATCGGGCAAGAAATCCCAGCGCGCCGACGCGAACATGTCACGAACCCAGCCCTCGGCTTCGGAGAGGACCAGCTCGTGGACCACGGCCTCCTGCTTCAGCTGAGGGGTCATTGCGAGAGGGGAGAGCGCCAAGCGCCGGACCGTCAGTTGGCTTTCACCGACCAGTGGAAGCTTGCCGAGATCCTCCAGGCTCGCCGCCTGCGAGGCTTCCAGGTTCACGAGCGCCAGCAGGAACCATCCCAAGGTGACGGAGGCTCCGGTTCGGCTCACCGCCGCCTCCCTTCTCTCCCATCCAGCGCGAGCTTGAAGCTCACTTTCCGGGTGCGCGCCGTCTCCGGTATCCAGACCTTTCCGAACAGCAGGTTCTCGAAGTCGGCCTCGTAGCGGAGCGTGCCCTCCACCGTCCTGCCTCCTTCCGGAACTCCGATCAAGGCGAAGATCCGGCGGGGCCCGATCCCTACGGCCGCATCTTCGGGTCCGCGAAACTCCCAGGCGACTTTCGAGCCGGACTGCCGCCGGCCGATGATGACCGGCTCCAGGTCTTCGACGGAGAAAATCCCCGGCCGTGACGCCATCAAGGGGACCGAGAGGAACTGGGCTCCCCCCAGGGAAACGGCGAGACTGTGCCGCCGGTCCGCGGGCACTTTCAAGCTCCGCGGATAGAAGTCGTGCAGTCGAAGGCTCGCGGTCGTGAGCTCCATGCGAACGCCGACGCGGCGGAACTTCTTGGGGCCTTCTGGCGGGTCCAAGGAAAAACCCATTTGCACGACGCACAGCCGCGTGCCGGAGGTCCCCTCCGGTTGAAACTCCGCCCCGGAGGAAGGGGGAAGGCAATAGAGGGAGGGCTCGTCGCTGATCAAAGTCCCTTCGGTGATCAGCACCGGCCGGGGATCGCCCATCGTCGTCTCTTCCCGGATCAAGGCAAGCGTGACGGCCCTCTGTTCTCCGGAGATTTTCTGGAAGTCGGTCGCCAGGGGAGCCGATCGAGGCGACGCGGAGAGCCAGAGCCACAGCGCAAGACTTTCGAACATGCGTCTCCTGGATGAGCCGCGGGCGGCCACGGCCTGCCCGTTCTCTGAGCGCCATGGCGCGATGAGTTGAGTGTGAAACTCTACAGGAGGAACGGGAGAATCAGACCAAGGACTGAAAGAGAGAGCCAAAAAGCGCGCAGGGTCGGCCACCGACGGGCCGACCAGACGGCACACGTGGCGAGCGCGCCGGACAGGAAGGTCAAGAGGAGGAAGAGCCCGAAAGGTTGCGAAGTGGCGCGGCCCGCGGCGATCAGTGCGACCAGGGAGCACCAGACTCCCGCCAGGAGACTGCCCAGGGCGCCTCCGATCTGGAGAGCCCCAGCTCCAACGGGTACGCCGAAGGGGCGCCATGCCGCAAACCGACCGACCCAGGCGGGGAGAGGAGCTTTCGTCTCCTCTCGTCGTCCGGCGGTCAGGATCGAACGGTCGTCCAGGGAGCGGAGAAACAGGACGGGGATGGACCATTCGATCGGGTGATTCTCCAGGGCCGAAAGAGCGATCCGGGCGTCGCTCAGAGCCGCGTCCACCGGCTCGCCGGCGGCGAGGCGCTCATGGAAGACGTCGCCGAAACGGATGGCGGCCACGTCCGAAATGCTCTGCCGCATGGCGATCACCGCCGGCATTCCACCCCGGATCAGGGCGATCGCCGTACCGGCAAGCGGCCGATGGGGGATCGACGCGGTTTCGCAGGCATTGAGCACCAGGAGGCGCACGCCTCGCGGCACAAGATGGACCACGAGATCCACGCCCGAGACGTGATCCGCCAGCCCGGTCCCATCGGTGAGGACGAGAGACCCGTCGGCATCTCCGGAGGCGGTGCCATGGCCGATGAAATGGAGAACCTGTGGACGCCACTGGCGGACCGCATCCTCCAGGCTTTCCAAAGTCGCAGGTTCCAAAAAACGAGCGTGGACTTCGGGCCGATTGCGCAAGGCCCGCTGAATCCTGACTTTCTCGGCCTCCGTATCGAGAGGCGGCCGGTCCGTCGGCGACGAGATCGCCACGAGGACCCGCAGCGGGGGTGGCGAAGCCGCCGGAGCGCTCGCGGCCTCCACTTCGAAGGAGCGCGTGAGCAGGAGCGGCTGCTCTGCCAGAAGCAGAAAGCGGTCGTGAAAGAGCAGTTCCCAGGGGAGGCGTCCAAGCCGCGCCTGGATATCGCTCCCCAGATGGAACCGGAGATCGAGTCGGAGCCTCGTCTCTCCCGGGACGCAACGTCCGAGAACCCTTTGGAAAAGATCCCTGGGACTCCCTCCAGCGAACAAGGCGTCGTAGAGACGGGCGCCGATCTGGGAGGCTCCGGCCGACCCGGCCGATTTCTCCAGCCTCTCGATCTCCGCGAAGGACAGGCCCAGCGTCCCCCGCGCCGTCTCCTTCCGGAAGGGGGTCTCGACGACGACCTCTAGAGAGTCCGACTCCGTGCGCTCGAAGCGGACTTCCAGTGTCTCGTAGTGCATGCCTGGTCGCGGAAGCGCGCATCGATTATCCATCGCCTCCCACAGCATGTCCACCCGCGTCCCTTCGACGAGCTCTTTCGCCGGTGCCAGGAGCGCCGCGGGACACTGCGAGGATCTACCAGATTCCGCAGCGCTTTTCCGGCGGTCTCACCAGGGCCGCTCCCGCTTTGCAGCCGAAGGCCTGTTGGAACTCCGGCGCATTCGACAGCGGTCCGATCACTCGGTACTTGGCGGTCGGGTGCGGGTCCGACTTCACCATTTGACGCTGTAGCTCCAGGCTCTCGGCGGCGCCGCGGAACTGGCCCCAGGCGATGAAGAACTGTTGTTCGGGGGAGAAGCCGTCGATCTCCGGCACCGGATGGCTCTGCATCGAACGCTCCAGAGCGCGATAGGCGAGGCGCACTCCGGCGAGATCGCCGAGCGCTTCGCCGAGAACCTGCTTGCCGTCCAGGTGAACGCCGGGCTCGATCTCGTAGCCGTCGTATTGATCGACGGTGCATTGGCCGACGTTCTGGAACGCGTCGAAATCGGCCTTCGTCCACCAGTTCCGCGGCTGTCCCGTCGAGTCGAAATCCCGGCCCAGGGCGTCGATCGCGTGCGTCAGATCGTGGGCCAGCGAAATGCCGATCGCACCGTAGTTCACGGCGTCGGATGCGGCGAGGTCGAACGCCGGCTCCTGCAGAAAGCCGGCCGGCAATCCCATCATGTTGAGCTGGATGTCGATGTAGGCGCCGGGCGACGACGGCGGCAGTTGCCAGACAGCGCGGCTCGTGCTCTCTCCCATGCGCTTGCGGTCTGTCTCGACGCTGAAGCGCCGCGCCGCCTCCACATTGGCCCAGAACGCATCCCGGCGGATGACGAGCGCCGAGGTGTCGGTCCACGCGTCGGGATAGCCCACCAGCACTTCGAAAGCCGCGACCTTTGCGAGGGCCTGTTGTTGCGCGGTCTCGGACATCCACTGCAACTCGCCGAGGTCGTCCTTCAAAACCGCGAGCAGGTTGCGGACGATCTCCTGGACCTTGGCCTTTGCCGCGGGAGGAAAGTGCCGTTCGGCGTAAGCGCGGCCGAGGGGCTCTCCGAGCAGGGCCTCTGTCGATTCGAGACATATCGCAGCTCGGCGCGCCCGCGCTTCGTTTTTGAATGCCGGCCCGTTCATGCAAGAGGCGAAATAGTCGCCGAGCTGCTGCTCGACGCCGCCGCGAGGCCGATCCGCCTTCGCGGCCAGTTCTTGGAGGAGTTCCCTCAACTGCCGCCGGTTCGTCTCGCGGCCCGCCGTCCGCCGGCTCCAACGCTGTTCCCCTTTCGGAATGGGATTCTTCGCGCGCCACGTGCCGTTGGCGAACGCGTAGAAGTCGTTGCACGGGTCCGCGGTTCGGTCCAGGTCGCCGGTTTCGATCCCTTTCAGCGCGGCGGCTTGGGCGGCGGAGAACGGGGGGACGCCAACGAAGAGCGCGATCATTCCGGCGACGACCCACGCGATGCGAGAGGGGCTCATGCCGCTCTCCTGGAGGAGGTGGGAACTTCCAGAGCGGCGATCACGGTCGCCGTGTCCACCACGGTGGCGAATTCGCCGTGAAGATCCGACAGCGCGATCGAGTGAATCCGCTCCGCGGGATGCTCGACCCCGTCGGGGCCGACGCGATCGAACGTCGCCGTGGCGTCGGACACGACCCAGGTGGCGAAGCCCAGGTTGCCCGCCATGCGCGCGGTGGTCGAGATGCAGTGATTCGTGGTGAGCCCGACGATCACCAACCCGCGACGCCCGGCGTGTCGTAGATCGTCTTCCAGCGACGTCCCGATGAATGCGCTGTTGACCCGCTTTTCGATCACCGGCTCGCCTCTTAGGGGAGCCGTCTCGGGCTTGAATTCGTTGCCGCGCTGGCCGGGCCGCAGCGGCGAAAAGGGATCGGTGGACATGTGCTTGACGTGGATGACCGGGCGGCCGGCCGCGCGCCACGCGCGCAGCAGCTCGGCGGTACGCTGTTCGAGAGCGGGGTTGTTGCGCCGGCCCCAGCGCGGCTCGTCGAAGCCGAGCTGGAGATCGACGACCAAGAGGGTGGTGGTCTGCGATTCGAGGGAAATCATGGCCGCACCGTAACGGTGCCTCGTCCGCTCCCCCAAACGCCGATGCCTCCGATCGGAAATGCCGATGATAAGTTCGTGCGGTGAAGAGCGAGCTGGAACTGCGGCACCTGCGCGTATTCGCGGCCGTGGCGGAGGCCGGAACGCACACCCGCGCCGCCCGGGCGCTCGGGCTTTCGCAATCGACGGTCTCCGAAACGCTCACCGCCTTGGAGCGCACCCTGGGCGTCGAGCTGTTCCGCAAGTCGGGGAAGGGCGCGTCGGCGCTCTCGCCGTCCGGCGAAGTCCTGCTCGGATACGCGCGTCGCATGTTCGCGCTGAGCAGCGAGCTGGTCGGAGCGCTCGCCGACGCGTCGCCCGGCGTCAAGGCAACCCTCGGGGTCTCGGCCGTCGAGTCGATCGGCGCCTACGTGCTGCCCAACCGGCTGGCCGCCCTTCGCGTGCGCTGGCCGGCGGTGCGGGTGGAGGTGCTCACCGGCAGTTGCGGCGAGATCCGCGAGCGGGTCGCGGCGGGGGAGTGCGATCTCGGCCTGGTGCTGGAGCCCGAGGCGGGGCCCGAGGCCGGCGCGATCCTGGCGAAAGCCCGCCTGATGATTCTCGGCGCTCCGGGTCACCCGCTGGCGCGCGGCACGGCCGCGGTGGAAGATCTGCGCCGCTGCGACTTCTACATGTGCGACGCGGGCGGCAACTACCATCAGGCGTTGCGGCAGCACTTCGAGGCGGCGGGCGTACCGCCGCCCCGGATGCAGGCGATGGGCACCATCGAGGGGGTGAAGCGCGGGATCCTCGCCGGAGGATCGGCGCTCGGTCTGTTGCCCGAGCACGCCGTCGAGACGGAGCTGCGCGAGAACCTGCTCGCCGAGGTGCGCGTGAGACCGGCGTTGCCCTGCGTCGTGCTGCGAGCCGTTCTGCCGCCCGGCGCGCGCTCGCCGGTGGCGGACGACCTGATCGAGGCTCTGCGCGGCTCGCTCTCGCGATAACTTGCGGCCGGCTCCGCCGATTTGCCACAATGCGGTTTCGAGCGCGAGATGTTCCTCCCGCGCCTCCAGCTCCCCCGGGTCTTCAATCCTCCGGAAAACGAGGGAACCCCATGTCCGAAAAGATCCAGTTCTTCCTGCCCGGCCCGACCTACGTCCTCGAAGAGGTCCGGCAGGCGATGACCAAGCCGATGGTCGGCCACCGCTCCGCGGGCTTCAAGACGTTCTACCTCAATCTTTCGGCGAAATTGCCGAAGTTGCTCCGCACCGCGGGCGACGTGATGGTCGCCTCGGGCAGCTCGACGCTGGTGATGGAGGCGGCGGTCGTCTCCTGCGTCCCCACTTCGGTGCTCAATCTCACCTGCGGCGCGTTTTCCGAGCGCTGGCACAAGATCAGTAAATCGACCGGCAAGGACGCCGACAAGCTCGCGTTTCCCTGGGGCCAGCCGGTCGATCCGGATCTGGTCAAGAAGGCTCTCGATCGGAAGCGCTACGACGCGATCACCGTGGTCCACAACGAGACCTCGACCGGCGTGATGAGCCCGATCGCCGAGATCGCCAAGGTGGTGCGTGAATCGAGCGACGCCCTGGTGATCGTCGATGCCGTCTCTTCGCTCGGCGGCGCGCCGGTCGAAACCGACGCCTGGGGGATCGACGTCACGCTCGCCGGCACCCAGAAGGCGATCGCGGTGCCGCCCGGCCTCACCGTCTTCACCCTGTCCGACCGCGCGGCCGAACAGGCGGCGAAAGTGCCGCACCGCGGTTTCTACACCGACCTGCTCAACTATCGCGACAAGCACCGCGAGGGGGGCTTCATCACCACCCCCGCGATTCCGCTGCTCTATGCCCTCGATCGCCAGATGGACGTGATCCTCGAAGAGGGGATGGAGGCGCGCTGGGAGCGTCACGCGCAGCTGCAGAAGCAGACCGCCGACTGGGCCGCCGCGCGGGGGATCGCCTATGCCTCGGCCGAGGGTTGCCGTTCGCACACCGTGAGCTGCTTCCTGGCGCCCGAGGGGCTCGATCCGCAGGCGCTCACCAAAGCGCTCACCGCGCGGGGCACCACCATCGGCGGGGGCTACGGCGATTGGAAGCCGACGACGTTCCGGATCGGCCACATGGGCGAGGTGCGCGAGAGCGACCTTTCCGCCCTGCTGGTCCAGATCGACGAAGAGATGGCGCGGCTCATGGCCCCGGCCGCGGTCGGAGCTTGAAGACCGCGATGCCGAAAATCCTGATCGCGGACACCCTCGACCCGTATGGGCTCGATCTCCTCGCCAAAGCCGGCGCGGAGATCCGGATTGTCGCCGCCGACGAACGCGGCCGGCTCCCCGAGCTGATCGCCGACGTCGATGCGCTGGTGGTCCGCAGCGCCACCAAGGTCACCGCGGATCTGATGCGCGCGGGCAAGCAGCTCAAGGTGGTCGGCCGGGCGGGGGTGGGGGTCGATAACGTGGACGTCGCCGCCGCGACCGAGCTGGGCATCCTGGTGGTGAACGCCCCGACGGCGAACCTCACCTCGGCGACCGAGCACAGCCTGGCGTTGCTGCTCGCGCTCGCCCGGCAGATTCCGGCGGCGGACGCCTCGATGAAGCGGGGCGAGTGGGACCGGAAGACCTTCCTGGGTGTGGAGCTGGAGGGGAAGACCTTGGGGGTCGTCGGCTTCGGCCGGATCGGCCAACGGGTGGCGGAACGGGCGAAGGCGTTCGGGATGGAGATTCTCGCCTCCGATCCGTTTCTCGACGCCGGAGTCGCCCGGCGGTTGGGCGTCGAGCTGGTTTCGATGGATGAGCTGATCGCCCGGGCCGACGCGCTGACGCTCCACACGCCGCTCACCGCGGAGACCAAGAACGTCATCTCGCGCGAGCGGATCTTCGCGATGAAGCCGGGCGCGCTGCTGGTCAACTGCGCCCGCGGCGGTTTGATCGACGAGGACGCCCTGCTCGAAGCGCTCGACGCCGGACGGATCGGCGGCGCGGCGTTCGACGTCTACATCGAGGAACCGCCGAAGGATCGCCGCCTCGCGGAGCACCCCAAGGTGGTCGCCACGCCGCATATCGGCGCCCAGACGCGCGAGGCGCAGGAGCGGATCTCGGAAGAGACCGCCCACATGCTGCTCGCCGCCCTCGGCGGAGAGATGCCGGCCGCGGCGGTGAACCTGCCGTTCCGCCCGACCGGCGCGCGCGGCGAACCGTACCTGAAACTGGGCGAACGCCTTGGCCGGCTCGCGAGCCTGCTGCTCGGCGGGGCGCCGCAGCGGCTGGAGGTCGAGCTGTGGAATCTCGAAGAGCCGCTGCGCCATCCGCTGGCGATCGCGGCGCTCAAGGGCGTGCTCGCCCCGGCGCTCGGCGACGGCGTGAACTATGTGAACGCCGAGCGGATCGCCGAAAGCCGCGGCGTCGAAATGGAGCGCACGGCACGCACCGCGCCGGCCGACGACCCGCACCGGGTGAGCGTGCGGCTCTCCGGCGGCGGCAAATCGGTCGAGGTGGACGGCGCGCTGTTCGGCGATGGCGAGGCGCGAGTGGTCCGTTTCGGCGGCTACCGGCTGGAGTTTCGCCCTGAAGGCAAGCTCCTGGTGCTGGAAAATCGCGACGTGCCGGGGGTGGTGGGCAAGCTCGGCACCCTCCTCGGGGCAGCCGGCGTCAACATCGCCGACATTCACCTGTCGCGCCGCGACGGGGGAGAGGCGCTCGCGGTCCTGCGGCTCGACCAGGCGGTCGATGCGGCGACGTTCGAACAGCTCGCCGCGCAGCCGGAAGTGCTGCGAGCGAAGTACGTAGACCTCGAAGCGCGGTAGAACGGGAAGGTATCGACATGGCGCGAGTCGGATTGATCTTCGGTGGCCGGAGCGTCGAGCACCAGGTCTCGCTGCGATCGGCCCGCACGGTGTTTCAGGGGCTCGCCGCGGCCGGGCACGTGCCGGTGCCGCTCGCGATCGCGGAAGACGGTTGCTGGCTGTCGCCCGAAGCCTCGGCGGAGATTCTCGCGGGCGACGCGGTGGCGGTGCCGCCGGTGGGAAAGCCGGTGGCCTCCACCCTAGGCGCCTTGACCGGCGCGGGGGTCGAAGCGCTGTTCCCGATCGTCCATGGCACCTGGGGAGAGGACGGCACGCTCCAGGGCTTATGCGAAATGCTCGACCTGCCCTACGTCGGTCCGGGGGTGGCGACCAGCGCCCTTGCGATGGACAAGCTGCTCGCCAAGCGCCAGCTGCGCGCGGCGGGCGTGCCGGTGGTCGATGACGAGCCGGTCACGCGGGCCGGGTTCGAAAGCGACCCGGGTGACATCCGCCGGCGCGCCGCGCGCTTCGCCTACCCGCTGTTCGTCAAGCCGAGCGTCGGCGGGTCGAGCGTCGGCGTCGCGAAAGTCGATCGTCCGGAGGATTTGAGCGATGCCGTGGCGTTCGCGCTCCGGTTCGACGAAAGCGCGTTGGTCGAACGCGGCGTAGCCGGCCGCGAGCTCGAATGCGCCGTGCTCGGGGGACAGGGCCGGCTCGAAGCCTCGGCGGTGGGGGAGATCGTCCCCGGCAACGCGTTTTACGATTACGCGGACAAGTACCTGCAGGACACCGCGCGGCTGATCGCGCCGGCCGAGATTCCGAAGGAGATTGAAGATCGCCTGCGTTCGATCGCGGTCGCCGCCTTCGGAGCGCTCGGCGGCTCGGGGATGGCGCGGGTCGATTTCTTCCTCGAAGGCGAGAATCTCTACGTCAACGAGATCAACACCCTCCCCGGCTTCACCAGCATCTCAATGTACCCCCGCCTCTGGGGCCTCTCGGGGCTTACGCTGCCGCAGCTCGTCGGCCGCCTGGTCGAGATCGCGATCGAGCGCCACGCCGAACGCCACCGGTTGGACGCCGGAATCAAACAGTTCCTCGCCGAGCTGTAAGCAAACCCCATTAGAATCACGCCGTGCATTTCACCGACGACGTTCTCGCCCGCGCCCGCCAGACCTCGCCGCTCGTCCTAGGGTTCGATCCCGATTTTTCCCTCATGCCGCCGGAGCTTCGGCCGGCGGAGGGAGCGGGCGGCGAGGAGATCGTCCGCCGCCTCGTCGCGTTCACCGAGCAGGTGCTGGAAGCTGCGGCACCGTTTTGTTGCGCGGCAAAGCCTCAAAGCGCTTTTTTCGAGCAGCATGGAAGCACGGGCGTTGCGGCGCTCGCCCAATGTCTCGCGAAGATCCGCGCCGCCGGGCTTCCCATCCTCCTCGACGTCAAGCGGGGCGACATCGGCTCGACCGCGACGGCCTACGCCCGCGCCTACCTCGGCGACACGGATCTTTCGGCCGATGCGGTCACGGTCAATCCGTTCCTCGGCGCCGACTCGCTCGCGCCGTTTCTTGCGGCATCGAAGGTCTCCGGCAAGGGGGTCTTCGTTCTGGTCAAGACCTCGAATCCCGGTTCGCGCGATCTGATGGACTTGGAGATCCTCGGCGGGACGGTCTCGGCGCGGCTCGCGAAGCAGGTGGAGGAGGGGACGGCCAAGACCCTGGGCGAAAGCGGCTTCGGGCTGGTCGGCGCGGTGGTCGGCTCGACCTATCCCTCCCAGGCCGCGGCGCTGCGCCAATTGATGCCGCACGCGCCCATCCTCGTGCCCGGCCTAGGGGCGCAAGGCGGTTCGCTCGATGCGGTCCGCGCGGTTGCGGATGCGAAAGGCGGGGGAGTGCTGGTGCCGGTCTCGCGCGGGCTCACCTATCCGAGCGCCGAGGACATTACGGCGGCGGGAGGGTACGTCGCCGCGGTACGGGCGAACGCCGAACGCTATGCGAGTGAGCTGAACGGGGCGCTTGCCGGTTAGCGGGCCCGTTGCCATCGTAGAAGAAACTCCCGGTCGTGTGCACCGAAGTCCCCGGCTCTAGAATGCGACGGATCGATGTAAATCCATCGGCACGGCTGGGAGCGCGATCGCAGAGCTGGGAATTCGCCATCGCAGAGCGATAGCGACGATCGGCTCCGTGGAACCGCCATCGGCGCGCGGAGTCCGCCATCGCCTGCGTAGAGCGGCTATCGGCTGTGTAGAGCCGCTTCCGGCCGCGTAGAGCGGCTATCCGCCGCTGGATAGCGGCTTCCCCCTCTCGATAGTCGTTTATCCGCCGTGGATAGCGGCTCTCCGCAGCGGATAGCGACTATCGGCGCTGGGAAGAGACTATTTTCTGCCGGGAAGCGGCTATCGGCCCACGGATAGCCGCTCTACAGCAGCGATAGCCGCTCTACGTCGCCGATAGCCAAGCGCCCTCGCTGTAATTCTCGGGAATTCAAGGCCGCCCGCTTCAGTTCCCTCGCGCTCGCTCGGGATGACGGACGAAGAGCTGTTGCTGCCTGCGAAACCAGCCGTACGCTACACTTTGCGCGCAACCACGCAATGGCTACCCCCGCAAAGCCCTTCCGAACCGGTTCGGCCCAGACACTCTCGTTCGACAAGCTCGCGCCGGGAGAGTTCGAGCGCCTCTGCCTGTGGCTCGTCCGGGAAAAGAAGTTTGATCCTGTTGAGCATCTTGGTGAGGGCGGGAGTGAAAGCGGACGCGACGTTGTGGGTTGGAAGAACGGCCGACGCTGGGTTTTTCAATGTAAGCGGGTTCGGGCTTTTTCCGCCGCCGAGGGCAAGAGGGAGATCGCAAAACTCCGGTCCTTGCCGGTCGAGCAGCAACCGCACGAGCTGGTGTTCGTGGTGTCCCGCACGGTAGGAGTTGCCACGCGCGAGGCCCTCCGGAAAGAGTGGGGAGCCGAGGCAACCTGCCACTTCTGGAGCGGCGATGAGCTCGACGAGCAGGTCAAAAAGTATCCGCGTCTCCTCGACGAGTTCTTTCAACTGCCGCCGGAGACACAGCGGATTTCCTTCCCGATCAACCTGCCCTTCGCTTCCCTTGGTGATCTTTTCCGAGGGCGCGAAGAGGTCCTCGCGACTCTCCGAAAAAAGCTCACCGAAAGGAAAGCCGGCCAAGCGATGGCGATCGCTGGGAAAGCCATCCATGGCCTGGGCGGAGTGGGGAAGAGCCGGCTCGCCATCGAATATGCCTGGCGCTACGCCGCGGAGTACTCGGCGGTGCTGTTCGTAGGCGCCGGTTCGCCGGCCGATCTACGGCGCAACCTCGCGGCGCTCAACAAGGTGCTGGACCTGCCGGAACGAGAAGCCATTGATGAAGAAATCCAGGTAGAAGCGGTCCTACGCCGCCTCGGTGAGCAGCCGGGGTGGCTGTTGGTTCTCGACAACGTCGATACGAAAGAATCCGCGGCAGCGGTGGATACCTTGATTCCGCGGCTGCAAGGCGGCGACGTTCTGATGACCGGGCGTCTGGCACATTGGGGCGCGGAGGTCGAGCCGATCGAGTTGGACGTGCTGGAGGAAGAGGCGGCCGTCGCTTTCCTACTAGGCCGGACCGAGGGGCGGAGGAGAACAGCGAATGACGACACTGTCCAGGCGAGAGCGCTGGCGCGAGAAGTGGGTTGTCTGCCGTTGGCGCTAGAGCAGGCCGGTGCCTACATCGCCGAACGCAAACTGACGTTCGAGGGATATTTGAAGGAGTGGCACTCACGGCACGAGCAGGTACTCACCTGGTTCGACAGCCAAGTAAGCCACTACCCGGCAAGCATCGCCGTCACCTGGCAGACCTCCGTCGATCGGCTGACCGCCCCGGCCCGTCGCCTGCTCGAACGGCTCGCCTGGCTGGGGCCGGAACCGATTCCGGAATCGCTGCTGGACGTGCCGATCCCGTGCGAGTCTTCGCTGTGGGCAAGATTCTTGAGGCGCATTTTACTAAGGCCCAATCGCTGTGATTCCTTAAGGGTTCTACATAGTGCGCTCGTCGATCTCGCGACCTATTCCCTGGTAACCCGCGCGGACGAAGCGCCGACCTTCACCATCCATCGTCTGGTACAGGACGTGACCCGCCGCAGCTTGCGGGACGTTCCAGGAAACCAACCGCTTAGCGAGGCGCTCGGCTGGGTAAACGCTGCCTTTTTAGGCGACCCTCAGGACGTGAGGTCCTGGCCGACTCTCGACTCGCTGTCACCGCATGCCCGCGCGGTGGCCGCCTTCGCGGATTCCGCAAAAATCGCGGATCCCACGGCATTGCTGATGAACCAGCTCGGAATCCTCTACTTCGGCAAGGCTCTGCATTCAGAAGCCGAGCCGCTGATGCGCCGTGCGCTCGCGATCGACGAGGTGAGCTTCGGGACAGATCATCCCAACGTCGCCATCCGCCTCAGCAACCTGGCTTGGTTGCTCAAGGAAACGAACCGCCTGTCCGAAGCCGAGCCGCTGATGCGCCGGGCGCTCGCGATCGACGAGGCGAGCTTCGGGGCGGATCGCTCGAGGGTCGCCGTCGAACTCAACAACCTGGCCCTGTTGCTCCAGGCCACGAACCGCCCGTCCGACGCTGAGCCGCTGATGCGCCGGGCGCTCGCGATCGATGAGGTGAGCTTCGGGACAGATCATCCCAACGTCGCCATCCGCCTCAGCAACCTGGCTATGTTGCTCAAGGCCACGAACCGCCTCGCCGAGGCCGAGCCGCTGATGCGCCGGGCGCTCGCGATCGGCGAGGCGAGCTTCGGGGCGGATCATCCGAATGTCGCCATCCGCCTCAACAACCTGGCCCAGTTGCTCCAGGCCACGAACCGCCTCGTTGAAGCCGAGCCACTGATGTGCCGGGCACTCGCGATCGACGAAGCGAGCTTCGGGACGGATCATCCCGAGGTCGCCACCGCCCTCAACAACCTGGCTATGTTGCTCAAGGCCACGAACCGCCTCGCCGAAGCCGAGCCGCTGATGCGCCGGGCGCTCGCGATTGTTCTGGACTTCGCGCGACAGACCGGATTCGAGCACCCGCGCCGGCAACTGTTTGCGGGCAACTACCAAATCCTGCTCCAGGAGATGGGCAAGTCGGATGCCGAGATCAAGGCAGAGTTCGCTGCTCTGGGGATTCCGGCTCCTTCGTAAAAGGTCTGTCGAAAGGCTGCCAACGTTCGGCAAGGACGGCTGACCCCTTCCATCATCCCGAGCGATAGCGAGGGATCTGGGCGGCGGGCGGCCGGGAAAGCGCCTCATACTCCTCAGCCGTATCCACGTCCGACACCGCACCGGCGTCCTCCACCGCGATCTCGATCGTCCGCCCGGCGAATCTCTCGCGGAGCTGTTTCAAACCAACCGCCGGATCGAGCGTCGGAATCTCCGCAACCGCCTCGGGGGCAATCGCGAGCGGGTGCCCGTTCTTTCCCCGATAGGTAGGCCACGCGAGCGCGCTGCCTGAAGAGTCGAGTGCGGCAAGCGTCGCGCGGATCGTCTCTGGCTGGAGCGCAGGCAGGTCGGCAGGGGAGATCAACAGCGGCTCGCGCCAACCTTCCGCGCCGCCAACCGCCGAAAGACCTTCGAGGATCGACGAGAGCATGCCCCGTTCGGGATCGGGGTTGATCGCGAGGATCAGCCCCGACCGGCACACCCAATCCTGAAGTGGCAGGTCGGTGGGCGAGGCGACGACGACGATCCGCTCGATTCCTGCGGCGCGGAAGCTCGTGACGAGCGAGGCGATCACCGTGCTTGTTCCGAACGGCAGCAGCAGCTTCGGCCGGCCCATGCGGCGGGAGGCTCCGGCGGCGGGGAGGAGGGCGATCGCCATGGGAAGAGTCTAGAAGGAAACTCGCGGCCGACGCGCCTCGGCAGGTGTCTTGTAGGGGCGCAGCATGCTGCGCCCTTGGGGCCGCGTCGGCCTGCCAGTCAAGGGCGCAGCTGCGCCCCTACGCCTACGCCCGTCGCCCGTTTTGGATCTCTCTCCTACGAAAACGGCCCGCATCTTCTTCTTCGAAGAGGCGGGCCGGGAATCCGTGGGCCGTGAGGAACCTACTTCTTGAACGTCAAGCTGAGCAGCGCACGCCGGCCGATCAGGTCGCCGCCGAAGGACTGGTAGGCCTCTTCGTCGAAGAGGTTCGAGACCGAGAGGCCGAGCGTGAAGGTCTGGGTCACGTCGTAGTTGGCGTTCACATCGACCGAGGTGTAGGCCTTCACGTCACCCTGGAACGGGCCGGTGACCCAGCGGAACTTGTCGGTGAAGCGGAAGCTCGTTGCGGCATTCCAGCGCTCGGCGATATAGCCCAGGCCGAGCGCTCCCTTGTTCTTCGGGCTGTTCGGCAGCAGCAGGCGATCGAGGCCCGGCTGGCTGTCCTGGATGTCGAAGTCGAACCAGGAGTAGGCGGCGTTGACGTTCCAGGAGTTGTTGATCGACCAGTTGAGGCCGAGATCGATTCCCTGGGTGTCCACCGCGCCGAAGTTCGTGTACGAGACCGCGCCGAGGATCGGCGTGCCGTCCAGGTTGTTGCTGAGCACGAAGAAGTTGTTTCCGAGCGCCTGCCGAAGCCGTGTTTGCAGCAGGGTGGCCAACGGAGCGGCCAGACCGGCGGGCGTCTGGTAGGGGCCGAAGTTGGCGTTCAAGCGGCCGAGCGGCGTGCCGAAGTTCGGCAGCAGGTCAGTGATGAAATTCTCGTTCTTGCTCTTGTAGTACTCGGCGGTCAGCACCGCCTGGCCGCCCAGGATGCCGGTGTAGCCGACCTCCCAGGTCTTCACCTCTTCGAGCTCGAGGTCCTTGTTGCCGAGCGCCAGGACTCGCGTGTTCGCGGTCGCCACGTTGTTGTCCGGATCGAAGCCGCAGGAGACGCCGCCCTGGCGGCAGATCGCCTCGAACGGCGACAGGTTGATCGGCGCCGCCACGTCCGCCTGGAGGAAGAATTCCGAGTAGTTGGCGACCTGGAAGCCCTCGTTGTACGAGGCGCGGAGCGTGTGGTTCGGCCGCACCGCCCAGACCAGCGAACCCTTCGGCGAGAAGCGCGACTCGTGCAGGTCGCTGTCGTCGTAGCGGCCGGCGAGGACCAGCTTCAACGAGTCGGTCAAGTTCCAATCGAGCTGGCCGTAGCCGGCGTACGATTTCGAGCTGACCGGGTTGAAAATCAGGGTCTGGCGCCCGGTGCGCGGGTCTTTGCTGTCGATGTTCTCGTCCTGATAGCTGCCGCCGAGGACGATGCGCGCCTTGTCGTTCGCGATGCCCCAGTAGGTCTGCCCTTCGAGGTTGAAGTTGTCGTCGTCGAGCGAGACGTTGTTGCCGGCTGAGAGCGCGGTCTGCCGCTCGGCGTTCCTCTTGTTGTAGGAGGTGAGGAAGTTGAAATGGTCGCGCGAGTAGTCGAGCCGCGCAAAGTCGCGCTTGACGTCCACCAGCTGGACGCGGCCGATGCCGGTCTGGAACACCGGACCCGAGATGTCCGCGCGGCCGACCTCGGCGGTCAGCAAGGCGCCGCCGCCCTCGAAATAGCGGTCGAGCCGTGCGGCGCCGAACTTGATGTCGTCATCGTCTTCGGGATTCAACGCCACCCGCTCCTGGGGCAGGCAGTCGGTCTGGCCGGTGGCCGTGCAGGGCCGCGAGTACTCGGCCTTGCCGTTGCGCGAGACGGTGAAGTCGCCGCTCTGGCGCAGGCCGGCGAGCAGCTTGAAGTAGGTCGCGTCGTTGATCGCGCCGGCATAGCGCCCATCGAGGTTCAGGGTGGAGAGCTCGCCGCCGGTCGCGCGCAGCAGGAGCCCGCGGCTGTCCTTCGGCCGGCGGGTGATCAGGTTGAGCACGCCCGAGGAGGCGTTCGCGCCGTAGAGAGCGGCGGAGGGACCGCGCACCAGCTCGGCCTGCGCGATGTCGTCGAGCGGGAAGGAGACCGCCGCCCACTCCTGCGCGCCGAGGAACGGCACGGACGGATCGCGGCCGTCGATCAGGGTCGCGACGCGGCGGTTGAGCGAGCTGTTGAAGCCGCGGGTGTTGAAGTTGAAATCGTACACTCCGCTCTGCGTGACCTCGGCGCCGGGGGTGAATTCAAGCAGCTTCGGCAGCTGGGCGTGGGTCGCCTCGCGCGCGATCTGCTCTTCCGAGATGATGGTCACCGCGGCGGGTGCCTCGGTGATCTTCTCGTTCTGCCGCGAGGCGGAAAAGACGGTGATCGTATCGACGAACGAGACGTCCCAATCGACCTGCTTGTCCACCGTCCGGGTTTTGCCCGCCTCGACCGCCACGTCCGCCGCGCTATCGGTCGAGTCGCCGGCCGAAAAGCTTAGCTCGTAGCTGCCGGCCGGTACGCCCGAAAAGGAGAAGCGGCCGTCGGAGTCGGTGAGCGTCGCCTGCGAGGTCGATTGAATCACCACCGTGACCCCGCCGATCCCCGTGCCATCTTTGCGGGTCAGGCGCCCTTCGATGCGTCCATTGCCTTGCGCGAACAGAGCCTGCGTGCACAATCCGGCGATGAAAGCGAACAGGAGCGCGGTGACCGAACGTCTGGATAGGTTGATCATCTGTCGATTCCCCTTTGGATATGGATCGATCTT
>DATMZU010000102.1:0-23795 GCA_035607435.1 Thermoanaerobaculia bacterium | reverse complement strand
GACGACACGGTGTTCCTCAAGGGCGATCGGGACGTCCCCTACGGCAAGGTGATCGAGGTGCTCGACATCCTCCATCAAGGCGGCATCGTGCACGTAGGCATGGTGACGGACCGCCAGAAGCGGCGCTCGGCGTGAGCCAGGCGGTCGATCACGTCCTGGAACGGCGGTCACGGCGGGGCGGCAGGCCGGAGGCCGTGAGCCTGGCCGCCGCCGTCCTGCTGCACGGCGGCGCGGTGGCGCTCATCGTGCTGCTGCCCCGGCTGGCCCCGCCTCCCCCGCCGCTGTCGTTCGTGCCGGTGCAGATCGTCCCCGTCCAGGCGCTCGGCGTGCGCCGGCCGGCGAGCCGGCCGAAGGCGGAAAAGCCGGCGCCACCGGAGCCCGAGCCGGTCAAGCCCGAGCCCGAAAAACCCGCGCCTCAGCCGCCGGCGAAGGACGTGCCCGTCCTGCCGGCGGAGAAGCCGGAGAAGAAGAAGCCCGAGCCGAAGCCGCCGCCTGAGAGCGCCACCGGCACCAATCCCGCCGGCACCGCGGCGCAACCGAACCTCGAAGGCGAGGCCGGCCGCCGCGGTTCGGCTGCCGGCAACCCGCTCGGCAGCGCCGCCTTCGGCTCCGCCATCGCCGGTCTGGACAATCCGGACTTCAAATTCGGTTTTTACATCGACCAGCTCCTTTCGGCGATCGACGGTCAATGGGTGCGGCCACCCCTGGGCGACGGCGTGCGGGCGATCATCTCCTTCCGCATCGAGCGCGACGGCAGCCTCTCCGACCTTCAGGTGGCCGAGTCCTCGGGCTACAATTCCTTCGACCTGGCGGCGCTGCGGGCGGTGCAGAACGCCGCCCCCTTCGCGCCGCTGCCGCGGGCGTACCGCCGCGGCTCGCTGGGAGTGAACCTGATCGTCCGCTGATTCTGGAACCGGATCGAACCGAGGTGTCATGAGATCGAGAACCGTCGTCCTCTCCGTTCTAGCGAGCCTGTTTCTGCTCGCGCTGGTGCTCGCCGCCCAGCAGCCGCCGGCCGCCACGCCGCCGCCGGATCAACAGCCGCCCACCGTGACGGTCGAGCTGAACCGCGGTGGGCAGCCCCGCAAGATCAAGCTCGCCTTTCCCGCCTTCCGCGGCCCCGCCCAGCTCACCGGCGAGGCGGGCAAGGCAGGGCGGGAGCTCGAGGAGACGGTGCGTCGGGACCTCGATCTTTCCGGCTACTTCGAGATCCAGGGATCGGAGGCGCTCTCCGGGCTCGCCTTGACCGGCGACGTGCAGCAGGACCTCGCGGCGTACCGCTCCACCGGCAACGAGGTGCTTCTGCTCGGCGACGTGCGGGCCGAGGGGGACCGCATCGTCTTCGAGGGCCGGGTGCTCGAGCTCGGCAGCGGCCAGGCGGTGGTCGCCAAGCGTTACCGCGGGCCGTTCCCGGTCAGCCGGCGCATGGCCCATACCTTCGCGGACGAGGTGATCCGCTTCCTCATCGGCAAGCCGGGGATCGCTCTGTCCAGCCTCGCCTTCACCTCGGACCGCACCGGCAACAAAGAGATCTTCGTCATGGATTACGACGGCGCGGACCAGCGGCGCATCACCGGCCACCGCTCCACCTCCATGTCACCGGCGTGGAGCCCGGGCGGCGGCGCCCTGGCCTACACGTCCTTCTTCAACGGCCCGCCGGGGATCTACCTCGCCGATCTCGGCAGCGGCAAGAAGCGCCCGATCGTCACCTCCGGCTCGCTCAACACCAGCCCCAGCTTCTCGCCGGACGGCCGGCGTATCGCCTTCTCGCATGGGATCGACGGGAACTCCGAGATCTTCACCGCCGACCTCGACGGCGGCAACCAGCGGCGGCTGACCAACTCCAACGCCATCGATACCAACCCCGCCTGGAGCCCGAAAGGGGGCGAGATCGCCTTCACCTCCAGCCGCGCCGGCAACCCTCACCTCTACCTGATGGACGCGGAGGGAGCCAACCAGCGGCGGCTGACCTTCGACGGTACCTACAACGACGGCGCCGCCTGGAACCCGGAGGGCGACCTGGTGGCCTACACCAGCCGGCAGAACGGCGTGTTCCAGATCGCGGTGACCAACATCGTCACGCTGGAGACCCGGGTGCTGACCGCGGGACCCGGCGAGAACGAGGCGCCGACCTTCTCCCCCGACGGCCGCAAGATCGCTTTCACCTCGCGGCGCAGCGGCCGCAAGCAGATCTACGTGATGGACCTGGACGGCGCCAACCTGCGGCAGCTCACCACGGAGGGCAACAACGATCTCGCCGACTGGTCGCGCGGCGGCCCGGAGCGTTAGGCGGCAAGCAGCCGACCCCCGCAAGCCGAACGGGAGCAACGGGTTGCCGCGCCGCGTCGAGATTTGATAGAGTGATGCTGAGGTTTTAACAGCCGTATCGACGAGTCTTGAATCGAGGAGATGACGATGAACCGAAAGTGGATGATATGGATCGCCGTGCCGGTCCTTTTGACGTTCCTGTACGGATGCCCGAAGAAGAAGCCGGCCACCCCGCCGGCGGACCTCAACGTCGACACTACGACCGTGCCGGCCCCGGCGCCGACGCCGACCCAGCCGGAAGAAGTCCAACAGCCGGCGGCTCCCGAGGTGAACGACCAGGCGGAGGATCCGCTGCTTTCCTCCGATTTGCAGGTGGTCAACGACGAGCTGCGGCGGCGCGGCTTCAGCCCGGACATCTACTTCGACTACGACGAGAGCACGCTCACCGACGACAACCGGGACAAACTGTCGCGCAACGCCGACCTGCTGAAGAGCAACCCGCAGTTCGCGGTGACCATCGAAGGGCACTGCGACGAGCGCGGCACCAACGAGTACAACCTCGCCCTGGGCGACCGCCGGGCCAACGCGGTCCGCGACTATCTCGGCTCCCTGGGCGTCGCAGGCGACCGCCTGCGCACCATCTCCTTCGGCGAGGAGCGCCCCGTGTGCACGACGTCGGAGGAGAGCTGCTGGTCGCAGAACCGCCGCGCCCACATGGTGATCACCGGCAGGTCCAACGTCGGCTGATATGAAGCTCCACCGCCTCCTCCTTCCAGCCGGTTGCCTCGCGGCGGCGCTCGCCGCCGCGGGGTGCGTCTCGACGCAGGACATCGAGAACCTGCAGTCGCAGCTTTCCGACATCCAGCGGCAGATGCTGCAGATGCAGAAGCTCGCCCCGAGCAAGCAGGAGGTTGCCGACCTGGAGTCCAACGTCGGCCGCCAGATGCAGTCGCTGCTCAAGACCGAGGCCGACATGCAGGTGAAGCTGCAGGACCTGTCGAGCCAGATCGAGGCGCTGCAGGCCAAGCTCGAGGACACCAACTACCGTCTCTCCCAGCTCTCCCAGCAGATCGCGACCACCAACCAGGAGCTGAAGACCTTCCGCAACCAGATGGCGGCGCCCGCGCCCGCGCCCGATCCTGCCGCCGCGGCGCCACCTCCGCAGGCGCCGCCGGCGAGTGGCGGCGCCGACCCCAAGAGTCTCTACGACGCGGCCTACAACGACTACCTGAAGGGCAACTACGACCTCGCCCTGCGCGAGTTCCAGGAGTACCTGGCGAACTTCCCCAATACCGACCTGTCGGACAACGCCACCTACTGGATGGGCGAGTGCTACTACCGCCAGAAGCGTTTCCGCCAGGCCATCGAGCAGTTCGACGCCGTGGTGAGCCGCTACCCACGGAGCGACAAGGTGCCGAGCGCCCTGCTCAAGAAGGGCTACGCCCACCTCGAGCTCGGGGAGCGCTCGCAGGGGGTCGTCCAGCTCCAGCACGTCATCCGGCAGTATTCGACCAGCGATGAGGCCAACCTCGCACGGCAGCGGCTGCGCGAGCTCGGCGTTGACTTCCGTTAGACAGGGATGCTATAAGACCGCGTCGCACTGTGGTGCGACTTCACTTTTTTCAGGCAAGGAAGGACATGGCAAACACCAAGTCGGCAGAGAAGCGGCACCGTCAGAACGTCAATCAGCGGGAGCAGAACCGGGCGCATCGCTCGCGGCTGCGCACCGCCATCAAGGGCCTCCGCCAGGCGGTGGCGAGCGGCGACGCGGCGAAAGCCAACGAGTTGCTGTCGGGCACCCTGAGCGTCATCGACAAGACGGCGCAGAAGAGGGTCATCCACGCCAACACCGCCTCGCGCACCAAGGCCCGCCTCGCCAAGAACGTCGCCGCGCTCGGCAAGTAGGGCCTTAAAACCCCTCCAGCAGGTTCGTCACCAGGGTCTCGGCAAAGCGCTTCGAGGCGGTCTCGATCGCCTGGTCCTCGCGGTCGAAGTACTCGGTCGACGACGGGTCCACAGGATAGTTCTCGCGGAAGGTGTAGCGGTCGCTCTTCCACAGCACCGCTCCCTCGGTCCCCACGCGCTTGAAGGTGACTTGGGCGGTGATCGAGATCTCGTACTCGGTGGCGCGGCCTTCCGTGTCGAAGGTGACCGGAGTGACGCCGAAGCCGGTTACGGCGCCCAGAATCTCGGCGTTGGCCTCGGTTTCGCTGCCCACCACGGCGAACCGCTGCCGGGTCACCAGCTCGTCGGCGATGGCCCGGGTGAGGGCCTGCTCCACCTGCGAGCGCTGGGTGCGATTGGCGAGCGGTTGCAGATACACCGAGCGCACGTCTTCAGGAATGGTGCTTCCCCGCCCGACCAGCGCATAACCGCAGCCGGAGAGGGCGAGGAGCAGGGCCGCGAGGGACGCCGAGAGCAACAGTCTTCTTTTCATGCGGACTTCCTCGTCACCAGATTGATCAGCCGGCCGGGGACCAGCACGGCTTTGGCCAACTCGCGGCCCGCCAGGTGTTCCTTCACCTTGGGGCTGGCGAGGACGGCGGCGCGCACTTCCTTCTCGTCCGCGCCGGCGTCCACCTCGACGCGATCGCGCAGCTTGCCGTCCACCTGCACCACCAGGTGGATGCGTTCGCGGCGGAGCTTCTGCTCGTCGTGCTCCGGCCAGGAGGTCTCGAGCAGGCTCTCGGTGTAGCCGCGCCGCTCCCACAGCTCCTCGGTGATATGCGGAGCCATCGGGTGCAGCAGTTGGAGGAGCGTGTCATAAGTCTCCTCGCAACGCAGCCGCGACGCGGTCTTCTCCTCCAGGGCGCGGGAAAGGTTGTTCGACAGCTCCATCAGCGCCGCGACCGCGGTATTGAAGGAGAAGCGCTGCATGCTGTGGGTCACCCGCTGGATCGTGGCATGGCGCTCGCGCTCCAGCTCGGGGTCAGCCGGCGCCGTGGGGAGCGCCTCGGGCAGCCGGTCGAGCATCCGCCAGACCCGCTGCAGGAACCGGTTGGCGCCGGCGACCGCCTCGTCGCTCCATTCGGCCTCCTTCTCCGGCGGTCCGATGAACAACGTGTACACCCTCTCGGTATCGGCTCCCATCTCCTCGATCAGCTCGTCCGGCGAGACGGTGTTGCCCTTCGACTTCGACATCTTCTCCACCCGGCCGGACTTGTCCGACCAGCGGGTGATCATCCCCTGGTTGAACAGGTTCTTGAACGGCTCCTCGACGGCCATCAGCCCGAAATCGTGCAGCACCTTGCAGACGAACCGGGCGTAGAGCAGATGGAGAATGGCGTGCTCGATGCCGCCGATGTACTGGTCCACCGGCATCCAGCGGTTCGCCAGCTCAGGATCGAACATCCGGGTCGCGTCGCGCGGCGACAGATATCGCAGGTAGTACCAGGAGCTGTCGACGAAGGTGTCCATGGTGTCGGTCTCGCGCCGGGCCGCGCCGCCGCACTTCGGGCATTTCGTCTCGACGAACGATGTCGAGCGCGACAGCGGATTGCCCTCGCGGCCGGTGAATTCGACCTCGTAAGGCAGCTCGACGGGGAGCTGCTCCTCCGGTACTGGCAGCATGCCGCATTTCTCGCAGTAGAGGACGGGGATCGGGGTTCCCCAGTAGCGCTGGCGTGAGATCAGCCAGTCGCGCAGGCGGTAGGTGACCTTCCCCTGGCCCCAGCCCTTCTCCTCCAACCAGTCGATGAACCGCTGGAGGGTCTCCGGACTGTCCCTCAGGCCGTCGAAGGGCTGTGCGTTGCGGATGACGCCCTCGTGAAGGATCGCCTCCGTCATGGTGGCGGGATCGACGTCGCGGTCTTCCGGGTGATACACGAGCCGCACGGGCAGCCCCTCCTGACGGGCGAAGGCGAGATCGCGCACGTCATGGGCCGGCACGGCCATCACGGCGCCCGTGCCGTACTCGGGGAGCACGTAGTTGGCAAGCCAGATGGGGATCTCCTCTCCCGTCGCCGGGTTGAGGGCCACCGAGCCGGTGTCGCGCCCTTCCTTGGGAGTTTCCTCGGCCGAGCGCTGGATGCGCGGCGTGTTGCGCACCTTCTCGATCCAGACATCGATCTCCGCCCGTTGCGGATGGCCCGCGATCAGCCGCGAAGCGAGCGGGTGCTCAGGCGCCAAGACCATGAAGGTGGCGCCGTGGATCGTGTCGGGCCGGGTGGTGAAGACCGCCACCGTCTCGCCCAACGAAGGGATGGCGAAGCGGATCTCGGCCCCTTCCGAGCGGCCGATCCAGTTGCGCTGCATCACCTTGACCTTCTCCGGCCATCCCTCCAGGTCGTCGAGGCCGGCGAGCAGCCGGTCGGCGTAGTCGGTGATGCGGAAGAACCACTGCTCCAGGTCGCGCTGCACCACCGGCGTGCCGCAGCGCTCGCACGCACCCTCCACCACCTGCTCGTTGGCGAGCACGGTGCGGCAGCTCGGGCACCAGTTGACCGGGGCCATCTTCTTGTAGGCCAGCCCCTTCTCCAGCATGCGCAGGAAGAGCCACTGGTTCCAGCGGTAGTACTCCGGCGTGCAGGAGGCGATCTCCTTGCTCCAGTCGTAGAGGATGCCCCAGCGCCGGAACTGCTCCTTCATCACCTTGATGTTGCCGAACGTCCAAGGGGTGGGATGGACCCCGCGCGCGATCGCCGCATTTTCGGCCGGCAGGCCGAAGGCGTCCCAGCCCATGGGATTGAGCGCCCTTTTCCCGTGCATCCGCAGGTAGCGGTAGAGGGCGTCGCCCAGGATGTAGTTGCGGCCATGGCCGACGTGCAGCCGGTCCCCCGAGGGATAAGGAAACATCATCAGCATGTAGTACTTCCGCTGGGAGTGGCGCAGATCGACCTCGGCCGCGCGCTGCTTTTCCCACCGGTCCTGCCACTTCTTCTCGATCGACTTGTGATCGTAGGGGTTCATCGTCGTCATCGGGGTCGTCGCTTCGTCGGATCGCCGCATCGCCATGGCCTTTGGAAGTTCCGGGGGCGCTATTTCAAGCTGCCGGGAAAAGAATGGGTCTTCAACAGGCCATCCAATAGACCGTTGACGAACCGGCTCGACTGTTCCGAACCGTACTTCTTCGCCAGCTCGATCGCCTCGTCGACCACCACGAGCTTCGGGATGTCCTTCTCATAGAGCATCTCGAACACGGCCAGACGCAGGATATTCCGATCGACCGGCGGCATCCGTTCGAGCCGCCAGTTGTCGGCCCGCGAGCGGATCAGCTCGTCGAGCTCCTCCAGATGATCGGCGACCCCCTGGACGATCGTCTGCGCGTAGCTGAACGCCGCCTCGACCTGCCGCCGCCGCTTGGGAGAGATGGCGCGCCCGGCCGGGGCTTTCTCGCTCGCGCTCGAACCGTTCTCGTCGCTCGAATCCTCGGAATCGGCGCGCTCCGAGGCGAGATACTCCGCGAGGTCGAACCCCGCGAAGATCTGCGGCAAGGTGCTCCCCCCCAGGTCCCGCTGGTAGAGCATCTGGACCGCTATCTCCCGCGCCGTGCGCCGCTTGCCCGCTGCCATGTTGCGCGCCTCAAAGATCTCGACGAAAAGAAGCGAGGCTCTCCAAGGAGCGCCGCTTCGAGCGTTAGATTGCCTGGACTTAGAACCTAGATTGAGGCCGAATTTGGATACCTGCGGAGAACCGGCCGTCCGGATCGCCGAGAATGATAGCCCAAAGCGGGCGCCAAGCGGCGTACCTCAGGGGCGCAATTGGCGCAGCAGATCGACCATTTCGAGCGCGGCCAGGGCGGCATCCCACCCCTTGTTGCCCGCCTTGCCCCCCGCCCGCTCCTCCGCCTGAGCGGAGTTGTCGCACGTGAGGACGCCGAACCCTACCGGCAGCCGATGCCGCTCGGACACCCCGGCGACGCCGCTCGCGCAGCCTGAGCAGACGTAGTCGAAATGAGGGGTCTCCCCCCGAATCACCGCGCCGAGCGCCACCAACCCATCCACCCCGCCCGCCCGCGCCAGCTCCTCCAGAGCCAGAGGAATCTCCCAAGCCCCGGGAACCTTCACCACCCGCACGTCCGCCGCCTCCACCCCATGGCGGACCAGACAATCCACGGCCCCCTCGATCAAACGCTCGACGATCCGTTCGTTGAACCGGGAAGCGACGACGGCGAACTTCCTGCCGGCGCCGACGAGATGGCCTGCGAGAGGAGGGATGTGGCTCATGGAGGGATCGTATCGCAGGCGGGCGGCGGCTGGGGAGCGGCGGGAAGCGCTTCCTGGTCTGGGAAGCCGCTTCCTGGACTGGGAAGCCGCTTCCTGGAGCGGGAAGCCGCTTCCTGGAGTGGGAAGCCGCTTCCTGGAGCGGGAAGCCGCTTCCTGGACTGGGCAGCCGCTCTAGCCGCGAGCGCTCTGCCAGCTCGTCCGTCCTTTCCCGAATCCCGAAGTGAACCCCCTCCCCTTTCCATTCCCCGGAGAGGGGGTGCCAATCCCTCAGCGGGTGGTGGTATCCGTGGTGCAGCAGTCGGTACAGATGGTTCCGTAGCAGGTGATTCCGGCGCAGGTCTGCTGGCTGCAGGTCTTGCAGGTCTCGACCAGGGTGTTGCCGCAGCCGAGCTGCCCCGTGCCGCCGGCCACCATGTCCAGATGGGAGGGAGTGAGCCGCTGCACGGTTTCACGGTTCAGGGTGAGCTTCGAGCGCTTGTTCCTCATGAGGCTTCTCCTTACTGAGAAAAAGGGTGGTGCCAGGAAGCCTAACGCGGAATCGGAGGAGTCTGGAGCCCTATCGTTCAAACTGCACGAGAGTGTGACCAAGGCGCGGCCGGCCGGGGCGAAAGCCGATGAGCCTCCGGAATTTCCCCTTACAGCGGTGGCACCACCGCTAACGCCCCGATCTGGTATGCCGAGCCCGAAAGAGCGAGCCCGGCTCTACCCTTCCGCTACGTTCGGCGACGACGCCTCAGCACGGCGAATGCCCCCGCGCCGAGGAGCGCCGCGAGCAGGGCGAGACCGAGAGAATCGAGAGCGGGCACGGCGACCACGCCTCGCGACAGGTTGACGACGTAGTCTTCCACCTCGCCCCCCGCCTCGCCGGCCGACCCGCCCGGACTGAGGACGCCGTTGGACGAGACGCGGAAGCGCGCGTAGGAGGGACCCGCCGTCAGCGAGCAGGGAACGGAGATCGTGAGGCTGTTGACTCCCGGTACCAACGTCAGGCGCGTGGCGATGCGCTCCGACCGCTCGACGAAGTCGTTGAAATCGCCATCGCGGTTCCAATCGATCCAGGCGTCGAGGCGCATCGTGTCGCTCGCGACCAGTTGAATCGTCGCCCCCTCGCACGCGACGAGCGGGGGAATCGTCACCCCGTCCTCATCGTCCCCGGGCACGGCGCAGGTGCCGATGGTTTGCAGCCCCAGCGCGCGGTCGTCACCGGTGGAGTCGAACGGCGACTGCGCATTCGATTCGGTGTCCACACAGGAACCGAGGTAGAGCGAGCCGGCGGCGTGGTTTGCCCCGTTCGAGGCGAGCGCCGTTTCGTAGCTGTTGGGCGCATCGCCGAAATCGACTCCCGACAGGTTGATGGCGTAGTCCTCCACCTCCCCGTCGGGCGCCGCGCCGGTCGGCGCGAGGCCTCCCACGGAGCTCAGCCGAAATCGGGCGAACGATGGACCGGCCACGAGCGTGCAGGGGTTTGGAATCAGAAGCAGATTCGAGCCCGGCGACACTGTCAGGTTGGTCGGGAACCTTTCGCCCGCGTCGGTAAAGTCACCATCCCGATTCCAGTCCACCCAGGCGTCGAGCCGGCCGGCGCCGCTCGTGGTGAGCGTGACGACAGTGAACCCGCACGCGATGAAACCTCCGAGCCCGAAGCTCACGCCATCCTCGTCGTCGCCGTTCGCGCAGCTCCCGGTCGGGGTGCCGGCCATCGAGTCATCTCCGCTGGCGTCGAGCGGCACTTGAGCGTCCGTCTCGGTATCGACGCACTGCCCAAGAAAAAGAGGCTGCGCGCCGGCCACCGGATGCCGCGCACCGTTTGAAGCGAGGGTCGTTCCGTAGCTGTCCGGCGCATCGCCGAAATCGAATTCGGCCACACCGCGCTCAACCGAAGCCCGAAGCGCTCCCGCCGAGGCCAACGCCACGAACAAGAGAAACCCAAGCCCCCGCACGCGAGAGCAGATTCCACCCGACATCCCGATCGAAGATCGATTCATGAAGCCTCCTTGAGAGTCCGCTTGCCGAAAGCTCAGCTTACGCGGTTCTCACTAGAGGACACGCGACCGATCTGATCGTGTGGGTTGTTCAACCTCGGTTACAGCGCCTTCCGCGGCGGCACGACCACGTTCGAGACCAGCAGCCCCGCGACCAGGGCGATCGCGACCAGGGTCATGCGGAACGCGGTTTCGATGCCGGAGACGACGTCGCTGTCGAGCAGGGCGGCGAGGCTCTTGAAACCGATGCTGCCGGGAACCAGGAAGAGGATGCCGGGGACTTGGGTGACCGCGGCGGGTCGGTCGAGGAAGCGGGCGTAGAGGTTGCTGCCCGCTCCAACCGCCACCGCTCCGGCGAAGGCTCCGAGCTGGGGGCCGAGGGCTCGGGCTCCGAGGCGGACGCCGACATAGGCGGTCACTCCGGCGATCACGATCCACGGGATGTCGCGCGGGCTGGCCCGGAGCAGCACGACGAAGCCGAGCGGCGCGATGAGCAGCGCCACCCATTCGGTCCAAAGCGGGAGCTGGATCGGGTGGAGGAGCGCGGTCGCGTGCGCTCCGGCGATCAGCAGCGAGGCGAGCTGGGCGCCGAACGCTACGCCGAACGCGAGGGCGAGGAAGATCATCAGGGCGTTCGCGAGCCGGGCGCTGCCGGAGGAGAGATCGCGGGTGGATAGCTCGGACATCGCGACGGTGAGCGAGAGCCCCGGCACCAGGGTGATCAGCGCCGAGAGCGTGACGATATAGACCGAGACCCGGCCGCCGTGCGCCGCGGCGAAGGTGGCGAGGAAGGAAGCGAGCGCCGCGGCCATCGGCTCGAACAGGCGACCGAGCCAGGGCCGGGGACCCGAATACATCCCCAGCAGGCCGATCAGCAGGCCGAGAATGCCACCCGCCAAGACCTCGCGCCAACCGCCGCCGAAGAAGCGGGCCGCGGTCGCCGAGGCGAACGCCGAGGAGGTGAGCACCAGGGCGCGGCCGTAGCGCTGCGGCGCGGTGTTGATCGTGGCGATCCGCTCCGCCGCCACCTCGACTGAAACCTCGCCGCGCATCACCTCGGTCGCGAGGCCGTCGAGCAGCGCCAGGCGCTCCAGGTTCATCGCTTCGGGCTGGACGCGAATCAGCACGGTTTTCGCCTCTTCGCCCGGCAGGCCGGCGGAGAGGAACACGGCCGTCGGTGTCGAGAAGAACTGCGCTTCGAGGCCCAGCCGGTGCGCTACGCCCTGGAGCGCGTTTTCCAGCCGGTGCGCCGTGGTGCCGTAGCGGTGGAGCGCGCGGGCGAGATCGACGATGAAGCGGATTGCCGCTTCGCGGGGGCGGCCGGGGTCGGCTGCGGGCAAGAGATTCGCTGGCTCCATCGTGAGGCTCGTTCCAACGGGCCGGTTAAGACCGGGGATTGTGGGATAGTAGCTTCGGATCGGGGGAAACTGTTCTTTCGCGCTCGGAGTTCGCCGCTCTCGCAAGTCTCGTCGGAAGTGTCGGAGCGGTCAGCGCGCGCGATCGATGCATCCCCGATACCCCCTCCACGCTGCGATGTAGGCTTGCGCATCGCCGACCGGAACCCCCTTGAGGCGAGCGAAGAATTTCGGCACGCAGGTCTGGCAGGCCTTCTCGTGACTCTGGGCTTCTTGGGGACTCTCGCCCAGAGTCTGTTGGCGAAAAGAAGCGGTCAGGCAAAGAGTGGTTCGTGCCCGGATCAAGCTTTGCACGTACTCCGCGGCGACGGGCCAGATCCGCGCCGTCCCGTCCTCGGACGCGGTCACCACCCGAGTCCCGTCCGGACTAAAGGAGGCGGCACTTACCACTTTCGTATGTCCCATCAGGCCGGCGATCGGTTGGCCGGTTGCAACGTTCCAGGTCCGCGCCGTCTTGTCCAAGGACGCGGTCACCACCTGGTTCCCATCCGGGCTGAAGGAGGCGGCAATGACCTCATCCCTGTGCCCTGTCAGGGTGGCGATTGGTTCGCCGGTAGCAGCGTTCCAGATCCGCGCCGTCCCGTCTCCGGACGCGGTCACCACCCGGGTCCCGTCCGTGCTGAAGGAGGCGGCGTGGACCATATAAGTGTGCCCTGCCAAGACGGCGATCGGCTGGCCGTTGACGGCGTTCCAGATCCGCGCCGTCTTGTCTTCGGAGGCCGTCACCACCCGGGTGCCGTTCGGGCTGAAGGAGGCTGCTTTTATGTGTCCCGCCAGGATGGCGATCGGCTGACTGGTTGCGGGGTTCCAAATCCGCGCCGTCCCGTCCCAGGACGCGGTTACCACCCGGGACCCGTCCGGGCTGAAGGAGGCGGCCTGAACCTTATCCGTATGCCCGGCCAGCGTGGCGATCGGTTGGCCCGTGGCAGCGTTCCAGATCCGCGCCGTTTTGTCCCAAGACGCGGTTACCACCCGGGTCCCGTCCGGGCTGAAGGAGGCGGCCCAGACCGCATCCGTGTGCCCGGCCAGAGTGGCGATTGATTGGCCGGTGGCCGCGTTCCAGATCCGTGCCGTCCCGTCCCCAGATGTGGTTACCACCCGGGTGCCGCCTGGGCTGAAGGAGGCGGCCCTGACCGCATCCGTGTGCCCGGTCAGGGTGACGATCGGTTGGCCGGTGGCCACGTTCCAGATCCGTGCCGTCCCGTCCTCGGACGCGGTCACCACCCGGGTGCCGTCCGGGCTGAAGGAGGCGGTCCTTACCGCATCTGTGTGCCCAGTCAGAGTGGGGATCGGTTGGCCGGTGGCCACATTCCAGATCCGCGCCGTCCGGTCCCAAGACGCGGTCACCACACGAGTGCCGTCTGGGCTGAAGGAGGCGGCCCGAACCCCACTTGTATGCCCGGTCAGGGTGGCGATCAGTTGGCCGGCGCACGCGTTCCAGATCCGAGCCGTTCCGTCCACAGACGCGGTTACTACTCGGGTGCCGTCCGGGCTAAAGGAGGCGGCTAAGACCACTTCCGTGTGCCCGGTTAGAGTGGCGATCGGTCGGCCGGTGGCCGCGCCCCAGAGCCGCGCAGTCCCGTCCAAAGACGCGGTCACCACCTGAGCGCCATCCGGGCTGAAGGAGGTGGAATTGACCGCAGCCGTGTGGCCTGTCAGGGTGACGATCGGTTGGCCGGTAGCCACGTTCCAGATCCGCGCTGTCCCGTCCCAGGATGCGGTGACCACCCGGGTGCCGTCCGGGCTGAACGAGGCGGCTAAGACCGCTTCCGTGTGCCCGCTCAAGGTGGCAATCGGTTGGCTGGTGGCGGCGTTCCAGATCCGTGCCGTCCTGTCATCGGATGCGGTCACCACCCGGGCGCCGTCCGGGCTGAAGGAGGCGGCCCTGACCACATCCTTGTGCCTAGTCAAGGTGGCAATCGGTTCGCCGGTGGCCGAATTCCAGATCCGCGCTGTCCCGTCCCGGGATGCGGTCACCACCCGGGTGCTGTCCGGGCTGAAGGAGGCGGCCAAGACCATATCCCTGTGACCGGTTAGGGTGGCGATGGGTTGGCCCGTGGAAGCACTCCAGATTCGCGCTGTCCCGTCCCTAGACGCGGTCACCACCCGGGTATCGTCCGGGCTGAAGGAGGCGGCCCAGACCATATCCGTGTGGCCTCTCAGGATAGCGATCGATTGGCTGGTCGCGGCGTTCCAGATACGCGCCGTCCCGTCCCCAGACGCAGTAACCACCCGGGTGCCGTCCGGGCTGAAGGAAGCAACCCAGACCGAAGCCGTATGCCCGGCTAGATTGGCGATCTGTACCGGGCTCGCCAAGGACCTCTGAAGCAAGTCGTTCGCAGCCGGGGTGGAGTCTGGCCGGCGGACTTCCAAAGCCACCAACGAGGCCTTGGTCGGAATGTCCACCAAGAGGTTTGCTCCGAGGGCCGAGTACGCTCTGTCGCGCGAACGTTCCTCCGACGCGCGTGCTTGTTGCCGTTGCCACAGGAACAACAACGCGGCCCCAAAGATCATCGCTACCGCGACGGCGGCAGTCAGTTTCAGACCCCGGCTCTGGCGTCTCCGGCGCTTCGCCCGAAGGCGGCTCGCAACGACCAGCCTTTCCTCGTCGTGCGTGCGCGTACGCATTCCCTTCCGACCCTCCTCCACACGGGCCAGATCGAGCTCGCCCAGAGGCTCCCCAGAACGGCCCCCCGTCCATTCTTCCGCCCGCTGCAAAATGCGGAGCGCGCGCTGGCCGGGTAGATCCGAGGATCCGAAACGCCGACGCACCAGAGGGGACAGGGAATCGTGGGCCAGGCGGGTCGACAGGCGATCCGATCCCTTGACTTCCCCTTCCCGCCCGCTCTCGCTGAGCAGGTAGCGGTCCTTACACTGTTCCACGACCTCCGGGATCTCCGGGCGATGCCCGTAGCGCTCCGCGACCTCGGCCGCCGAACGGCTCTCAGCAGTGCCCAAGGGGGTGGTATGGAAGAAGAGGAGATCGAGGATCAGACCCGAATCTGCGGCTTCGGGCAGCTGCTCTCGGAGCGCGGAAAGCTGCTGTTCGAGAAAATCCTCCAGCAGGAGCCCGCGGCGCTTCATGTCTTCATAGAGGTCGAGAGTGAAGCGGGCAGAGGTCGATTCGGCCTTAGCGAGCGTCCACATCCGAGAGAGCAGAATCTGGAGGATCGGCGCGATGGTGGCGGCGCGCTGCTCGATCAGATTGGCTGCGATCCGGACCGGAAGATCAGGATGGATGGTAAGACCGTATTGGCGCTGCAAACGATCGCTCGACGCTGGGCCGAGGACGATTTCTTCAATGGCGTCGCGGTCCAGGTGGGCGACCTCGATCCGGGAGCGAGGAAGCTTTTCGGCATCCAAAATCTCGAGAACCTCGGCCAACCACTCCTTGCGGAAGCCGAGAACGAGGCGCCCCCGGGGGCGGGTCTCGCGGACGGCAGAGAGCGTCCGCAGCACGGCGGTGAAGTCCTCGACCTCCTCGCCGCGGGAAAGAGGTAGGGTCCACGCCTCCTCCGCCTGATCCAAGATGACGGTCAGCGGGTTGCCCGCCGTCTCCTCCCTCCGGCGCCAGGCGGCGCCGACCTCGTCTTCGCCCAGCGCGCGAGCCAGAGTGCCGGCAAGGCCGAGGTTCCGGTCGCGGCGCAGGTAGAGCACCTCGTGGGAGGCTTCAAGCCGCGGCAGAAGACCCGCGGCGAGGAGCGACGACTTTCCCGCCCCGGTGGCACCGAAGAGGAGCACGAGGAGCGCGCCCTCCGGCCGGGTCACCTCCTCATAAAGCTCGCGGATCTCGCGCCCCCGTCCGAAGAAGACCGGCGCGTCTTCGCGGGTGAACGGAGCGAGGTGCTTGAACGGCGAGAGCGGCAGGTCCAACGCCGGCAGCGGGGGGAGACCGAAAAGTGGGTCCCGGGCCACCCGCGGCAGGTTCCAGCGCTTGACGTGTTCCTCGGCCCCCGGAGCGACATAGAGATCCCAGGGCCACCGGTCCCGAACGAAGGGGACGGCGGAGCCCAGATGGAGCTCGACGTAAGTCTCCTCTGGCAGGGCCTGTACCGCCGCTGTCGCTTTCTCAAACGCGGAGCGCAGCGAATCACCGGAGGCGAAAGCTTGGTAGAAGCGAGCCGAGAGCTCGGTGGCAATCGAGTCGCGAATGGCCTGAGAGGTGGCGATCACCACCGGGACTCCGGCGTCAAGGAGGCCCTGGACCTGCCCCTGGGTGGAGCAGCCATTCAAAAAAACAAGCGCCAGTCCCCGCTGCGCGCCCAAGAATCGGGCGAGGCCCGCGGCATGGATTATCCGGGGCTCTCCTTCCGGCGACTCGAACAGCAGCTGACCGCTTCCAGCGTGGCCGCCGAAGTGAAAGATCGCCACCCGGTCGCGGTAGCGCGCGTCCAGGAACACGTCGAGCACCTGCGAGGCCGTGGCGTTGGCGCGTTCTACGATCTCGCAGAGGCCCGACCGTTCCGCGACGGTCATGGCCGCATGCACCCGGCGCTGCTCTTCGGGGAGATTGCGTAGATATCGGGTCCTGTTGACCCGGTCGTTTGCGAACGCGAACAGGACAACCGGTCGTGGCGCGGTAGGCATAGGGTCGAGAGCTGAGAATAGCTCAATCAACCCCCGGCACCTCCTCCGTGCGTTACCTTCCCAGAGTCGTTCTCGTAGTACAAGTCTAGAAATCGAACCGTGTCGGCCTCTACTTCTGACACCGGACACACCGGCAATCGCGCACTACTTGCCCGCGAGCATCGAGCGCATGACGTGGCGGGCGATCTCGGGGTTCTCGCGCAGGCGGCGGATCGAGTAGGGGTACCAGTCGCGCCCGTAGGGCACGTAGACGCGCAGCCGGTGCCCCCCGGCGATCAGGATCTTCCGCAACTCTTCGTCCACCCCGAGCAGCATCTGGAATTCGTACTGTTCGCGCGCCAGGCCGTGCTTTTCGATCAACCCGAGCGCCGCGCAGACGAGGTATTCGTCGTGGGTGGCGATCGCCGGATAGATCCCCTGGCGGATCAGTTTGTCGAGCGCCTGGACGTAGTTGGCGCGGACCGTCTCGTAGCCCTTCCAGGCGATCTTCCGCGGCTCGATGTAGATCCCCTTGCAGATCCGGATGTTGACACCCTTCTCCGGCAGCGCCGCGATGTCGCCGAGCGTGCGCCGCATGTAGGCCTGGAGGACGACGCCCACGTTGCCGTACTTTTCGAACAGCTCGCGGAAGATCGCTAGCGTCGCGTCGGTAGTGGAGGCATCTTCCATGTCGATGCGGACGAAATTGCCGAACCCCTTGGCGGCAACGACGATCCGCTCGATCGATTCGCGGCAGAAGCCGAGGTCGATCTTCATGCCGAGCATGGTCGGCTTGATCGACACGTTCGCATTGAGCCCTTCGGCCTGGACCCGTTCGAGGATCCGCACGTACTCGTCCACCGAGGCGGTCGCTTTCGCTCGTTCGGCGACCTCTTCGCCGAGCAGGTCGAGCGTGACCATGGCGCCCGCGGCATTCAGATCGCGCACCGCGCGGACGGCGTCGTCGAGCGTTTCGCCCGCGACGTAGCGGGCGGCGACCTTGCCCACGATCGCCTTGGGCACCAAAGGCAGTCCCGTGACGATCAGCCGATCGAAGAGCTTCATTGCGGCCTCCCCTCCCGTTCTCCGGCGTTGGGCTGAGCGATCACGCGCCGACGAGGAGCGGGGAAACGGGGGCCGGGTCGTCGACCACCCACCGCACGGCTTTCGAGCAAGGGCAGGCGCCGCCGACGCGCCGGAGGGCCGGCGACTTGGCGGCGGCGGCTTCGGCGGTCAGCTCGCCGCGCGTCACCTGGCCGAGCAGGTCGAGGTACTCCGAAAAATCCCGGTTCGCGAGATAGGCCTCGGGAAGGTTCTGCGCGAGATGCTTGGCATAGGCGTTCAAGTCGTCAAACCTCTCGCCGTCGCGCCCGATCAGGGTGAACGCCGGGGTGCCGCGGCGACGGAAGAAATCGGCATGCGGCAGGCGCAGCAGGTCGTCGCGCCCGATCCCTTCGAGCACCTCTCCGGCGAGGATGGATTCGAGCGTTTTCTCCGCTTCGCCGATCGAGAGGCTGGGTACGCGGGCACGCAGAAAGCGCAGGTTCAGATCGCGGACCAGCTTGGCCACCTCGTCGCGGTACTGCTGCTGCGCCTCGTAGTTCTTGAGCGGCTTTAGGCCCATCTTGACGTTCGAGGCGCCGCCGCGCTCGTCGCCGAACATTTCAAGGCCGCGCTGCATCCACTTGTTGATCGTCTTTTGCAGCGCCGAGACGGTGATCGTCACGTCGCCCGCCGCCGCGCGGGTCACCCAGCGGCGCATCGGCACGACACCGGACGCGAGGTGAAACGCCTCCTCCTGGAGCATCCGCGGCATGCTCTCGGCCATCGGCTGGTAGGCGCTCACCTTCTGCATCGTGAGCTGATATTTGCCCACGCGGTCGATCAGGGCGCAGAACACCACGCTGTCCACGAACGAGTCGAAATCGATGTTGAACGCGCTCAAGACATGCGAGCCGGTGTTCATCGAGAGGATGCCCTCGATCATCTGCTCGGTGCTCTCCGAGGTGACGTTGCTCCAATCGTCGTCGGCCAGCAGGTGGAGCATCTGGTAACCGTGGCGCAGCTCCTCGGCCATCATGCGCAAGATCCAGAACTGCTCCTCTTCGTTCTGCGCGCGGGCGAGTGTGAGCCGATGCTGTTGAATCGAGCCGAATTCGGTCGAGGCCTGGGCGCGGATCGCGCCGTACAAGTGGTGCGCCGTCTCGGGCGTCATCTCCGACGCCTTCTGGTATTTCGGCTTGCCGGTGTGCTCGCCGCACTCGATGGTCGTGCACATCCCCAACTGGCGGAACGCGCAGAGCTTGAACTTCGGCTCGGTCGGGAAGAACTTCTCCCAACTCTCCATCAGCAGCGGATAATCGGGCAGATAGGCCTCGCGCCAGTTGATCACGGCGCCGTGGAACTTGCTCGGCAGCTCTTCGGTTCTCTGGCTCATCGTTTCTATAGCTCCTCGGCCCGGTGGGCCGGCACGCTTCTACTTAGATCGTTCGTACCAGGGCGGTCAGTTTCGCCGCTCCGAAGCCGACCGATTCGAAGAACTTGACCAGCTCTTCGCGATCTTCTTCGACCAACGTGCGCACGGTGGCCGCTCCCCGAGCGCGGAAACGCGCGAACATCTCTTCGGCGAGCTTGCGTCCGACACCTAAACCGCGGGTGCGCGGATCGACCCCCACCACCTCGATCCAGCCGGTCGGCTCTTCTAGGCCGAACTCGCCGGAGCGTACGTCGCCGAGCATGAAGCCGACGACCTCTCCCTCGTGCTCGGCCGCGAGCGCCGTTTCCGGATCCCGGCGAAGGTGATAACTGATTCGACGCTCCCAAACTTCCGGCCGGTAGGCGCCGCCGATCCGCTCGTCGATTTCGACCACCGCCGAAATGTCGAGATCGTCGAGCTGGCGCACCAGGACTTGACTTTCGCTGCTCATGTACGCCTCTCCAGGATGCCCGGCCGGGCTCAAAGTCTTTGCGCGGATTCCAAACGGGGTTTCGCTTCGCGGACCCGGGTGATTGTAATGGTACGCCCCCCGGCCGCCAAGAGATGGGGCGTTCCGCCTCCGTCAGCCCTCACCCGGCATCCAACGCCCCCGCGCGCCGCCGGACCCGCGCCTCGATCCGGGTCCGGAGCGCCGCGAGCTCCGGCTCGTCCCAGCGGTCGAGCAGCTCATGGGCGTCGTCGCGGGCGCGGCCGAGCCATTCTTGATCGGCGAGGAGATCGGCGACCCGGAACAGAGGCACCCCGGATTGCCGGTTGCCGAGCAGCTCGCCCGGGCCGCGGATCGCGAGGTCGGCCTCGGCGATGCGAAAACCGTCGCCGGTCTCGGCGAAGACTTCCAGGCGCCGGCGCCCCTCTTCCGACAGTTTTCCGTGGATCGCGACGCAGCGCGATGCCGTGCTCCCCCGGCCCACCCGGCCGCGGAGCTGATGGAGCTGGGCGAGGCCGAAGCGCTCGGCGCTCTCGATCACCATCCAGCTCGCCTCGGGCACGTCGATGCCGACCTCGATCACGGTGGTCGCGACCAGCAGGCGGATCGAGCCTGCGGCGAACGAACGGAGGATCGCCTCCCGCTCCGCCGCCGGCAGCCGGCCGTGGAGCGCGGCGCTCGGCACGTCGGGAAATTGGTCGCGGATCAACGCACCCAGTTCCGCCACCGAGCCGGCATCCACCTCTTCGCTCTCTTCGATCAGCGGAAACACCACATAGCCCCGGGCTCCCGCCGCGAGATCGGCGCCGAGCCGGGCATAGACGCCGCGGCGGCGCGCGGCGGTCACCACTTCGGTTTCGATCGGCGAACGGCCGGGCGGCAGCTCGTCGAGCACCGAGAGGTCGAGATCGCCGTAGAGCGCCAGGGTGAGCGAGCGCGGAATCGGCGTCGCGGTCATCACCAGCAGGTCGGGGCGCTCGCCTTTCGCCTGAAGCAGCCGCCTCTGCGCCACTCCGAAGCGGTGCTGCTCGTCCACCACCGCGAGACCGAGGCGCGCGAAGCGGATCCCCTCTTGAATCAACGCATGGGTGCCCACCGCGATCTGGATCTCGCCTCGGGCGAGCGCCGCGCGCCGCGCCGCCGGATCGGCCGCGGAGGCGGTTAGCAGGCCCACCCGATAGCGTTGGCCGAGCAGCCGTTCGAGGCTCGCGTAATGCTGCTCGGCGAGCAGCTCGGTCGGCGCCATGAAGGCCCCCTGCAATCCATTCTCGGCGGCGATCGCCAGAGCCAGAGCCGCGACGATCGTCTTGCCGCTGCCGACGTCCCCCTGGAGCAGGCGGAGCATCGGGTGCGGACCTTTGAGGTCCTCCGCGATCTCGCCGAGCGCGCGCTTCTGCGCGGCGGTCAGGCGGAACGGCAGGATCGCCCTTACGGCGGCGCGGACATTTTCGTCGATCCGGTAGCGGTGGATGCGCGGCGAGCGGTTCGAGAGCGCGCGAAAGCGGGCGATCTCCAGCTGAAAATCGAGCAGCTCGCCATAGATCAGCCGCAGTTGGGCGGGGGTCCGCCGGGCGGCGAGGGTGGCCGGCTCGGCGTCGTCCGGCGGGCGATGGAGGTAGCGGAGCGCCGCGCCGATCGGCGGCAGGGCGTGACGCGCGCGCAGCGCCTCGGGAAGGTGCTCGGGGATCGCCGAAAGGTCGAGCCGGTCGAGCGCGGCGTCGAGCAGCCGCCGCAGCACCACGGTCGAGAATTCGGCGATCGTGGGATAGATCGGCGCGATGCGCGCGCCATGAATCGCCGCCTCGGCCCGCTCGCAGCTGGGATTGAGCAGCTGAAGGGCGGGAGATGGCGTACCCTCCGGCGCTTTCCCCTCGGACTTCGAAGGGCGCGCCGGTTGGAGCCCTCCCCACAGCAGGTAGAGCGCGTCGGGCGCGATCTGCTTAGGCAGAAACGGCCGGTTGAACCAGACCACGGGCAGCTCGCCGCTGTCGTCGCGGATCACGCCGCGCACCAGCGACGGGCCCCGGTGGCGGACGAAAACCGACTGAAGCCGCTCGATCCGCCCGACGACGCCGACGAAACCGGTACCCGGCCCGGAGAGCACGTCCGCCACGGATGAGATCGCGCGGCGGTCTTCGTACCGGAACGGCAGGTGGAACAGCAGGTCGGTCACCCGCCGGTAGCCGGCCGCGGCGAGCGCTTGCGCCCGGGCGGGGCCGATCCCCGGCAGGGTGTCGAGCGGCGAGGAGAGGGTGAGGATCGTCAGGGGGTTTCGGGCATTTCGAAGCGGAGGGCGACCACACCCAGCTTGATCTCGTCGCCGCTCTTCAGCTCGGAAGGAACGCCTTTTTCGAGCCGCGCGCCGTTCAGGAACGTGTTGTTCATCGTGCCGATCTCTTCGCCGAGGAAGAATTTGTTGCCCTGGCGGTAGATCTTGGCGTGGCGGCGCGACACCGCGCGCTGGCTGTCCACCGGCGTCAAGTCGATGTCCGGGTAGATGCCGGTCACCGGATCGCGCCGGCCGAGCGAGGTCTCGGGGCCGGTGGAAATCGCAAACTCCATCCCCGAGGCGACGTGGACCACCCGTTCGAGCGCGGTCGATTCCTCGGCCGGCTCGTCCGGACGCGGCAGCTCGCTCGCCTCGCGGCTCTGGCCGACCGAGGCGAGGGTATCGACCAGCATCGCGTCCGTTTCGCGCAGGCGGCGCGACAGTTTGCGCATCATGCGCACCGCGATCTCGGGGTTGCGCTGCAACATGCCGGCGAACATCGTGCCGTTGATCATCACCAGCTTGACGCTGGAGATCGCCCGGATCGAGGCCGCCCGCGGCAGCTCTTCGAGCAGCGACATCTCCCCGAAGAAATCGCCTTTTTCGAGCACCGCGATCTGATGGTCTTCCTCGCCCGCCCGATTGAGCACCTCGACCTGCCCCTCGTGGACGATATACATCTCGGTCCCGAGGTCCCCTTCGCGAAAGATGAAATCGCCCGCCGCGTACTCGACCAGCAGATCCTCGCTCCTCCTCCCCACCCCTTCGGGAGGCGCCGGTCCGCCAGTGGTCTTGAACACGGGTTTCGACATGAGGTCAGCTCGCTCCGAGAATCAATCGCCGGCCCGCGGCATCCAGAATTGCCGGCAGGCCGAGGGGCAGCGTCCAATTCGGGCTACGGTGACCGCTATTATGGCCGATCCCGACCGGCCAGGTGTAGGAACCGAGCGCGTCGGCCAGCAGCTCGCGCCAGACCGCCTCCGGGGCGAGCGGCCGGTTGCCGTCGTCCAGGTGCCCAACCACCAACCCCGCCAGCCGGTCGAGGCTTCCGGAGAGGCGAAGCTGGGCGAGCATCCGATCGACCCGATACGGCGGTTCGCCCACGTCTTCGAGCAGCAGGATGGCGCCTTCGAGGTCGGCGGCGTAGGGGGTGCCGAGAATGGCGGTGAGGAGGCTCAAGCAACCGCCGAGCAGCACGCCGCGGGCCGGCTCGGCCCCCTGCCGCATCGATTCGGGGAACCACTGCTCTGCCGGATAGCGCCCCGCGAGAGCGCCGAGAAACGACGCCTGCTCCCCCTCGTCCATGCCGCGCGCGAAGTCCACCGCGACCATCGGCCCATGGAAGGCCACGAGTCCCAGCCGGCGCACCACTTCGAGCAGAAACGGCGTGATGTCGGAAAATCCTACGTAGGCGCGCGGGTGCGCGGCGAGCAGATCCCAATCGATGTCGGGTAGGACGCGCAGGAAGCCGTGGCCGCCGCGGGCGAACAGAATCGCGGCGATCGACGGATCGGCCGCCAGCTGGTGAAACGCCGCGAGCCGCTCGGCATCGCTCCCGGCGAACATTCCCGACCGGGAGCCCAGGTTCGCCGCCGGAACCGCCACGAAACCGAGCCGCTCGAGCGCGTCCATCCCCAGCGCCAGTCGTTCGGGATCGACCGGCCCGGAGAGGGCCGCGATACCCACCCGGTCTCCGGGCAGCACGGGCGGCGGGAGCTGGGCGGGAGAAATCACGATTGGACTTTACGAGAGAAGTGCCCGAGAGGGAAATTCGGCCGGAGCGCACCGTAAGCCGAATTCTGTCTCCCCGCGGCAAGCCGCGGTTCGCGGTCATTCCTCTGAGACCGGCGTTGCCGCCGGCTTCAAGCAACCTACCCGGAAGCGGCCCGCGCCGGCCCGAAAGCCGGAACGGAGCGGGACGGGCAGCCCGCGTAGATCCGCTCCCCTATTTGGTCTTGCTCCGCAGGGGGTTTGCCTAGCCTCGTCCGTCGCCGGCCGAGCGGTGCGCTCTTACCGCACCGTTTCACCCTTACCGGACTCCCGAAGGAGCCCGGCGGTCTATTCTCTGTTGCACTGATCCGTCGCGTCGCCGCGCCTCGCCGTTAGCGAGCCTGCTTACCCGTAGGAGTTCGGACTTTCCTCTCCGTGCCCGATCCGAGGACCGTCACGAAGCGACCGCCTGTTGCGCTCCGGCCGAGGGGGCATCA
>DATMZU010000428.1:0-3707 GCA_035607435.1 Thermoanaerobaculia bacterium | reverse complement strand
GATCACCATCATCTCTTCGAGCCCGGAAGTCTCTTTGAGCGCTTCGAGCAGGATGATCTCAAAGAACTTCTCGACGAACTTCACGTCCACCATGTACCAGGTCGGGTTCTCGGGATCGCTCTTCGGGTCGAAATAGTCGTGCTCCTTATCGAAGGCGAACGAGTCGGGGTAGGCCGCGCGGGAGACCTCCGCGAGGCCGGCGACCCCCGAGGGCACGGAATTCGAGGCGTAGAACAGCACGCCGTCTCCAACCTGGAAATCGTCACGCAGGTAGTTGCGCGCCTGGAAGTTCCGGACGCCCTCCCAGCACGTCGAGCCGTCGCGTGCGAGGTCGTCGATCGAATAAGCCTCGGGCTCGCACTTCATCAGCCAGTATCGCTTGGCAGCGGGCTTGGCGCGGGGCATGGCCACGGTCTCCGGAAAAGAAAAAAGCCCCGCTCCCAAGAGAGCGGGGCCGTTCGATGGCGATGCGTCTCAGCCCTTGAAGGTGGAGCGCCGGCCGCGGATGCCCGAAGGCGGACGCTCGGGCAGGAGCGAGGGGTTGGCGTGCGAGTTCGGGTCGCCCTGGATCTGCCGGTACGGGGGCATGTAGCCGCTGCGGCCGGTCTTGCCGCGGCGGGCGACATTGCCGTTCGGTCCCGGTCCGTGGCTGGAGCTGTACGAACCTTGGACCGAGTTGCCGATCTCGCCGCGCGGCGGTTGGGGCTGCCGGGGCTCTTTGCGCGGCCGTTGCCGATCGGCGCGTTCTCCCCGATCCCCACCCTCGGCCGGCTGCGCCTTGGCGGGCTGCGGCTTCCGCTCCTCGCGCTTCTTGCCGCGCGGCCGTTCCTCGTTGCGGCGGGATTCCGGTCGGGCCGGCCGGGCCTCGGCGGACTCCTGGGCTTCGAGCTTCTCCTCCGGCTCCTGCGCGTAATCGAAATCCTCGACCGTGCGCCGTGGCAACGGCGTGCCGAGGATGCGCTCGATCGCGCGCAGCTCGCCCAGTTCGCGTTCGGCGACCAGCGAGAGCGACGAGGCGATGTTCGGCGACAGGGTGACCCGCTGGAGGTAGTCCTCGCCCGAGGTCGGGGCGTCGAAGTGGATTACGCTGACCGTGCCTTCGACCCCCATGCCGCGGGCGGCGACATCGGTCGCGACGAGCGCCCGCAGGCGCCCCTCGTTGAAGCTCGCAATCGCCGCGGCGCGCTGGCCGGGCGAGCGATTGCCGTGAATGCGATCGCAGACGATGCCGTTCTTGGCCAGCAGCTCGGTCAGCCGGTTCGCCCGATGCTTGGTGCGCGCGAAGACGACGACGCTGCCGACCACGTCGCGGCGGAGCAGCTCGAGCAGCAGGGGAGCCTTCAGCTCTTCGCGTACCTCGTAGGCCGCCTGCTCCAGGTTCTCGGGCAGCTCCGGCGGCCGCGACTGGCCGATCTCGGTCGGTTCGCGCAGCAGCTGATGGGCGAATTCGGTAACCGGCGCGGACGGCAGGTTGGCGAAGATGATCCGCTGCTTCGGAGCCTCCGGCAGGCGATCGAGCGCCGCGACCAGCTCCGGTCCGAGCATTCGATCGACCTCGTCGAGCACCAGGACCTCGACTCCGGCGAGCAGATCGGGCAGCCGTTCGAGCGTTGCCGGCAGCGCCGTGGGGACCGCCACCAGAAGGTCGAAACCCGCCGCCAACTGCTCGTCGGAGTCGCCGCCGTCGCAGACCGCGAAGATCCGCAGGGTGCTCTTATGAGCGAACGCACGCGCCTTTTCGCGGATTTGGATCGTCAGCTCGCGCGAGGGGGCGAGGATCAGCACCCGACCGGTTTCCGTCGCGGGCGTCTCTGTCGCAGGCGCCGCTTCGGCGGAAACGGCTTCGACAGTTTCAGCGGCGGCGAGGTCCGGGCTCTCCGGACTTTCCGGGCTTTCCGCGGCGGCCTCGCCGTCTTCGGGAGCGATCTGCGGAGCGTCTGCGTCCGTGGCAACGCCCGGGGGAGCGTTGCGGGCGATCAGTCCGTGCAGGACGGGCAGCAGATACGCGGCCGTCTTGCCACTGCCGGTGGCCGCGAGGGCCATCAGGTCGCGACCGCCGAGGATCGGCGGCAGGGCGTCCTTCTGCAGGTTGGTCGGATGGGTGAGGCCTAGGTCCCGAACCCCTTCGAGGAGGTCCGGATGCAGTCCGAACGAGGAAAACGGCATACGGAGATTCCGCCTTTTCGTTGCCGCGCACGCCGCATGCCTACCAGGGAGGCGCCGGGGTGCGCACCGTTGATTCGCTACAATTGATCTCGAAACGTCTGATCTCGAAACGTCTGATTTCGAACTTCAGGTCTCGAAACGGCTGGTCCTTATAACGTCGGTCCCGAAATACTTGGTGGCCTCACCAGAAGAGACCCCCGTTCCAGGCTCTACGGCCCTGGTTCTTACTCCCGGGCCATGGAGCGGATCGGGAAGATCCGGGCGCCCGTGGCGTATACGGTCTCACAAAACGCCCCTTCTGCCAAGCTCCCCCCGATTTTGACGGCGGCCCGGGTCCCCGCTGGTAGTCTCGCGGGCATGACGTTTCAGATTTTCCTGGTCCTCGCCCTGCTCGCGACCGCGGTCGTCGTGTTCGCTTTCGAATGGCTGTCGGTCGATGTCGCGACGTTGATTTTGCTCTCGATCCTGGTCCTGTCCGGGGTGCTCGACGTCAAAGAGGCGTTCGCCGGATTTTCGAACGAAATCGTGATCATCCTCGCCGCGATCTTCGTCCTGTCGGACGGGCTGATGCGCACCGGCGTGGTCGATCGCGCCGGTTCCTGGATTTATCGCCACGCGGGCGGCAGCCCGACCGGCATCGTGATTTCGGTGATGCTCGTTACATCTTTCATGTCGGCATTCATGAACAACACGACGACCACCGCGGTGGTGCTCCCCGCGGCGCTCGGGGTTTGCAAGAAGAGCGGCATCGCGCCGAGCAAGGTGCTGATCCCGGTGGCGTTCGCCTCGATGCTCGGGGGGACCTGCACGCTCATCGGCACCTCGACCAACGTCGCCGCGAGCGCCTTCTTGAGGAGCGCCCACATGGAGCCGTTCGGCCTGTTCGAGTTCCTGCCGGTGGGGCTCGCGGCCTGCCTGATCGGAACGCTTTGGATGGCGTTCATCGGGCGGCGTCTCCTGCCTACCCATGCCGAAGGGAGCCTGACCGAAGAGTATTCGGTGCGCCAGTACCTGTCCGAGCTGGTGGTCACCGAGCGCTCGCCGTTCGCCGGCCAGACGCTGCGCGACGTGCCGTTCACCGAGCTGGAGACGACCGTGCTCGCGATCGTCCGGGACAGCCGGAAGTTTTCGCCCGATCCCGATACGCAGCTGCGCGCCGAGGATCTGCTGATCGTCAAAGCGAGCCGGGAAGGCCTGCTCAAGGTGAAGGACACGCCCGGGTTGGAGATCAAGCCCGATTTGAAGCCGGACGACATCGACCTCACCAGCGAGACGATGAAAGTGGTGGAAGCCGTCCTGATGCCGCAATCGAGCCTGGTCGGCCGGTCGATCAAGGAGCTCGATTTCCGGCGTCGCTTCGGAGTCACGGTGATCGCGCTCTTCCGCCAGGGGCACGCGCTGCCCGAAAAGCTGGGCACCCTGCCGTTGCGGATCGGCGACGTGCTCCTGCTCCAAGGGCGCTCGCTGCGATTCGCCGAGATCGCCGACAACGCCGATCTCTGGATGCTCCAGGAGACCGAGCACCGGCCGGCGCGCACCAA
>DATMZU010000416.1:0-3243 GCA_035607435.1 Thermoanaerobaculia bacterium | reverse complement strand
CGCCGCTGTGCGTTGGCCGCCTCGGCGAAGGCGAGGGCTCGAACGTCCGCCGCTTCCCCCTTGGGCTCGAGCTTCTTGGCGTAGGCGGCGGCGACGCCCGCGAGCACGAGGTATTCGTCCACAGGGTCGCGCCGGCTCGCTTGCGCTTCCTCGAGCCAGGCTTCGACGCGCGCCTTGCGCAGCTCCGGCGTGCATCGCGGCCACCTGCCCTCGACCAGCCGAGCCTCGCCGCAGACTTCGCTCTGGGCCTGCTTCCGCGCGGCCTCGATCTCAGGCAGCTTGCTGAGGGCGGTACGGATCGCGCTCTTCAAGATGAAGTCGTACTGGAGCCCCCGGCGTCCCCCGAGGTCAGGCTGGGTATCGCCGTTCCATTGCGGGTCGAGCACGGGGACGAGCCGGTCGCCGCTACGGGCCAGACACTCGGGGCAGCCGAGCTTCAGATGAAGGGCCACGAGATGTCGGCGGGGCGGGGCCGGCAACTCGCCGAGCTCGAGCGCGGCGAGGTCGTCATCAGTCAGATGCTCGTCCATGGGCTCCTCGCGCGGGGCCGGCGGAGGCCCAAAGCGTCAGAAGTTCGGGAACGGCGAGCATTTTCGCATACGGCGGCGCCGAGTGGGCGCAGTTTGAGCCAATCCTTTCTCGAAAAGGATCGCAGGGCAGCGGAAGTCGGCGGCGAGGATCAGAGGATCAGTGGCCGTCGTTGCCGTTCCCGAGTTCTTGCGGTGGCGGTTGCGTCCGACCGTTGGTGTCGATGTCCAGCCCGATCTCCGCCCACAGCCCTTTGGCCTCCCCCGCCAGCCCCAGCCGATCGGCGACTCTCTGCCAGAGATCGGCGAGGCGGATGCTGACGGTTTCGGCGAGGTCGACCGAGCGCGGAGGTGTCGCTGCGGCGGCGGGGTGAGCGACTGCGAGGAGGAGGGCGACGGTCAGGGCGGTTGCTAGGCGGGTCGTCAAGATTGTCGAATTCCGCAACATAGGGATCTCCCGTCCGCGGGACGGGGCGGGACCGGAACTGGCCTCGGCGCCCGCGGCGGCAACGCTTGGTGCGCTGCGAACTGCTGGAATTATCGCGACTTCCGGCGCTTCGGGAACATTCCGTGCCGAAGGCGCCCGGGAGATCGTTCGCTCGGATCTGTTCTCGTTCACGGCATTCTGTTCTCGAAAGAAGGAACAGCGCAAGAGATGGCTCCGCGTCACATTCGTTCCGCTGTGCGGTGATTCCTCTTCACAGGAAGAAGTGCCTCGAGCGCGACAGATCGATCCGGGCGTGCCGGTTCTGTCTTCAGGACGTTCCCGCGGCGCGGTTCGGCCCCGAGCCACGGCGCGGAAACGACGGTGGCTCTGTGCTTTAGCGATGCGAAGTTGCCGGGTCCGGCTTCTTCGGTTTCACTGGCTCGCCGGCCGCGCGGCTTGACGAATTCGAGGCGGCCAGAGGCCTTGTTGCGCCGGCCGGATGCGCCGAAGGCTTGAAATTCTCGTCAAAAATTACAGGAAGGGTCTTGACACGGCCGGAAATGCATGGACAATGCGTCGACTATGGACACAATGATTACGTCTCCAGATTGCCAAGCGGCCGATGTCTTCGGTCAGATGGCGCGTTGCGACGGACCTTCGGCTGATGGATCTTACTCGATGGCTCCGGAGACGCCAAGTCCCGGTCTTCTGTCGTTCCCGGGGCAGACGGACTCCGCGCCGACTTCTGCCGACATCTTCAGCTTCCGATTTCTGCTTTTCGGCCCGGCGGCATTCCGCCGCCGTGTGCCTTGTAGAGGAGGTGTACGCCATGTCTCGACCCACCCGTTCCAAGTCCCCGACCCCTGCCCGCGCTCCCGCCCGGCCCAACAAGCTCAAGGCGGAGCGGGTCCAACTCACCCTCAGCAAGCTCCCCGGTTGGTCGCTCGCGAAGGACGAGCGGACGATCGGGCGCTGCTACCGGCTGGCCTCGGCGGTCGCGGCGGAGAAGTTCTTCCAGTTCGCCCTCGCCACGGCCGAGGCGCGGTGGGCCGCGGCGACGATCGCCTGCCGGGGCAGCGAAGTGAGCGTCACCTTGGGTGGCGCCCGCGGCATCACCTCGCGCCATCTGCAGGTCGCCCGCGAGCTGCAGATCACTGCCTGATCCTCGTCCCGTCGTTCACACCGCTCATGAGGCGGCTTCCCGGTCCGGGAGGTCGCATTCCGGCTCGTACGGTCGCTTGCCGGCTCGCAAGGCCTCTTTCTGCCTCGCAGGGTCTCCTCCTGCCGCGCATGCTCTTTTCCTGGCGCGCAAGTTCTTTTCCTGGCGCGACAGGTCTCTTCCCGCGCTCGGAGGTCTCTTCACGGTTCAGGAAGTCTTTTCCCCTGGCTTCGAGAGCTCCGTTTCGACGGCAGGAAGTCTTTTCCGGGTGCAGGAAGTCGCCATCGGGCGCAGAAGGTCTCCGGCGAGGCGCAGGAAATCACCTTCAGGTGGCCGCTATCTCCGGCAGCTGCAGGAGGTCTTCTCAAAGCGCAGGAGGTTGCGTTCCAGGCCGGAAGGTCGCTTTCCGGAGCGGGAAGCCGCTTCGTGAGCTTCACCCAACCAAAAGGAGGAACCAAGTCATGCAAGACACTTCGTACGCCGACAAAATCAACAAGTGGCAGGTCAACGTCGATACCATCGAACCGGATCTGGCGCAGTACCCGGGATCCCAGGACTTCCATGCGGAGCTCAAGAGCTTGGTGAGCGAGCTTCGGGTAGCGCACGGCTCGGTCGAGATCCAGCGCGGCGATTTGCGCACCGCGGTCAAGAGCCGGCGCGAGCTGGCGACCAAGAGCCGCAGGGTCAGTCGGCGCCTCGCGGCGATCGTCCGGGCGCACGCCGGTTTCGACAACCCCAAGCTGGTGACCTACGGCCTCAGCACCGAGGATCAGTCGCGCCGCGGTAAGCGGCCGGCTGTCGTGAAGGCCGAGGAATCGGAATCCGCCGCATCCTGAGCCCCGCCCGAGGCGGGTCGGGGCTTGCGCTCCGGCCCGCTCCGGGCCGTTTTTTCCTCTCCTCGATCCGAATCTCGCCGAGAACCCCCTCCCCGAAGCGCCGAGGACCGGAATCCGTTCCGCCGGCCGATCGGCCCAAGGCAGCCCGCGCATGGGCGAAGCCCGACGAAAGGCGCCCCCGGGCGCGGCGCGTCTGCCAGGGGACGGTCGATGGCCGATTGATCTATGCTTCGGGCATGAGCGAACAGCCGAATCGATTGGAAGCGTTGGAGCCCTCCGAGAGCGGTGAGGACG
>DATMZU010000414.1:0-2296 GCA_035607435.1 Thermoanaerobaculia bacterium | reverse complement strand
CGAGGACGATCGAACCGTTGCGGATCACGGGCGGGCTCCTGGAAGGGCGAGCATACGGCATGGCGGCCGGCCGGGCGGCTAGAATCCGGGCCGAGACCCCCTAATGGACTTCGACGACTTCGAGCTGCGGATCGTCCGCGACGGGAGGAGGTACCGCGCCCGGGTCCTCTCGCCGGATAGCACCGCACCGCTCCAGTTTCGACGTCCCTTCGCGACGGACCGCCTTGCCCAACTGACCCAAAGGATCGCAGTCTCCGGACTCGACGACCGGGACGGCCGGCAGGCCGCGGAGGAGCTCGGCGGCAAGCTGTTCGAAACGGTCTTCCATCGGGAAATCTTGGTGCGTTTCCGGGAGAGCCTCGCGCGGGCCGGGAGCGCGGAGCGCGGCTTGAGAATCTGCCTGCATCTCGAGGAGGCCGGAGATCTCGCAGGCATCCCGTGGGAATGCCTCTACGATCGGACGCACCAGCGCTTCCTGGCCCTCGATCCGCGCACACCGATCCTGCGGGCGCCCGAGCATCCGGAAGCGGGGCGTCCGCTCGCTGCCTCCTTGCCGCTCCACGTCTTGGTCGTCATCGCCGAGCCGCGATCCCCGCACCCGCTCGACACCGATTCCGAGTGGCAGCAGATCGAGCAGGCTCTGGAACCTCTCGTCAAGCGGGGCGAAATCCATCTCGAGCGCCTCGAGCGAGCCACGTTCGAAGCCCTCACCGAGAGGCTCCGGCGCAAGCCGTTCCAGATCCTCCACTTCGTCGGCCACGGCCAGGTGGACGAACGGACCGGCGAGGGCGCTCTGCTCTTCGAAGACGCGCGGCGCGGTCCGCGACCGATCGACGGCTCGCTCTTGAGCATGGTCCTCCTTTCGGCGGAGCAACTCCGTCTGGTCGTGCTGAGCGCCTGCTCGGGCGCCGCGGCACCGGCCGGCAACCGCCTCCCGAGCGTGGCTCAGAGCCTCATGCAGCAGCGAGTGCCGGCCGTTCTCGCTCTCCAATTCGAGGTCCCGGATGGCGTCGCGATCCAACTCTCGGCGAGCCTCTATCACGGGCTCGCCGAGGGAAGACCACTGGAGGAAGCCCTTTGCCAGGCACGCCGGGAGATCGCGAGTGCCGGCTACGCGACCCAATGGGGCAACCCCGTTCTCTATCTACGCTCCCGCGACGGCCACATCTTCGAGATCGACAAGCCGGCGGCTCCCTCGGTTCCGAAAATTATCCGCGACGCGATTCCGCAGCCTTTCGCCGCGCTCCCACGGACTCCAGCCCGGCGGAATCGGACCTTGTTTGCCGTCGCCGCATCGATTGCGGCCCTGCTGATCGCGGCCCTCGGCTGGCTTCACGCGACGAACACCGACCTCCGCGCCGCGGCCGCTCTCGGGCGCTCCTGGCGGGGCGACAATCGAGCCTGTCCTTCGCCGCCCGGGTTCGACTTCGCCTTCGTCCAAGTCCCCGCCGGGAATTACTCGGTGGGCACCGATGAGGGAGGACGGCCGAACGAACGGCCGCAGCACAAGGTTCGGATCGATCGCCCGTACTGCCTGGGCGCGTTCGAGGTCACCTGCGAGCAGTGGAATCAGGTGATGGCTCAGACCACCAAGAAATGCCTCAGCGAGCGGGGAAACTTACCGGTCTCGGGAATCTCCTGGAACGACGCGAGGAAGTTCGCGAGCGCGCTGCAGATCCGGGACCCGTCGGGCCACTATCGGCTGCCCGGCGAGGTGGAGCTCGAAATCGCCGCGCGCACCGGCAAACCGGACGACGTTCCGTTCGATCCTTCCGATCTGCCGAAGTACGCCAACTGCCATTTCAACGGTGGTAGTGGCGAGCTCGCTCCGATCGGTCGCTATCGGCCGAACCGTTGGGGCTTCTTCGACCTGCTCGGCAATGCCTGGGAGTGGGCGGACGACTCCTACGCTCCGTACCCGGGCGGACCCCCGTTCACGGCCAAGAGCGAACCGGTACCAGGCGTCGAAAAGGTGCGTCGTGGGGGGAGCTACGAGGATCGTCCGGTGATGTGTCGACCGGCCTATCGGGACTCCTCGAAAGCCTCTTCGACATATTCGTCGTTCGGGCTGCGCATCGCCCGCGACCCGATCCCCGAGCTACCGGCGCGGAACTGAGGGTACCCGGCTCTCCCCTGCCCCCAAGAACCCGCGAGATCTTGCGGCGCCTTCGTGCGCTCACCCAGCCGCTCTTCTTTCCCGATGAGTGGCGCCCGGCCCCCCTTTTGAGCAAAATTTAGCTACACGGTTTCTCGTCCCCCGCATTTTTCTCTCTCGGAGGGCACCCGCGACCACTCC
>DATMZU010000409.1:0-3347 GCA_035607435.1 Thermoanaerobaculia bacterium | reverse complement strand
CCAGCGGAGAGGTCTTATGGACAAAAAGACCCTTCCCCCAGCCCAGTGGAGGGTTAAATGAAGAAAAAGACCATTACGCTGGCCCAGCGGAGGGGTCTTTTTTGTTAGAAGACCATTCCGTCGGCGCAGCGGAGGGGTCTTTTCTGCCAAAAGACAGTTCCGCGCGCCCGGCGGAGAGGTCTTTTTCTTCCCGAATTCGATTTCGGCGACCGGCGGATCGTTCTTCAGGGTCCGAGGAGCGTTTTCGAGACCGAGAGAACGGATCTCGCGAGGGTGATATTCGCTCGGCGCGTTCAGGAGATCGTCTGTCCGCGAGATCGGAGCGATCTTGCCGAGGGCGGCGCCCCCCTCCTGTCCTCCCCCCGGACCCAACCGCCCCCGCCCCGGGGGGAGGGACGCTCCGGTCGGCGTCGGAGGACTCGGAGAGATTGTCGCGGTCAGGCAAAGCGAAGGCGCGTTGTTCACCCCGGGGGTGAGGGCTGACGCGGCGCCGACTTGGACGGAGGCTCAGAGTAGGCGCCTCTCTCCGCCGACCGCCCCCGCCCGCGGTGGTATCATCACGCGGCGAACGTCCGCCGGGCGGCCCTCCTGGGCTGCTGGCCACGTCCAACCCAATTTTGATGACCTAGACCGAGACTCGCGATCGAGGGATCTTAGCCCTCGTGCTCTCTCTTGCCCCTTAGCGAAGGAGGTTCCCTTTGGCCCGCTTCCCTGGTGTCGATTTCCTGGAGTTCGATCCCCTCCTGTCCGAAGAAGAGCGGATGGCGCGCGATACGGTGCGCGAGTTCGTGGACGACAAGGTCAAGCCGATCATCGAAGAGTGCCACCGCGAGGGGCGCACGCCCCTGGAGCTGGTGCCCGAGATGGGGCGGATGAACCTGTTCGGCTCGACGATCTCCGACTACGGCCTGCCGGGCCTGAACAACGTCGCCTACGGGCTGATCATGCAGGAGCTGGAGCGGGGCGATTCCGGCCTGCGCAGCTTCGTGTCGGTGCAAAGCTCGCTGGTGATGTACCCGATCTACACGTTCGGTTCGAAAGAGCAGAAGGACCGCTGGATTCCGCCCATGTCCACCGGCGAGGCGATCGGGTGCTTCGGCTTGACCGAGCCCGATTTCGGCTCGAACCCGGGCGGCATGCGGACCACGGCGAAGAAGGTGGGCAACGAGTGGGTCCTGAACGGATCGAAGCAGTGGATCACCAACGGCACGCTCGCCGACGTGGCGGTCGTCTGGGCGAAGACCGAGGACGGCGTGCGCGGTTTTCTGGTCGAGAAGGGGACGCCGGGGTTCACCTCGTCCGACCAGCACGGCAAGTTCTCGCTTCGGGCCTCGACCACTTCCGAGCTGGGCTTTCATGACTGCCGCATCCCGGCCGAAAACCTTCTGCCCGGCTCGACCGGCTTGAAGAGCCCGTTGATGTGCCTGAACCAGGCGCGCTACGGCATCGCCTGGGGCGGGTTGGGGGCGGCGATGGAGTGCTACTACACCGCCCTTGAGTACGCCAAAGAGCGGGTGCAGTTCGCCGGGCAGCCGATCGCCAGCCACCAGATGGTGCAGGAAAAGCTGGTGTGGATGGTCTCCGAGATCACCAAGGGTCAGCTGCTCGCGCTTCAGCTCGGCAAATTGAAGGACGCCGGCAAGCTCAAGCACCAGCACATCTCGCTGGGCAAGCGAAACAACGTCTGGGTGGCGCGCGAATGCGCACGGATCGCCCGCGAGATCTTGGGGGCGAACGGCATCGTGGACGACTATCCGGTCATCCGCCACATGTTGAACATCGAGTCGGTCTTCACCTACGAGGGGACCCACGACATCCACGCCTTGATCATCGGCGAGTCGATCACCGGCATTCCGGCGTTCAACCCGCCCTTGGTAGAGAAAAAGGTTCCCCGTCCCCTCGTGGCGATGCCGGTCGAAGTCGGGAGCGCCGACTGATGGCCATCGACAGCCGGCTGGAACAGGATTTCATCCGCGTCACGGAGCAGGCGGCTCTGGCGGCGGCGAAGACCATGGGTTTCGGCGAGCGGAGCCACTCCGACCACGTGGCGGTCGAAGCGATGCGCCGCGAAATGGATCTGCTCGAAATGGACGGCCGAATCGTCATCGGCGAGGGCGAGCGCGACAAGGCGCCGATGCTCTACGTCGGCGAAGAGGTCGGCGCGGCACGCGGCAAGGCCGGCGCGCCGCAGGTGGACATCGCGGTCGATCCCTTGGAAGGCACGAACCTTTGCGCCACGGGCGCCCCGGACGCGGTGGCCGTCCTGGCCGCGGCCGAGCGCGGCGGTCTGTTGCATGCGCCCGACGTCTACATGGAAAAGATCGTGGTCGGCCAGACCGCCCGCGGCACCATCCACCTGGACGCGCCGCCGGCCGAAAATCTGCGCAATATCGCGGCGGCGTTCAATCGCAAGGTGAGCGATCTCACGGTCGTGGTGCTCGACCGCGAGCGCCACCAGCAGCTGATCGCCGACATCCGGAGCGCCGGAGCGCGCATTCGCCTGATCGGCGATGGCGACCTTTCGGCCGGGATCGCCGCCGCCGTGCGCGGCACGGGGGTCCATGCGGTGATGGGAATCGGCGGCGCGCCCGAAGGGGTGATCACCGCGGCGGCCATGCGCTGCCTGGGCGGCGAAATCCAAGGGCGGCTGAAGGCGCTCGACGCGGCGCAGGAGCAGCGCTTGAAGGATCTGCAGATCATGGACGCGGACAAGATCTACAGCACCGAAGAGCTGGCCCCGGGCGAAGAGATCCTGTTCTCCTCGACCGGCGTCACCGACGGCGAGCTGCTCAAAGGGGTCCGCTTCTTCGGCGGCGGCGCGCGCACCTCGACGCTGTTCATGTCGCTCCAGCGCCGGATCATCCGCTTCGTCGATACGATCCACCGCGAGCAGGTCACCACGCCGGTCAGCTTCACCTAAGGCCCCTGATGATCAAGCCCGATCGCTGGATTCGAGAATGGGGCGCAAGCGATGGCGTCCGCCCGTACGAGCCCTCCCAGGTCAACTCGGCGAGCTACGACGTGCGGCTCTCCGACCACTGGATCTGCCCGACCCGCGACCCGGAGGAGTTCACCTCCTCGGCGGTCAAGCTGTTCCCGGGCGAGGTGATCCTCGCCTCGACGCTCGAATACGTGCGCATCCCGCGAACGGTGGCCTGCGACCTCAAGCTCAAGTCCACCCTGGGCCGGCTGTGGATCAACCACTCGCTCGCCGGCTGGTGCGATCCGGGCTTCGAGGGGAACATCACGCTGGAGCTGCAAAACCTTGGCCCCGCGCCGTTCGTACTAGAAGCCGGCCGGCGAATCGCGCAGCTGATCTTCATCGCCATGGAGTCCGAGCCCGAAGT
>DATMZU010000396.1:0-12442 GCA_035607435.1 Thermoanaerobaculia bacterium | reverse complement strand
ATGGTGGATCGAGGCGCAGGGCGACGCGGCGCTACAGGCGAAGTTGCCGGTCGAACGGTCCCAGCCGGCCCAGAAGTGGTTGTAGGCGGCGACCGGCGGATCGTCGAGCTCGACCAGCGTGAAGTCCGAAGCGGCGCTGCTGGCGCGGAAGAACGACCCGGTATGGAACTGGGTGAGCGTCCCATCGCCCACCTGCCCGCTCGCGGCACTGCCCGGCGCGCGGCAGAACGAGTTCTGGTAGTTCCAATAAGCCACCAGCGAGGCCGCGTTGCCGGAGGTGATCGAGCAGTGGTTTGCGGTCATGAAATACATCTTCTTGTCGCCCGCGGTGTCGTTGATCAGGGAACCGGTGCAGAAGGTCGAGCCGCCGGTCGAGATCACCGCCACCGACCGCATCTCCTCGCGCCAGGAGTCTCCGGCGTCCAGGCAGGCGACGTCGAGGTTGCAGCTGCCGGATTTGTCGTACGACCCCGCGGTGATCGTCCCGAAACCGCGGTAGCCCTGGTTGATCCAGCCGAGCGTCAGCTCGACCCGGGGCACCTCGCGCTTCGGCACGGTCAGCTCGACCATCAGATCCTTGGTGAGAACGACCGGCGTCCACAGCTGGCCGTGCGTCTCGTTGTCCGCGGCGGTGAAGCGCTTCGAGGTCTGGGTCCCGTCGGTCGAATAGAGAATCAGGCTGCCGTGCCGCGGCATCTTGAATCGGGTGAAGCCGAGGTTCAAGGACGTGGTTCCTTCGGCGCCGATGATCCGCAGGCGCCAGAGCATCCGGCCGTCGCCGAGATCTTCCCAAGTGCCCTGACGGGCGGGACTCATCGACACCCTCTCCGGGACGGCGAACCGCGGCGGCAACTCCTGCCGCTCCCGCGCGATGTCCTCGCGGCCGAGCCGCTCCAAATCGAGCGCCCCGGGCAGGACCGAATCCACGCGATTGACGTCGAGCACCGGGCGACCGGCGGCGGTCGGCGCATCCGCCGGGGACGCGGCGTAGGCCGCGGCGCTCCAGGCGCACAGCAACAAACCAACGAGCTTCCGCCTCATCACTCTTCTCCCTTTCCGCACTATGGACGGCCGCGGCGGCGTTGCCGCGAGCCTTGGACCGGACGGCCTCCACACAACGTAAGGCTTGTCCGAGTCGAGCGCTGTTCAGGCACTGTTCGAACACATAGTGCGCGCGGAGAGTCGCTTCGAGCCGGGAATCTTCAGCAGGGTCCGTGCGGCGGCACGGGCGAACGTGGCGTCAGGCGCTCGGCAGGGAGGCGAGAACCTCTTCGAGCTGGCCCAGCTCGGCGGGCTTGAGGAGGTGGGCGTCGAAACCGGCGGCGCGGGAGCGAACCTGGTCCTGCTCGCTGCCGTAGCCGGAGAGGGCGATCAAGCGCACCTCGCGGAATCGGGCGTCCGCGCGGAGCCTCGTCGCCACCTCGTAGCCGTTCATTCCCGGCAGGCCGATATCGAGGAGGATCAGCTCGGGCCGAAACTCCGCCGCGACGCCCAGCACCTTCAAGCCGTTATGGGCTTCGCGAACGTCGTGGCCCCAAAGGCTCAGCAGACGCGCGAGACTGCTTGCGGCATCGCGGTTGTCGTCCACGATCAAGACCCGGCGGCCGGGTCTCTCCGGCTTCCCCGTTTCCGCAATGGAAATGTTTTGCGGCGGCGGAGCCGCGACTTCGGGCGCGAGCGGGAGGCGGATCAGGAATTCGCTCCCCTCTCCCAGCCCGGCGCTCGTGGCGCGCAGAGTTCCGCCGTGCAACTCGGTCAGGTGGCGCGAAAGGGTCAAGCCGATTCCCAGTCCCTCTTCGGTGCGGGAGAGCGTCGGATCCGCCTGGACGAAGAGGTCGAACACCTGGGTCAGCATCTCGGGCGAGATCCCCTTCCCGTCGTCGCGGACGCGGATCAAAACTTCACTCCCGGCGCGCTCGGCCGAGATGCGGATGGTTCCGCCGGGCGGAGTGAACTTCGCCGCGTTTTTGAGCAGGTTGATCACGACCTGCGCGATGCGCACCAGGTCGGCGTCGATCGTCAGCGGGTCGTCCGGCAGATCGACGTCGAGCCGATGGTCGCGCTGAGAGATGAATTCGCGACAACTTTCAATCGCTCGCGAGACGACCAACCGGACGTCGATCCTCTCCTTGCGCAATTTGATCATCCCTTGGGTGACCCGGCCGACGTCGAGGAGGTCGTCGACCAGCCGGACCAGATTCTCGACCTGCCGGGCCATCATCTCGTGCGTCTCGCGAACCTCTGGCTCCAAGGGGCCGGCCAGGCTCAGGAGCTGGATGCCGTTGCGCAAGGGGCCGAGCGGGTTGCGCAGCTCGTGCGCCAGAATGGCCAGGAACTCGTCCTTGCGGCGATCCGCTTGGCGGAGGGCCGCGGCGGTGCTCTCGGCGGCGGTTCGCGCCACCTGTTCTTCGAGCAGGCGCTCCCGCTCGTGCTCCTGCCGCTTCTGCATCGTCAAATCGGTCACCAGCAGGCAGAGAACGCTTTCATGCACGAGCAGAGGGCTCACGGCGAGGGCGGCCGGGAAGGCCTCATCGCCGCGCTGGATGGCGACCTCGCGGTGGACGTTGCCGTGGAGCGCCTGGTCGAGCGCGTCGGCCAGGACCGCGCGGTCGCCGGGCGCGACGTAGCCTCTGAAGGGGGTGCCGATCAGGGAGCCGATCGGTACGCCCAAGAGCTCGGCGAGCCTTTGATTGGCGAAGAAGATGGTGCCGTCGGAGGTAAGAGTCGCCGCCCCCTGCTGCATCTGTTCGATCAACAGACGATAGGGCCGGTCCACCCCGTCGAGGACGAGGACGTGATCCTCCGTTCCTCGCCGGACCAGAAAGGCATCCACCTCGTCGCCCGAGATCGCCCGGATGGTGGCCTCGGCGTCTTCGAGCCGCTGGCGGAGCTCTTCGTTCTCCTGCAGCAGCTCGTGGGGCGTCCGCGGAGACATGTCAGGTGCGTCGAGGCCGCAACTGCAGACCGACCAGGGTTCGCTCGGTATCCGAGAGGTCGCCGATGATGCGGCGAATCGGGTCGGGCAGCTTGCGCACGAGGGTCGGAATGGCGAGGATCTGATCGTCGCGAGCCAGCTTCGGATTCACCAGCAGGTCGATGACCTCGATCCGATAGCGCCCGGCGAGGTGCTCTTCGCACAAAAGCTTCAGGTTACTGAACGCGGCGATCGACTTGGGGGTCTGACCGGCGACGTAGAGCCGGAGCTCCCAGACCGCCTCCGGGTCCGAACTCACGTCCAAGGGATTCTGCTCGAAGGCGGCCGACATGACTGGCGTTCAATATATCTCAACTTCGACAGGCTTCGCGCTGTCGGTGGGTCGGTCGGCGCGCCGAAGGTGCGCCATGCGCTGGCGGTTTCCCTCCGCGAGGCGCTCCATCTCTTCTTTCTCCTGGGCGATCCGCCGCGCTTCTTCGTCCACCGCCGCCGCATCGGCGCGCAACGCCGCGATCTGCGCTTCGAGCGTCAGGCGTCGGCGTTCGAGCTCGCGCTGCCGGCTCTCCGCCTCCCGCTGTCTCGACATCTGGCCGGCCTGCTCGCGCCCCTCTTGAGCGGACCGGAGCGAACCGGTCAAGACACCCTCCGACCCGACATAGACGTCGAGGAGATCGATGCCCTGGCCGGTCAGGAGGAACTCGCGGATCTGGTTCGAGTGCTCCATGCCCCGGGACTTGAGGACGTAGAGGCCCCGGTTGCGCTCGCCGCCCGCCTCCAGGTCGCGGAGCAGGAGCCAAGTGTCGATCATGGAAGAGATTTCGGCCTCGGACCGCTCCAGCGCGCCGCCGCCCGAAGTCAGGCTGATCAGGAACGCGGTGATCCCCTCGGACTTGAGGAAGTCGATCAGGCGCAGGAGCATTGCCTGCACCTCGCCCCCCGCGCCCGCGGAGTTGAAGCTGCTGAGCGGGTCGATGACCACCACCCGGGGCCGTAATTCGTGGACCAGCTTGTGGATCGCGACCAGGTGCGATTCGAGCCCATAGAGCGAAGGACGGGCGGACTCGATGCGCAGCAGGCCCTGGTCGATCCAAGGGGCCAGGTCGATGCCGATCGAGCGCATGTTGCGGACGATCTGATGCGCCGACTCCTCGAACGAGAGGTAGAGGCAACGCTCGCCGCGCGCGCACGCGGCATCGACGAAAGAGGCGGCGAGGCTGGTCTTGCCCGTGCCCGCCGTGCCGGTGACCATGATGCTACTGCCCCGGTAGTAGCCGAGTCCGCCGAGCATGGTGTCGAGCCGCGGGACTCCCGACGAGATTCGCTCGTCGCTCGCGGCGTGATTGAGCCCCATGGAGGTCACCGGCAGCACGGAGATCCCGGTCTCGTCGATCAGGAACGGATATTCGTTCGTGCCGTGGACGGTGCCGCGGTATTTGACGATTCGCAAGCGGCGGGTCGAAAGCTGGCCGTTGACCCGGTGGTCGAGCAGGATGACGCAGTCGGCGACGTACTCCTCCAGTCCGTGGCGGGTCAACTGGCCCTCGCCGCGTTCGCCGGTGATCACCGTCGTCAGGCCTCGGTCCTTGAGCCAGCGGAAGAGGCGGCGCAGCTCGGAGCGCAGAATCGCGTCGTTGGACAGGCCGCCGAACAGATTCTCGATCGTGTCGAGGACCACGCGCCGAGCGCCGATCGAGTCGATCGCCAGGCCGAGGCGGATGAACAGACCTTCGAGATCGTATTCGCCCGTCTCTTCAATCTCGCTGCGCTCGACGTGAATGGGCTCGATGAGAACCTTGCCCGCCGCTTCCAGATCGTCGAGGTCGAAACCGAGCGAGCGGACGTTCTGGATCAGCTCCTCCGCCGTCTCCTCGAAGCTGACGAAAACCCCGGGCTCGTCGAGCTCGACGGCACCGCGGACCAGGAACTCCATCGCCAGGAGCGTTTTACCGCAGCCGGCGCTGCCGCAGACCAGCGTCGGCCGGCCGCGCGGCAGTCCGCCGAGGGTGATCTCGTCGAGACCGCGGATGCCGGTCGCCGCTTTCGGCAGCTCTCGGGACGGCGAACCGCCGCGTTCGAAGGGCTCGTTCATCGGGTGAATTCCTCTCGGCCCTGGCGAAATCCGGCGGCGAGTTGACCGTTAAGCAGTGCAAGTTAGTCCATAGTGCCTCTCGCCGTCAAAAACCATTCAGGGTGTCGCGCTTCTCCCCGGGGGAAACCGTGCCGCGATCCAGTCGCCGACGGCGCCCAACGCTTCGGGGGCGAACGTCTCCTCGATCGTGCCGTACTCCTCGATCCCGCCGGTTTGGGCGTGTTGGAACAGGTGGTTGAGGCGGGGCAGCGTACGCACCTCGAAATCCGGATTCTTTCCGGCGGCCAGAGCGGCGCGCACGGCTTCCGCGTTCACTTGCGGGTCCACTTGAAAGTCCTTCTCCCCGAATAGGGCCAGCACCGGGACCTTCACGCCACGCAGGTAGACCGCCGGATCTTGGGCGACCAGCGAACGAAACCAGGGGGTGGTCGAGACCTGGATCGACCGCTCGATCGCGTCGGCGGTCACCCCGAGCTTCGCGCGCTCCTCGTCGGTGAACTGCTTCCTGCGGACCTCGGCGAGCCCCCGCAGCTTCTCTTGGAGCTTGTCGGTCGGGATCGCCGAATCCGCGATGAGCGCGAGATCCTCTCCTTGAGTCGCGAGCGCCCGGTCGATCACTTTCTCGTCGATCCCCTGGAGCCGCAAGAGGGCTCGGCCTTGGCGCACCAGCAGGGATCGCAGCGTCTCCCCCGGAGGGGCGAGAAGGACGAGGAAATCCACGGAGGAATCGGTCGCCGCGACCATCGGGCCGATCAGCCCCCCTTCGCTGTGTCCGAGAATGCCGATCGCATGTCCCGCCACTTCGGGGCGCGAGCGAAGAAACGCCACGGCGGCCCGGGCGTCGGCCGCGAAGTCGTTCACCGCGGAGCCGAAGTGGTCGCCTCCGGAAGCGCCCGCCCCCCGATCGTCCCAGCGGAGCGAGGCGATGCCGCGGCGAGCCAGGGCGTCCGCGATCACCAGGAACGGCTTGTGGCTCAAAAGCGATTCGTCCCGGTCCTGCGGCCCGGAGCCGGAGACCAGGGCGACGGCAGGGAAGGGACCCTTGCCCTGGGGCACGAGCAGCGTCCCGGCCAGCCGGACCTTCCCGGCCTCGCTCTCGAACGTGACCTCGCGGCTTTCGTAAGGGAAGGGTGCCTTCGGCAGCTGCGGGCGATTGAGCGCGAAGGCTTGTTTCTGCCGCTCGAAGGTGAGCGGCAACATCTGCCCCCCTTGCGACCAGACCCCCTCGAACGCGTTCCCCTCGGCGTTCAAAGTACCCGCGTAAGAACCGCCGATCGCCGGGATGTCCAGCCGCAGCTTGCCGCCCTCGAAAGCGACCGCGCCGACCGGGATTTTCGCCCCCTGATCGATGCTGTCGAGAACCGCGGTGAGGCCGTCCTCTTTCTTCTCGATGTGAAGACCAAGCCGCAGGCTCGCCGCGCCTACCTTCAGCGCTCCGAGCCACTCCCCCGCCACCTCGGGCACGGCAGCCGCCGCCGGGATCGTCGCAACCAGTACAAACATCGTCACCAGACACAGCAGGAGCTTCGATCGAACCACGTTCATCTTCCTCTCCTTCAGAGATCGGTTTCAGGATCGAAGATTTCTTCGATCGGCATCTTGAACAGGCGCGAGATGCGAAAGGCGAGCGGCAGGCTGGGGTCGTATTTGCCGATCTCGATCGCGTTGACCGTCTGGCGCGAGACCTCCAGCCGCTGGGCCAGGTCGGCCTGCGTCCAGTCACGCTCGGCCCGCAAGACCTTCAGACGGTTCTTCACGAGTACCTCCGGATGCCGAGCAAGACGCCCACGGAGTGGATGAGGATCATCGCGGAGAAGACGTAGGCGAAGCCCGTAACAGACGCCGCACCGCTCACCACCAGGAGCCAATACGACAGGCCTCCGAACACCCCGACTCCGAACGCAACGGCGAGCGCCTCGACCTCGATCTTGCGCCGCAGCTCGTCGGTCTCCAGCAGGAATCGGCGATACACCAGAACCGTCGCGAGCCCGAGCACCGCGGTGCCGATCACCGCCGCAAGGTTCGCCCCGGAGGACCACCCGCCTTTCTTGATTCCCAGCGTGACGGCGACGAAAGAGAGCGCCCAGACGAACGACCAAATCACCACAAGCCTCTGGTTTCGTCGATCGCGCGGTGGGGAAAAAGTGCCGCGTGGAGATTCATCGTTGGGATTCACAGGCTTAGCCTCCTTGTCTTAGAGTCAAGATTGCTTGACACAGAGGAGAGTACGGCGTCCTTTTCTCCGTGTCAAGCGTGCTTGTCTATCGAAGGAAGCCGACTCGTCCTTCCGCATGGAAGTCCTACCCAACCGGACGGGGAGCCCCTCATCCTTTTAGGCTTTCGGTTACTACCTTCCGATGCGGCGCATCTCCCGTTTGGGAAGCGTAGCTTGATGACTGGATTTCCAGCCTGCGGCTACGCCCCTCAAACATGCCAGGCGAGGTCTAGGTTTACCAGTTTCCCGATGGGAGCTCAAACCATGTTCAGAGAGAGCAACAAGGCTACGTGCCGCCGTTTCATCCGAGAGGTCTTCAACGAGGGCAACCTCGCCTCGATCCGCGATTTCGTGACGCCCAAATCCGTTCACCATGAGCTCGGAGGCGATTCCATTCCCGCGGGGCGCAGTCCCGAGTGGTTTGCTGACTCGATCGATTTCTATCGTGTCGCCTTCCCGGACTTGCGACTCGAGATCCAGGATCAGATCGCCGAGAACGATCGGGTCGTAACTCGCCTACGGATGCAGGGCACCCAAAAAGGTCCGCTCGTGGGAATCGGGGCCAGCGGCAAGGCGGTGGACATCACCGGGATCCGGGTCGATCGTCTGAGCGAGGGCAAGATCGCGGAGAGCTGGTTTCACTGGGACAGTCTGGGGATGTTGCAGCAGATCGGAGCGCTTCCCGACCTGAATCGGAACCCTGAGTCTGCACAGTGGAAGAAAGAAACCGGCGCCGTGGCGATTCTGAAGCCCATTTCCCCCGCCTTCCTACGGAATAGGCGCCCGTCCGCCAAGCCGTTGAGGCCCGCTGCGTAACAACGCTACGACCTTCGGGCCGCGCAAACATCAATGTAGGTAACCGAGAGCGGATCCCGATTCAAGTGAAGCCAACAGGCTCACCAGGGACCGCTCTCGGCGATCGAGAGCTGCTATGGATCGAGGATAAACTCTCCAGGTTCAAGAGGGTCTCGATATGCCCAAAGCACTCCCGCTCTTCTTAGCCTTTCCGCTCGCCCTTTTCGCCGGTGCGGCGCTCGCCAAGCCCGATGCCTACGTCACCGGAAAAATCGAGGCCGATGACTTTCAAGGGATCTACCAAGCGCCGGGCGGCGCAGATCCGAAGGTCGAGATCTGGATTGGGGCCGATCGTGCCAGCAGGCGACAAGCCGGGACGACGGTCATCCTTCGCCTGGACCAGAAGCGTCTCTATCGGATCGATTCGGCGCGAAGGATCTACGTCGCCCAGGAGTTACAAAACCGGGGCTCCCTCTGGGAACCGGTGCCCAAGAAAAAGGACGTGATGACCTTGGACGCGGAAGCCCAGGAGATGATGCGCCCGCATTTCACTCTCGTCTCGTCCGCTCCGGAGATGAGAAAGATCGGCTCCTGGCAAGCCAAGCGATATGAGGGCAAGCTGGAGAGCCAGCTCGAATCGTTTCGAACCCGACTGATTTGGTGGCTCGCTCCTGAGGTGAAGATCGATGACCGCGCCTACCGCCAGCTCCTCCTGGTCGAAACTCCGGCGCTCGCACCGCTGCTGGAGAACCCGGGCTTCCCCGTCCTTTGCGAGAGCTTCGCCCAGCAGCCCGGCTACGAGGTGAAAAGCAGCCTCGCCATCCAGAAGATCGAAACGCGCGAGCCCCCCGCCGACGTCTATGATCCGCCGGCCGGATATCGCCTCGTCGAGTTGCTTGAGTTTCAGACCCTTCCCTCCGGGAATCCGGAGTAAAGCCTCGTCCTTAGAATCGCCTTGCGTGGAAGGCATAGAGGCAGCCTCTTGGAAATCCCGAGCTGGAATCGTTACCCACAGATCCTATGGGCAGTCGTGCTCGCCGCCCTGCTCGCGAGCGGGGTTCGCGCCCCTTACCCGGACCAGATGGCGTTGCAGCACATCCCGACCGTCGTTTTTCTCGTCGCTTGGCCGATCCTGGCCCGGCGCTTCCCGCTCACCGACGCGGCCGTGACCTGCCTTGCCGCTTTTCTCCTGCTCCATATCCTGGGTGCGCGTTATATCTACTCGTACGTCCCCTATGACGAGTGGTCGCGGCGACTGTTCGGCTTCGAGCCGACGACGTTCTTCGGGTTGCGTCGCAACCACTTCGACCGCCTCGTTCACTTCGCCTTCGGCGCCTTGTGGGTCCGGCCGATCTGGGAGGTCTGCACCCGGTACTTCCGCGTGCCGCGGCGCTTCGCCTACTACGTCGCGTTCGAGTTCGTGCTCGCGTTCAGCATGCTCTACGAGCTGTTCGAATGGGGGCTTTCGTTGACGCTCGCCGGAGCGGACGCCGACGCCTACAACGGCCAGCAGGGCGACCTCTGGGACGCGCAGAAGGACATGTCGTTCGCCTTGGTGGGGGCGGGCCTCGCGTTGCTGGTGCTCTTCGTCAGCAGGCGCCGACGAGCCGGCGCAACCGCCAAGTTCTGAACTTCCCCTTGCAAGACTATGGGAGAGTCGGTATCGTCCCACCGTCGGCAAGGAGAGACCGCATGGGACGCAATACCGGAGACCTGCTGCAAGGCACGCTCGGCCTGTTGATCTTGAAGGCTTTGGCCGGCGGTGAACGTCACGGCTACGACATCGCGCGCTGGATCGAAGGGGTGACCGGCGGCGTCCTGGAGATCGAGGAGGGGTCGCTCTATCCCGCCCTCCGGCGCCTGGAAGACCGCGCCTTCGTCGAATCTCGTTGGGGGCTTTCGGAGAACAACCGGCGGGCGAAGTACTACGGCATCAGCCCGGCCGGCCGCGAGCACCTGCTTGCCGACGCCTCGCTCTGGCTGCGCTTCGCGCGCGCCGTCATGAGCGTCCTCGAAGCCGAACCGTCGATGGTGTGAGAGGCGATCCCGTGCGCGAGCAACCGCGCTGGCGCCGCTACCTCCGATTCTGGGGGCCGGACATCGAGGCGGACATCGACGACGAGCTGAGCTTCCATCTGGAGATGCGGGAGCGCGACTACCTTGCCGCCGGTCTGTCGGCCGGCGCGGCCCGCGAGGAGGCGCTCGCCCGTTTCGGCGACCCCGAGCGGGTGCGGAAGTGGCTGCGCGGCCATGACCTGCGGCGGCAACGAAGCGAGAGGAGGAGCGAAATCGTGAGCGAGATGTCACAGGACCTTCGGTACGGAATCCGTAGATTGCGCGGAACCCCCGGCTTTACCTCGGCCGTCGTGCTGATCCTCGGGCTGGGCATCGGCGTCACGACCGCGATCTTCAGCGTTCTCGATGCGGCGCTCCTGCGCCCGCTCCCCTACCCCGCTCCCCACGGCCTGGTCGCCGTCCACGATCTCCAGAGAACGGAGGTGGACCCCGCCTCCTTCCCCGAGTTCGAAGACTGGCGGCGCGACGCGGAGGTCTTTTCCGAGATCGGCGCCTACTTTACGACCAACTACACGCTCACCGGCGCGGGGGAACCGGAGACGCTCGAAGCCGTGCGGATGTCGGCCGGCCTGCCGGGGATGCTGGGCGTCGTGCCGCGGCTGGGGCGCACCTTCTCGCGCGGCGAGGAGGAGCGCAGCGCGCCCCGCGTCGTGATGCTCTCCGAAGGTCTGTGGAAACGCCGGTTCGGCGGCGACCCCAAAACGATCGGGCGCGACGTCACGCTCGAAGGCGACCCGTACACGGTGATCGGTATCATCCCTGCGACGGAGCAGCGGGCGATGATGCCGAATCAGCTCGCGACGGCGGAGCGGGTCGATCTCTGGATTCCCCTGCGGCTCAACGCCGAAGTGGCGCCGCGCGGCCTGCACTTCATGGACGTGGTCGGACGCCTGCGTCCGGGGCTCACCTTCGATCAGGTCGCGGAACGCCTGGAGGTCTTCGCGCGCCAGCTCCGCGACTCCAAGGTGACAGAGCACGGCATCCGCATCTCGCCGCTTGCCCAAGGCGTGGTCGGCGACTCGAAACCCCTGCTCGTGGCGCTCGCCGGTGCCGCGGGCATGGTGCTGCTGATCGCCTGCACGAACGTGGCGAATCTGCTCCTGGCGCGTTCGTCCGGACGGCGGCGGGAGGTCGCCATCCTCGCCGCGCTCGGCGCGGGCCGCGCCCGGATCATGCGGCAATTGCTGGTGGAGAGCCTGCTTCTCGCGCTGCTCGGCGGCGCCGCCGGAGCGCTGGTCGCGCACGCCGGAGTCCTCGGGCTTCGCGCCGTCGGTCCGACCAGCGTGCCGCGGCTCGCCGAGGCCGCCGTGGACGCGCGCATGCTCGTTTTCGCCCTCGGCCTGTCTTTCCTCACGGGCATTCTGTTCGGCCTGATGCCCGCGCTGCGAACGTCGCGCCCCGACCTCGCCGAAGTGATCAAGGTCGGCGGGAGGGGCGCGGTCGGCGGCCCCGCCCGCGATCGCTTTCGCGTCGCGCTGGTGGTCACCGAGGTGGCCCTGTCGTTCGCGCTGCTGATCGGCGCAGGACTGTTGGCGCAGAGTCTCGGCCGGCTGCTCGCCGTGGACAAGGGCTTCGACTCCGAGCGCGTCATCAGCGCCTACTTGAACCTTCCCGGCAGCCGCTATCCGGAAGCCCACCAGCAGGTCGCTTTCTTCCGCGAGCTGCGCGAACGCCTCGCCGCGCTGCCGGGGGTGCGCAGCGCGGCTCTCGTCAACACTCCCCCTCTTTCCGGAGGTCCGAGCGGCGGATTTGCGATCGAGGGGCGGGTGTTCCCGCCGGAGGCCTCGCCGTTCGCCTGGAAACGGATCGTCTCGCCGGGCTACTTTGCGACCCTGGGCATCCCGATCGTGACCGGCCGGGCGATCGACGAGCGGGACGTCGCGGGTGCGCCGCCGGTCCTCATCGTGAACCAGGCCTTCGCGCGCCGCTACTTTCCGGGCGCGAATCCGCTGGGCAAGCGGGTCGATTTCTCGTGGGACACGACCGGTTTCCAGGAGATCGTCGGCGTGGCCAAGGACGCCCGCGAACAGGCGCTCCGTCAGCCGGCCGAGCCGACGATGTACATCCCCCACGCGCAACGCACCGAAAGCGGGATGTACTTCCTGGTGCGCACCGCGGGAGCCGCGGAAGGCATGATCCCGGAGGTGCGCAAAGCGGTCGCCGCGCTCGATCGCGACCGGGCGATCAGCGAGGTGCGAACCCTGGAGGACGTCCTCGACCGGACTCTCGCCCAGCGCCGGCTGGCCCTGTCGCTGTTCGGCGCCTTCTCGACGCTTGCGCTGTTCCTCGCCGCCGTGGGCCTCTACGCCGTGATCAGCTACTCGGTCCAACA
>DATMZU010000390.1:0-2762 GCA_035607435.1 Thermoanaerobaculia bacterium | reverse complement strand
GCCGCCTTGCCATCGCGGGCGATGAACGCGCCGGAGAGCGGATCGATCGGCAGCCCGGCGGGTGCCGCGCCGAGCAGCCCTTCGGACAGGCCGAGCGGATCGGAAGCGTAGAGCCCGCGCGCGAAACCGCCCATTGGGCTGCGCAGCGCCTGGCGCATGTTCGCCACCCGGTTCTTGATCGCCGCCGGCTCCAACCGCTGCGCGAGATCCTGGCGCCAGCCGGGGGCGTTCACCAACAGCGGCAGGCGCGGCGCGATGCGGCCGAAGAAGAAGCGTTCGTCGGCCTCTTCCAATCCCGCGCGGGCGGCGCGCACCTCGGGGCTGGTTTCCAAGATTTCGGCGATCCGGCGCGCGGCGTCCGGCAAGCTCTCGTCGCTTGCCGAATCCTCGGTTTCGGCGGAGGCCTTCGAGGCTCCGGCGATCTCGACGATCGCGAACACCTTCTCGAACCCGCCGAACGTGCGCAGAAACGTCCGATAGTCCTCCGCCGCGGGCGCGTCGTTCGGCAACAGGTCGGACAGGTCGGTGTCGATCGCGATCCTTGAGGCGGGCCAGAGGGAAAGCGCTGTCATCGCAAGACCCACTGCGAGCGTTCGGCCGGGCCGTTGCGCGATGCGGCGCGCGATGCGTTCGAGCAGGCCGGGCATCGGGGGCCTAAGCCGAGGCGCCGGCATCGACCACCAGGGCCTGGCCGGTGATCGAAGCGGCACCTTCGGAAAGGAGAAACGCGACCGCGGCGGCGACCGATTCCGCGCGTACCCCGCCGGGCAGGCACTCACCGGCCCGCAGACGCTCCACCTGCTCGGGGGAAAGGTCGGCGGTCAGATCGGTCGCGACGAAACCGGGGATCACGGCGTTCACTCTGACGTTGCGCTTCCCCACTTCGCGGGCGAGCACGCGGGTCATCGCAAGCAGACCCGCTTTGGTCGCGGCATACGCCGATTGGCCGGCGACGCCGTGGAGCGCCGAAAGCGATGAGACGTTGACGATCGCGCCACTCCTCCGCGAGACGAAGCCGCGCAGCACCGCGCGGGCAAGCCGGAAGGCGCCCGAAAGATTTTGATCGAGCACGGCGTCCCAGTCTTCATCCGAAGTGAGCGCGAGCAGCGATTCGCGGCGGATTCCGGCGTTGTTGACCAGCGCGCCGAGCGGCCCGATCTCGGCTTCCGCCTCGGCGATCAGATCGTCCGGCCGGTCTCGATCGGCGAGATCGAACGCGAACGCTCGAACGGCCACCCCGTGTTCCGAAGAGAGCCGCGCCGCCAGCTCGCGGGCGACCCCCTCTTCGCTCTTGAACGTAAAAGCGACCGGACGTCCCAAGGCCGCGAGAACCGCGACGATCGCGCGGCCCAAACCCCGGCTGCCGCCGGTCACCAGGACGCCGGAATGTCGAAGGTCGGATGTCGAATCACGAATCATTGGAATGCCGATTCCAGATCCGTCATTCTAGATGCCTTTCAAACCGCGCGCCGATCACCGCCCGCGCGATCCGCAGGCTGTCGATCAGCGGCCGATAGTGGCTGGTCGTGCGACCGTCGGCGAATCCCAGATGAACGGGGGTAGCGACGATCGACAGGCCGCGCCGCGCCGCGCGGACGACCACCGCGCTCTCGGCCTGGAAGCGGTCTTCGGGAAACCCGACCGCCTCGATCAGCCGGCGCGAATACCAACGGAATCCTGTCTGAATGTCGGGCACCGATCGGCCCGCGGCGAATGAGATCGCGCGCGAAGAGAGCCGGTTGCTCAAGCGGCGGACCCGGCTCATCTCGGCGAACAGGTGATCGCGCACCCCGAGCGCGAGATCGGCCCCCCCTTCGATCAACGGCAGCAGCTTCGGGATCTCGCTCGGCAGATGTTGGCCGTCCGCGTCAAGCGTGATCACCCCGTCGCAACCGAGCGCCAGCAGATCGGCAAAAGCGCGCCGCAGCGCCGCGCCTTTCCCCAAGTTTTTCGGCTGGATCAAAACCCGCGCCCCCGCCGCGCGCGCCGCGTCTCCCGTGCGGTCGGTCGAGCCGTCGTCGATCACCACCAGCTCGGAGAGCGGACGAGATTCCGTCGGCCGGCTCCCCGGCTCGGCGAGCAGCGCGAGCGTCCCCTCGACCACGGCGCCGATCGAAGGCGCCGCCTGATACGCGGGGATCGCAACGCCGATCTTCGGAGGTCCGCTCATGCGCCCTCCATCGAGTCGGCCGTCGATTCCGCTATGGATTCCAGCACCAGCCAGGTCGCGGCGCCCCCGGCCGCCAGACCGGTCGCGAGCACCCGGCGCGGCGGTGGAAGCGGCCGGCCGTCGTGCGGCACCAACCCCAATTCCGGGTCGGCCTCGGCGAATCCCGCCGTCGGACCGAAGGACGCGCCGCCCGCGGCGAGCAGCGCCGCGGAGAGAAAGCCGCCGCCATACTCGCCGGTCACCCCTTTGGGCGCCAAGATCGGCGGCAGAGCCCGGCCTTCCCAGGCGGCAGAGAGCACCGACGCCTCCAGCCGGTCGCCCGCCACCGCGCCGCTCGCCCCGGAAACGATCCGGTCGATCTCGGCCGGCGCCAGGCCGAACCGTTTCAGGCCGCGGACCAGGCCGCGCGCGAGCGCCGGCCCACCGTGCCCCCAGTCGGTCGGCGAGGCCGTCGGATCGAACGCGCTCGCCCATCCGGCGACCCGGGCGAGCGGCCGCGCCCCGCGCGCGAGCGCATCGGCCTCCCGTTCGAGCACCCAGACCACCGACCCCTCCGCCGCCAGAAAACCGTCGCGGCGGCGATCGAACGGCC
>DATMZU010000385.1:0-2155 GCA_035607435.1 Thermoanaerobaculia bacterium | reverse complement strand
GAGCGTTGAACGCCGGGCCCACGATCCCGAGCGGCAATCGCGCGACGAGCGCGCGCGCCCAAGGTTGCCGGCCGAAGCGGAACGAGCCGCTGATCACGGCTTCCACCACGCGGCGCTCCCGCGCGATCGAAGCGGGCCGGTAGCCGTACTCAGGAACCGGCAGACCGCGCCGCGCCTGCGCGTCGAGCCGCAGAAACGCGCCGCGTTTCTTGAAATCGATCATGTGGCCGTGCATCGTCGCGGCCCGCTGCCATTCGATGGGATCGAGCACGAGCCGCCCGGAGTTCTTCATTTCAGCCAGCAGGTCCACCGCCGCCGCGCTTCGCGCCACCACGACCGAATGGCCGCCGCCTGCGGTTTCCAGCTCTGGACTCCACGCGTCGCCCACCGACAGGTCGGTCGCCTCGTTGGTGAAGTCGGGCACGATCTGGCAGTTGCGCGAGATGAAGAACGGAATCAGGTAGTTGTAATAGAACTTGTGGGCCGAAAACACCCGGCCGTCCGCGGTCTCGATCCGCAGGTACCCCGGCCACTCGCCCGCCCGCCATTCGAGCTTGGCGATCGCTACGTCGTCTTTCACCCCATGGCCGCGCAGGAATGCCCGAACCGCGCCGCGATACATGTTCGTGCCGACGTAAGGACCCGCGACGAAAACGACCTTCAACGTCGCGGGGTGCCCGGCCGCCTGCAACATGCGCAACGCCGCCACCTGCTCGGGCAAGCCGACGAACGCGAGCTGCCCTTCGAACTTCGCCATCTCGGGGAGGATCGAGAGCATTGGTGTCACCGCATACACGCTCTGCGCCGCGGCGAGCACTTCGTCCCGGGTCCGGGCGACGACCGGGCTCGCGGTGTCCGGAACGGGAACTCCCTGCCGGCAGACGACAGCGCCGTCGATCTGTCCCGTCTCCAGCAGATGGATGAGCACCGCGGAGATCACGCCTCCCGAAGCGCCCCGCCGCCGCACGGCTTCATCCGCCGCATGGCCGACGAAGATTCTTTCGAACGGCCCGATCAGCCACGATTCCGGCGGCCGGCCGAGGTGGGCGAACAGCTCCGGATATGGGATACCGCGCCCCGGGCAGACGGCCCAGGCGAGCGCGAGGGCCTCGTCCGCACCCTCGGTTCCGATCCACCGCGGCAACGGTCCGCGCGGCGTCTCCTCGAATCTGAGCAGTTCGGGCGCCAACCCCACGCACGCGCCGCAGTGCAGGCAGTTGCCCGGCTCGATCACCTCCCGCTCGAACCGATTCCAGAGCGGCGGGCCGCTCAAGGCCGGCGATCCTCGCCCGGCCGGGCGGGACCCTGCGGCCCTAGCTCCAGGCGCCGCAGACGGAGCTGGTTCTCTTCGAGCAACCGACGGTTCGCCGCGAGCAGATCGGCCACAAAGCCGAGAGTCCAGGTTTGAAAGCCGATCAGCACCAAGATCGCGGCCAGGATCAGCGAAGGCGCCCGCACCCGCGTCGAGCCCTGAAGGAAAAACACCAGCCAGCGCACGAGAAGGAAGAAACCCGGGGTGATGAACGCGGTGCCGACCCAGAAGAACGACCGCAGCGGCCGGTAGAGCAGGAAGATCCGCAGGATCGTGAACACCGAGCGGCGCACATAGTCCGCGATGCCCTTGACCAGTCGCGACGGGCGCAGATCCGCGTTGGTGCGAATCGGCACCCAGGTGATCGGAATCCCCTTCATCCCCGCCTGGATAATCGTCTCCAGCGTGTAGGTGTAGCGCGAGAAGACGTTCAGCTGGAGGGCGGCGTTCCTCGAAAACGCCCGAAAGCCGCTCGGGCTGTCGGGAATCGTCGTCCCCGACGCCTTCCGCACGACCCAGCTGCCGATCTTCTGCAGCAGCTTTTTGAACGGCGAGAAGTGGGTGATCTCGTCGATCGGCCGCGCGCCGATCACCATCTCGGCCCGCCCGGCGAGGATCGGCTCGATCAGCTTCGGGATGTCCGCCGCGTCGTACTGATTGTCGGCATCCGTATTGACGATGATGTCCGCCCCCGCCCGGATCGCCCCTTCGAGCCCCGCCATGAACGCCCGCGCGAGCCCCTGGTTGGTGCCGAACCGGACCACGTGGTCCACCCCGTGCGCCCGGGCCACCTCGACCGTCCGATCGGTCGAGCCGTCGTCCACGATCAGTCACTCGACCCGG
>DATMZU010000380.1:0-4229 GCA_035607435.1 Thermoanaerobaculia bacterium | reverse complement strand
GGGAAGGCCCGAGCAGGAGATGCCGCATGTCGTTCTGGTCTCGGACCCGGCCACTCCGGATCGGACCACCGAGCTGCTCAAGGACCCCTTAAGCCCGGTGCTTCTGGCCGCCTTCGAGCAAGGGCTAATGTCGCTCCTGCGACTCGACGTCGACGAAATCGTCGTCTGTTGCGTCACGATCCACGCCCTGCTTCCGGCGGTTCAACCTGAACTCCGCTCCCGGGTCGTATCCCTGATCGACATCGCCGTGGATGAGGCGATGAGATCCCCGGAACGGCACTTGCTGGTGGGCACGATCGGCACGAGTCGATTGCGCATCTTCGAGAGCCACCCCGACTGGCCCCGGATCTCCGATCGCGTCGTCCTTCCGGAAGCCCGCGATGCGGAACGAATTCATGACTGGATCTATCGCCTGAAGGCAGGCGACGACCCCCGGACGATCGCCACCGCCCTCGAAGTCTTCTGCGCCGATCTAGGCGTCGGCGGTGTGATCGCCGCATGCACGGAAATGCACTTGGTCAGCCGTTGCTTAGAGAGTCTCCCAGGCCGCATTTCGGTGATCGACCCGCTTCACCTCGCCGCCACCCGCTGGGCGGCGGCGACCTCGGCCAGGCCCCCGAGACCTTTCCTCGAAACCTAATCTCCGCTCCTAGTCCCAACCGCCGCGATCGAAGTCGGGGGCAGTGTCCCCTTTTCGCGCACACAGGCACAAGTAACAGTGAACTTTGGTATGCAGCCCCATGACCCCATCGGCGCGGTGACCTTCCGAGTCTTGGCATTACGGCCGCGCAGCCCCTTCGATCCCGAGGAGATCTAGATGACTGGAAAACTTCGTCAGGAGCCACTGCGCTATAACCTCCCGATCTTTTTCAGCCTGATCTTCAGTGCCCTGCCGGCTCTGGCGCAGCCGCCGCAAGGGATGCCGCCTCAGGGCATGGCGCCGCTGCCGCCCAGGCCGAGCCTCGCCGCCCTGGCGATCACCGAGCCGATCAAGATGGACGGCCTGCTCGACGACGAAGCCTGGCAGCGGGCGGACGTGGGCGGCAACTTCACCCAATACCAGCCGAATCCGGGGCAGCCCGCCACCGAGAAGACCGAAGTGCGGGTGGTCTATACCCCCTCGGCGCTCTACGTCGGAATCCGCGCCCTGACCAGCGATCCGCGTCTGGTCATCGGCAACGAGATGCAGCGCGACGGCGCGCTGTTCCGCGACGACTCGGTCCTCGTGCTGCTCGACACGTTCAACGACGACCGCAACGCCTTCTTCTTCGAGGTGAACCCCAACGGCGCCTTCACCGACGCCCTGGTCACCGACGAAGGACGGGACTTCAACGTGCAGTGGGACGCCGTCTGGCGGGCGGTGGCGAAACGCACTCCCGAGGGTTGGTCCGCCGAATTGGAAATCCCCTTCGCCACCCTGCGCTTCGATCCCGCCAAGGACACCTGGGGCTTGAACGTGCGGCGGCTGATCCGCCACAAGAACGAGGAGGTCTATTGGGCGTCGATCCCCTTGCAGGCCAACCTCTTTCGCGTGTCGCTCGCCGGTGACTTGACCGGCATTCACGGTCCCGAGCCGGGGCTCAACCTGCGGATCAAGCCGTTCGTGGTCGGTTCGGCCTCGCAGTTCCAGACCCCCACCGGGAGGGATTCGGAAGAGGACGGCGACGTCGGGCTGGACGTCAAGTGGGGCCTCACCCGCACGATGACCCTCGATCTCACCTACAACACGGACTTCGCCGAGGCCGAGGTCGACGACCAGCAGGTCAACCTCACCCGGTTCTCCCTTTTCTTCCCGGAGAAACGCGACTTCTTCCTGGAGAACTACGGCCTCTTCGAGTTCGGGTTTGGCTCGCCCGGGATCCCGTACCTGAAACCCTTCTTCTCGCGGCGGATCGGCATCAGCCCGTTCGGCACCGAGGTGCCGATCGATTGGGGGGCGCGCCTGACCGGCCGCTCCGGCCCTTGGAGCCTCGGCTTGCTCGACGCTCAGACGGGCACCTATGACCTTCCCCCCTTCGGCGAACAGCCGAAGGACAACTGGGGCGTCGTGCGCGTCAAACGCAACCTCGGCCGGCGGTCGAACGTCGGCTTCATCGCCACCAACCGCGATCAGGACATCGTCGGCACCAACCGGGTCTACGGCGTGGACGGCGACTTCAAGCCGAACCAGAACACGACGGTCTCCGCCTTCTACACCCGCAGCGAGACGGAAAGCCGGTTCATTCCCCAAGGCGTGGGAGACGACTGGGCGGGCGGCGCCCAGGCGATCTGGCAGGGGCCCACCCGGACCTTCGCCTTCGACTTCCTGCAGATCGGCGAACAGTACAACCCGGAATCCGGCTTCCTGCTGCGCAGCAACGTCCGCCGCTACATCCCGCGCTTCTCGCTCGCGCCGCGGCCCGCCACCCAGGGAAAGATCCGGAACTACAACTTCGGTTTCACCGGCGACATCATCACCGATCTCGACAACAAGACGCAGACCATCGAGCTGGCGGCGAACCTGTTCGGCGTGACCCTGCAGTCGGGGGACCAGTTCATCTTGTTCGCCGACCACGCTCTCGACCGAGTGCCGGCGCCGTTCCGCGTCGGCGACGTCATCGTTCTGCCCGACGAATACGAGTACAACGACGCCGGGCTTTCCTTCGCCACCAACAACGCCCGCCGCTTTTCCTTGAGCGGTTTCGCTCTCGCCGGCACCTACTACGGCGGTGACCGGGTGAGCAGCTCGATCAATCTCGGCATACGGGCGAGCAAGTACGTGCGCAGCGACACCACCTGGGATTACAACGACATCAAGCTGCCGGGAGGCACGTTCAAAGCCAGCATCGTGCGCCAGCGGCTGGGCCTCTCCTTCTCCCCGACCCTGTTCGCCAACACCTACCTTCAGTACAACGACGCCGCCGAGCTGGTGTCCTTGAACCTGCGCTTCAACTGGCTGTACCGCCCCGGCGCAGACCTGTTCATCGTCTTCAACCAGAACTGGAACGCTCCGAGCCTTGGAAACCTGAAGGAAGGCGACCGCCAGATCATCGTCAAGTTCACCTACCTATTCGAGCTTTAGCCGGATGACCGATGTCCTCTTCACAGCCTCCGTCGCCGACGCTCTGAGCCGGCGCGCAGCGCGGACCCCCGATCGGACGGCGTACGTCTTCTTGGGGGACGGCGAGGAGGAGCAGGCCCGCTTCACGTATGCCGGTCTCGATGCGCGGGCGCGCTCGATTGCCGCGGCCCTTCTTCGTTCGGTCCAACCGGGGCAACGCGCCCTGCTGCTCGATCCGCCGGGGCTCGATTTCGTCGCCGCGTTCTTCGGCTGCCTGTACGCCGGAGTGATCGCGGTGCCGGCCTATCCGCCGCGCTCGCCGCGCAAGATGCCCCGGCTGCTCGCCATCCTGGCAGATGCCCGGCCGGCGGTGGTGCTGGCCGCGGGCACGTCGTTGCGGCGGATGCGCGGCTGGCTCGACCGGACGCCCGAGGCCGCGGGGCTCTCGTGGATCGCCACCGACGAGCTCGATCCCGCCCCCGAGGGTTGGGTGCCGCCCAGGCCCGGCGGCGACGCCGTGGCTTTTCTTCAGTACACCTCGGGCTCGACCGCGACTCCTAAAGGTGTGAGGGTCACGCAAGGCAATCTCGCGCACAACCAGCGGGTGATCCAAGGCGCCTGCGACCACTCGGAAGAATCGGTCTTCGTCTCTTGGCTGCCGGTCTACCACGACCTCGGGCTGATCGGAAACCTGCTCCAGGCCACCTGGGTGGGAGCGCCCTGCGTGCTGATGGCGCCCGTGGCGTTTCTTCAAAGTCCGGTGCGTTGGCTGCGGGCGATCTCCAGCTTCCGCGGCACGACCAGCGGCGGACCGAACTTCGCCTACGACCTGTGCGCGCGCCGGATCTCCCCTTCCGAAATCGAGCAGCTCGATCTTTCCTCGTGGAGAGTGGCGTTCAACGGCGCCGAGCCGGTGCGCGAGGAGACGCTTTCCCGATTCGCCGCGACCTTCGCCCCCGCGGGCTTTTCGCCCGGCGCGCTCTACCCTTGCTACGGCCTGGCCGAGGCGACCCTGATGGTCTCCGGCGGGCGCCCTGGCGAGGAGAGGGTTGTGCGAGAGGTGGACGGTCGTCGCTTGGTGGGCTGCGGGCGGGTGCTCGCGGACCTCGAAGTGGCGATCGTCGATCCGGAGACCGGCGTGCCTTCCCCTCCCGGCGGCGTCGGCGAGATCTGGGTGGCGGGCGGCAGC
>DATMZU010000368.1:0-3398 GCA_035607435.1 Thermoanaerobaculia bacterium | reverse complement strand
TCGGGCGAGCGCCTGGAGCAGCGTAAATTCGGTGACCGTGAGGTCGAGCGGCGTTCCGCCGGAACGGGCGCGGTAGCGCTTCGGATCGAGCGTCAGCGGGCCGACGTGGAGCAGTTGCTCGGGCTCTTCCGGCTCCGCGGCGAGGGCGGCGCGGCGGAGCAGGACCTTCACCCGGGCGGCGAGCTCGCGGATCGAAAACGGCTTGCACAGGTAGTCGTCGGCGCCCAGCTCCAGGCCGAGCACGCGGTCGAACTCCTCGTCGCGCGAGGTGACGAACAGGATCGGCAGCCGCTCCGACAGCGCACGGAGGCGCCGGCAGAGCTCGCGCCCGTCCAGGCCCGGCAGGAGGATGTCGAGAATCGCGAGATCGGGAAGGCCGCGCTCGAACGACTGCCAGGCGGCGAGGCCGTCGGCGTAGGGCTCTACCCGATACCCCTCTCGGGCGAGCGCCGTGCGCATCGTCTCGCGCACGCCTTCCTCGTCTTCGACCAGGGCGATCCGGGCTCCCGTCTGCGGCGTCATGGCGGGCACTTTAGCCCAGCGGCCGGACGGTATGGCCTCTCGCCACATTTCCGCCACGATCTTCCTCAGGTATGCCCGAAAGCCGCCGCGCGCGTTCCTCGGTGGCGCGTTGGAATCGACCCGAGCTTCTAAGCCGGGCACTTCGCCGGGCTCAAATCCTTGGAGGGATAAAAACGATGTTCGAAATGGAGCGGCGGCGGACCTGGCGCGATTCGAAGATGATCAAGGTGATCGGGGTGGGGATTCTGGTGCTGCTGTTGTTGATTCCGCTCGCCATGGTCCGCGGTCTGGTCGGCGAGCGCCAACAGAGGCAGCTCTCGGTCGAGCAGGAGCTCGCCGCCGTCTGGGGAGCCGCGCAGACGGTCGCCGGACCGGTCCTGTCGATTCCCTACGACTCGCTCTGCGAGGTCCAGACGGCGGCGGCGAACGGGCAGATGGTCACTTCGTTTCAGCCGTGCGAGAAGATCGGTCACTTCCTGCCCGAGACGCTCTCGGTCGATGGCCCGGTGACGCCGGAAGTGCGTTCGCGCGGGATTTTCGACGTCGTGGTCTATCGGACCGATCTGCGCCTACAGGGCACGTTTGCGGCGCCGAAGTTCGACGAGCTGGCGCGCGACGCGGCCGTCGGCTCGGGGCCGATCGGCAGAATCCATTGGGAGCGCGCCTCTCTGGGGGTCGGCATCCCCGACCTGCGCGGCATCCGCGGCCGGGTGGATCTCGACTGGCAGGGCCAGAAGGTGCCGTTCGCGCCCGGCTTGGTCGATCCGAGCCTTTGGACCGCGGGGCTCCGGGCGCCGCTCCGGCTCGATGGCGCGGCCGAAAAACCGGCGGCGGGGGAGCGCATCCCGTTCTCGTTCCAGGTCAGACTCGCGGGGTCGAGCGGTCTCAACCTGTTGCCGTTCGGTCGCCAGACCCGTTTGGCGCTCCGCTCCCCCTGGCAGAGCCCGAGCTTTTCCGGCGCCTTTCTTCCGGAGTCCCGGCGGGTGGGCAAAGACGGATTTGTCGCGACCTGGAACGTCTCGTACTACGGCCGCAGCTTCCCGCAGAGCTGGTCTTCGGTGCAGACCGCGGGCCTCGCGCCGGCAATCAACGGTTCCGCGTTCGGCGTCGATTTCGTCCAGCCGGTGGACGTCTACCAGCAGACCGAGCGGTCGGTGAAGTACGGCGCGCTGTTCCTGGTGCTCACGTTCGTCACGTTCTTTTTGTTCGAGCTGTTCCAGCCGATCCGGGTCCATCCGGTCCAATACCTGATGGTGGGGTCGGCGCTCTGCCTGTTCTACGTCCTGCTGCTCTCGATCGCCGAGCAGGTCGCATTCGGCATCGCCTACCTGGTGGCGGCCGGCGTCACGGTGGCCCTGTTGGGGGCATACGCCGCGGCCGTGTTGCGTAGCGCGGGACGGGCGGTCGTCTTCGCGGGAGTTCTGGGGCTGCTTTACGGCTACCTCTATGTCCTGCTCCAGGCGGAGGACTACGCGCTGCTGCTCGGATCGATCGGACTGTTCCTGATTCTCGCGCTGGTGATGCTGATCACGCGGCGGGTGGATTGGTACGGGGCGACGGCGGCGCAGGAGAGAGGAGGGCTTGGCGCCGTTTCTTCCGCGTCGAGCGCTTAGGCGCCTCGCGAAGCCGTAGAATGCCCAGGGCTCGGGCGCGCTCGACATGGCGACGCGCCCGAGCCCTTGCGAGGAGACGCCCATGTTCGGCATCGACGACTGGCTGGTGGGACAGCACGCTTCCGGGGCGATGGCGCTGCTGGTGGCGGTCCTCCTCGGCCTGCGCCATGCGACCGATCCGGATCATCTGACGGCGGTCTCGACGCTGGTCCTGTCCGACCGGCGTCAAGGCACCCGCCGGGCGAGCTGGCTCGGGCTTTCATGGGGTCTGGGACATGCGACCACCCTGTTCGCCTTCGGCCTGCCGGTGATCCTCTTTCGTCGCTACCTGCCGGAGGCCGTGCAAGCCGGCGCCGAGATCACGATCGGCATCGTGATCATCGCCTTGGCGGTGAGGCTCCTGGTGCGCTGGCGCCGCGGGGCGTTTCATGCCCATGCGCACGAGCACGAAGGGCAGATGCATGCCCACCCTCACGCTCACGAGCTGCGCGCGGCGGAAGACCATGCGTCGAAACAGGCCCACGGTCACAGGCATGCCGAGACGCTCGGCCGCTCGCCGCTCGCCGCGTTCGGCATCGGCATGCTGCATGGGGTGGGAGGCTCCGCGGCGGTCGGCGTTCTCCTCGTGGGTGCGGTCGCGGGACGCGGCGAAGGGGTTCTCGCGCTATTTCTCTTCGCCGCCGCGACGGCGGTCTCGATGGCGCTGGTTTCGTCGGCGTTCGGCTACGCCCTGGCGCGCGGGCCAATGTCGCGGCTACTCCTGCGCTGGGTGCCGGTCTTCGGGGTATCGGGGATTTTGTTCGGTCTCTGGTACGCGTTCGATGCGCTGCGCGGGTTCAGCGGTGGGTCTTGACGGCCTCTATCGCGAAAACGGCGACTCTGGTAGCTTAAGTATCGAAGAGAGGAGATTCCGATGCCTAAACCCGACTCAGAGCTCAGGCCCGATACTGAATCCGATCTCTATCCGACCGGCCCGGTGTTGCGATCGGAAATTCGCGAAGCCCTGCCGCACGGGAATGAAGAGATGGAGACGATCCATCGGATTTTGTCCGAAGCCGTAGCTTCGATCGAGAGCAATCTCGACCGGGCCAGCTCTTCATTCGGTCGTATCGAAGCGAAGCTTGACCGGTTCCTCGCCGGATGATCACCCAGGAACTCTGGGACACCTTCCGCAAGCTCGCGGCATTGGAAGCACGCACCGAAGACGTGCTGCGAAGGTCGGAGCGAGTCGAAGACCGTGTCGAATATCTGCTGGAGCGCTTA
>DATMZU010000364.1:0-4941 GCA_035607435.1 Thermoanaerobaculia bacterium | reverse complement strand
GTGGTGTCGGGCATCGCGTGCATCTTCGCGGCCATGTGCGACGCGGAGTTTGCCTCGATGACGCCGGTCGCTGGCTCGGCCTACACCTACGCCTACGCGACGCTTGGCGAGCTCGTCGCGTGGATCATCGGCTGGGACCTGATCCTGGAGTACGCCGTGGCGTCCGCGGCCGTCTCCCAGGGATGGTCCGGCTATCTCCAAAGCCTGCTGGGTGAGAACGCGCTACCTCTGGCGCTGCGGGAATCTCCCTGGAAATACGACGGCACGACCGGGCTGTTCGTTTCGACCGGATCGTTCATCAACCTGCCGGCGGTGCTGATCGTCGCGATCGTCACGATCATCCTGGTCAAGGGCATCCAGGAGAGTGCGACCTTCAACGCCGTGATGGTCGGCATCAAGCTCGCGGCGGTGCTGTTCGTGATCGGCGTCGGCATGTTCTTCGTCAACGCGGAGAACTGGCATCCGTTCGCTCCGTTCGGCTGGACCGGGATCAACTTCTTCGGCACGCACCTCACCGGCCAGACCGATCCGCAAGGTTCGCCGCTCGGCATGCTGGCAGGGGCCGCGATCATCTTCTTCGCCTACATCGGGTTCGACTCGGTCTCGACCCACACCGAAGAGGCGAAGAACCCGCAGCGCGACGTGCCGATCGGCATCATCGTGTCGCTGGTTCTCTGCACCTTCCTCTACATCGCGGTGGTCGCCGTGCTCACCGGCATGGTCAACTACAAGGATCTGGACGTCAACGCGCCGGTCTCCCAGGCGTTCGCGCAACGGGGCCTCACCTGGGCGAAGTGGATCATCGCCGCCGCGGGGGTGGCGGGCATCACCTCGGTGCTGCTGGTCATGATGCTCTCGGCGCCGCGCGTGTTCCTTGCCATGGCGCGCGATGGCCTGGTCTCGAAGAGCTTCTTCGGCAACGTTCACCCGCGGTTCAAGACCCCGTGGCTCTCGACGATCCTGATCGGCAGCTGCGTGATCTTCGGCGCCGGCTTCCTGCCGATCGACTTCCTGCTGCGCCTGGCCAACATCGGCACCCTGTTCGCGTTCGTCGTGGTGTGCATCGCGGTGCTGATCATGCGCAAGAAATACCCGGACGCCGAACGGCCGTTCCGTTGCCCCATGGTGCCGCTGGTGCCGATCTTGGGCATCCTGATGTGCCTGCTGCTGATGTTCTCGCTCCCCTACGGCAACTGGTGGCGACTGATCGCCTGGCTCGCGATCGGCCTGGTGATCTACTTCATCTACGGCCAGCGGCACAGCGTGATGAAGGGGTACATCGACAAGCACGGGTCGGAAGGTCACTAGCTTCCGGTTCGAAAAAAACAGCCCGAACGACGAAGGGCGGCGTGGCTTGGGAGCCCGCCGCCCTTTTTGTCGCCTGCCTCCCCACGTTCCCGACAGGCCTCCATCGCGATTCCACCCAGGCCGTTGGCCTGGGCTGGGGCGACGCGCCCCTTCAGGGCGCAAAAGCCTACGGCTTCGCGGCTTCCTTCGGTGCCGGCTTCTCCTTGCGCACCTCGCCCACCTTCGCCCGGATCTCGGCGAGCTTGCCGGGGGCGAGGACGAGCGAGACGAGACGCTCGTCGGGACGGGCGGTGTCATCCGGATAGAAGTGGAGGATCTCCTTCCGCCCTTCTGCGCCTGTCAGGGTGACGGTGAGACTCGATTTGCCGAACGCGTTGGGAAGGCCATCGAGCACCTTCTCGGCGCGCAGCTCCGAGATCGCGTAGAGCAGATCGGAGACGGGGGTGTAGGAGATCGTGTCCTTGCCGCGCTGCCAGTCGGAACCGGCGCGTTTCACGTCAAGAGGGGCCGCCCCGTCTTCGATCACGTGGACCGAATCGACCTGGTAGACCTCCATCGACGACACCGCGTGGGAGCGCCAATCTTCGGCCCCGCGCATCAGCGATTCCGCGACCTTCGATTTGGTGGTGAACAGCTGGCCCCCGGCACGGACATAGGTCGCCGGAGCTTCGCCGTCCGCGGCGGCCACGACGAGTCCGCCGAGATCGAGATGGAAGACCTGCTTCTGCCCCTTCGAGGCGACTTCGATCGTCCCTTTCGGCGGTTCGAGCCCCATTTCGGCCGGTACCCCGGGCGACTCGACGAACCGATCGGCGGCAAGGCCGGTGAGGTCCGAGAGCAGCGCCTCGGTCAGGTCGTGATCCGCCCGATCGGCGATCGGGCGTTCGAGCCAGAAACCGTCGGAACGCCGCGCGAGCACCACTTCGGAAGCGCCCGGAGCGCCCGAAGAGGGCGAGGGCCGGATGGTGATCCGCTCGATCGCCTCGCGGTCGCCCGCGAAGATCTGCTTGTCGCGCCAGGCGCCCGGCTCGCGCAGCAGGTCGTTCCAGAACGCGTCCGGAACGGCATACGCCTCACTCTTCCCCTCGATCCTCACGATCCGCTCGCCGCCGACCGGCACCTTGGCGCCGATTTCGAGCACGGTGGTGCCCTCGGCTGTCTTCAGGCGGATTTTCGCTTCCGGCTTGTCGAGGCCGGTGGTCTTCGGATCGACGTCGTCGATCGTGCTGCTCCGTACGAGACCGGCGAGAGAATCGACCAGACGGCCGACGCTCGCGGCATCCGCCCGCGCCGTCAGCGGATGGACGATCCGCCACGACCAGTCGGCCGCCGTGATCGATTCCGCCGCCGGGGTGGCCGGGGCCTCGTCCGAGGTCTCGGCCGTCTTGGCCTCTGTCTTCGCGGGTTTCTCGATCCGTTCGAAGGCGAGCGGCGCGCCTTGCCGTTCGATCGAAAGCGACGTGACGTCCCCCGGCCCGAAGGAGAAGATCTTCTTCGCTTGGGCCTCCCGCTCCTCGGAGGACGGCATCTTGCGCTCATAGAACGCGATGAAGGAACCGAGCCCGGCGACCAGCAACAAAAGAATCAGCAAAGTCCGCGGCTTCATCGTCTACCGCCTCCGCCGCCGCATCCGGACGCCGATGGCCGCCGCGACGGCGAGCCCCGGCAGCAGGCCGATGACGATGAGCCAGACGTTGCGGAGCTGGGCTCCGGTAAGCGACAGGTGGGTCTGCTCGGTCTTCTTCGGCGGGATCGCGATCAGATCCTTCCGCTCGACCAGCCAGTTGACGGCATTGGCGATCGCGGTCGAGTTGCCGACGTTGACGTTCCAGTATTGATTGGTCGCGAGGTCCGAATCGCCGAACACCACCAGCCGCGGCGCTTTCGGGTCGGCGGCGGGCGCCGGAGGCGTCGGCGCGTCCTCGTCGGTGGGGGCCGGCGGTGCCGCATCTCCTCCGACCGCGACGCCCAAGACGAGCGGCCCCGGCAGATCGGCGTCGTCCTTGCCCACCTTGTCGAGGGCGGCCAGGTTCGTTTCGCCCCAGCCGGCGGCGGTGGTTTTGAGCAGCTCGGTCACCTTGGCTCCCGCCGGACCGGACACCGCCCGGACCGAGCGCGCGAGGCTCACCAGCATCGGCAGGCTCTGCCGCGAGAGCGGTTCGACGATCGGATGCTGGCCGTAAACGTTCGAGAATAGGGTCTCGGCGCCGAACATCGGCAGCGGATTCGACGGATCGACGACGATGTCGTTGTCCACCTGGACGCCGTATTTTGCCAGCAGCGGCTCCAAGCCGGTCCCGACGAGACCGGGAGATGTGCGCGCGAGAACCGGATCGAGCATCGCGAGCAGCCGGCCGCCGCGATCCAAGTAAGCGCCGATGGCGTCGATCTCCGGCGCCACGAAGTTGGCCTGAGGCCCGGCGATCACCAGCAGATCGGTGTCCGCGGGGACCGCCGCCTGGCCGAGCGATGCCCATTCCTCCACCGCGTAGCCGTCCCCTTTGAGCAGCTCGCGCAGGGACGAGAGCCCGCGCTCCTCCAGGCCGTCGAGCGACGCCTCGCCATGGCCGGTGGTGAAACGGATTTTCGGTTCCCGCGTCTGGCCGATCTGAATCAGGGCGTTGGTGAACTTCTGCTCGCCTTTGAACGCCGCGAGTGTCGGCTGCCCGCCCCCCATGCCCATCGAGGAGTAGTCGTATTCCGCGAGATCCCCGGAGTCCACGATCTTCTTGGTCTCGCCGGAAATGAAGACCACGCTCGCGTTCTCCAACCCGAACTGGCGGGCGAGCTGCTGCGCCTCGACCGGATTCCGCTCCGGATCGACGTAGCGAACCTTCAGACGCCGCGAGGCCGCGGCGTAGCGGTCGAGCAGCTCGCGGGTCGGTCCGAAGAGCCCCTGCTGCTTCTGCGGCGACAGGAGGACCACGATCTGAACGTCGCGGTCGAGGCCTTTCAACACCTTCTCGCTTTTCTCCGACAGCGAATAGAGCGCCGTCGAAGTCCAGTCGAACCGCTTGTGGTACTTCCAGCCGAAGTAGTTGACGATCCCAAGCAGGGCGGCAACGAGCAGAATGCCCGCCGAGAGCAAGCCGGTCTTGGTCAGTTGTTTCGAAGCCGACATGCGATTACCTCCACTTCCGGTCTTCGAGCGCCCGGCCGGTCAAGAACAGAAAGAACCAACTCAAGGAGACGTAGAAGACGAGCCGCCGGGTATCGACCACCCCTTTGCCCAGTTCGTCCATCGCCGCGCTGATGTCGAGATAACCGAACGCGTTCTTCCAGATCTCGCCCGTAGCGAGCTGTTCGAGCAGGCCGACCAGGAACAGGACGATCAGGATCGCGAACGTGACGACCGCCGCGATCAGCTGGCTGCGCGTCATCGCCGAGGCGAACGTGCCGACGGCGAGAAACAGCGCGCCGACCAGCAGGACGCTCAGGTAGCCGGCGGCGATCGGCCCCCACTGGACCTCGCCGTAGTGGGCGAGAATTCCGGCGTAGCCGAGGGTGGGCAGCCAAAGCAGCGCGAAGAACGAGAGCGCCGCGAGGTACTTGCCGGCGACTACCTGCCCCTCGGTGATCGGCGCGGTCATCAGCACCTCGATCGAGCCGGAGCGAAGCTCCTCGGACAAAAGG
>DATMZU010000359.1:0-3448 GCA_035607435.1 Thermoanaerobaculia bacterium | reverse complement strand
CGAGTTGGCGGGCGGAGGCAAGCTCCGCCCCTACGCCGAGGAACCGATGGAGAAGAAAACGGTTACATCGCAAATCTCGCGGCGGCGGCCACCTTTCCGTCGCCGCTTTAGGAGAACGGAGGCAGCACATGCGTAACGTTTGGCTCAGGGCGGCAATGGCATCTCTGGCGGTCGCCGCGGCGGTTCCCGCGCTCGCCGCGGACGTCTCGTTCAAAGACCCGACGGGCGACGACAACGGTCCGGGCACGTACGTCTACCCGACCGACACGGTCTACAAGAAGGGCTCGTTCGACCTGACCGGCCTGGACGTCAAAGTGAAAGGGGACAAGGTCGAATTCACCGTCGGCACGAACGTCGCGCTCGACGATCCCTGGCGGATGGGCGGCGGATTCTCGGTCCAGATGGTGTTCATTTTCATCGACACCGACAATGTTGAAGGGAGCGGAAATACGGACGGCCTGCCGGGCCTGAACCTCGGCTTCTCGCCGAAGAACGCCTGGGAAAAAGTCGTCATCCTCTCGCCGCAGCCCTCGTCGCGGGTCAAATCCGAAGTCGAGACCAAAGCCGGCACGGCGAAGGACTCGATCGTGGTGCCGGCGCGCACCAAGGCTTCGGGACGCAACATCGTGGCGACCGTGGACATGAAGGATCTCGGCACCGGCGATCCGAGCCAGTGGGGCTATCAGGTGGTCATGCAGTCGAACGAGGGCTTCCCGGCCTCGACCGACCTGCTCACCCGCAAGGTCAACGAATACGAGGGGCAGCACCGTTTCGGCGGCGGCAACGACGGGGATTGCGATCCGAACGCGGTGGACGTCCTGGCGGGTGACGCCAAGGGCGACCCGAGCGAGGTCGAGGCACAGCACCAGATGCTCAAGTACGAGTGCGCCCCGGACGGCACGGCCAAGCAGAAGGCGACGCTCACCATGGTTCACGCTCACTGATCTTTCACGTTGGAATGAAGCTAACTTCAGAACCGAGGCAGGGAGGCTAGAAACTCATGAATCGCTTTGCGCACGGAGGGGCGCTGCTCGCACTGATGGTGGCCACGGCAGGCGCCGCGACCGCCCAGCAGAACGGGCTGGTGATCGGCGGGACGACCTATACCAAGTGGCTCTGGGGCAATCAGCGCGTGAACGGCTCCGTTTACAACTTCACCACGGTACCGGGCGAGGGGTACGGCGACAACGGACAGGGCTCGGAAGTCGAGCTGCTGCTCTCCGCCCGGCTGTCGAAAGAGGTCGAGGTCAAGGGGCGCCTGCACAGCCGCTTCAACCAGAACTTCTGGACCAATTTCGGCGGTTTCGGCGGGCGCAATCCGGCCACCGAAGATCCTCCGGCGGGCGGCTGCACCGGAGGCGACTGCGGCGAGTTCGATCCGCGCTCCAATCAGTACATCAAGCTGCGCGGCGTGTCGGTGACGCTCACGCCCGGCTATAAGTGGATCGACTCGGCGACGATCGGCGCGAACGACTTCGGCCAGTTCGATCCGTTCGTCATCGGCCGGCTGCGCTACATCGACCGCGACAACGCCTCGGGCCTGCTGTTCCAGGGCTCGGGCGCCGGCCGCAAGTACACCTGGGACGCGACGCGCATTTCGCTCCCCCGCCTGTTCGCCGGGCCGAACTTCACCACCGGCCAGTTCCACGCGGCCGACGCGGCGTACGGCTTCCAGACCAAGTTCACGCCCAGCTCGAAGTTCGATTTCGGATTCATCGCGAACTACAACAACGACATCGAGGTCGATGCGACGGACCGCAATCTGGACAACGGGCGCGACATCCGTACCCGCTTCCGCGACACGGTGATCGGCGGCAAGTTCGGCTTCCATCCGAGCTCCAAAGTCGATATCTCGGGCGCGATCTATCACTCCAGCTCCGCCTCAGCGGACGACCTGGCCCCCGCAAGCTTCTTCGGTCTCTCCGGTTTCTCGCCGGTTCCCGCGGGCAAGCACGACGACGAATCGTGGAAGGTGGACGTGGATTTCAACGATCCGTTCGACAACGGTTTCTCGGTCAACGTTCAGGCGTTTGATATCGGCGCCGAATACGTCGCCCTGATGGCCGCGCGCCGCGAATCCGACGTGCTGCTCACGGAGGGTCACGACGCGACCTACGCCTTCCCGGGACCGGACAACGCGGCGTTCGGCGTCTTTGCCGGCAACCCGACCCGGATCGGCATCGGCGGCTGGAACGGCAACATGCAGCAGGTGGCGACGATCAACGTCGATAACGAGTTTTCCGACTTCGACGAGCCGGCGGCCGAAACGGTGATCGGCTGGAAGGGCATCACCGTCGCTCCGACCTGGAGCCTCGGCGGGCTCGACCTGGCGGGAGAGATCACGTTCATCGATTACAACACCAACTGGCAGGCGTTCGGCGACCCGAGCCGCAACGTGACCTCGACGGTCTATCCGGTCAACGAGCTCGACACCGGCGTGGGCCACAACTTCCGTAGCGCCTACGCACCGTTCCAAGATAAAGAGACGAAGATCGGCGTGATCCGCGCCAAGTACCTGTGGGACATCGGCAAGGGCGTGGACGTGTTCGGCAAGGTCAAGTTCATCGACGAGACCGACAAGCGCCTGAACGATTCGCGCTTCCTCCCCTACCAGGCGGGTTCCTGCCCGGGCGGCGGCCAGGCGTGCGCCGACAACAAGCGTTTCTATTCGCCGGGCAACTCGACGGCCGACATCTACGGCAACCCGCCGGTGATTACGGTGAACGGCGTCACCGGTTACCAGTGGAAGCCGTTCGACAGCCTGTCGGACGACGACCGGGACTTGAGCTACAAGCTGCTTCAGATAGGAGCCGGCTACCAGCTGACCGACGACCTGTACGCCTCTCTGACCCTGGAGCGTTACGACACGACGCTCGACGACGGCAACACCGCGTTCCAGGCCTATCAGCTCCACGAGCTGGCCTCGGGCGACCACACCCAGGACAAGATCTCGATCAAGGCGCGCTACATTCTGGCCGGCGCGGAGATCGGCTTCGAGTACCAGTACAACAAGGGCACGTTCGATCCGGACTTCGGCGGCGGCTTCGTGCCGCAGGTCGCGAACGAGCAGATCTCCAAGGATCACAACGTGCCGGTCGGCTCGCTCGGCTTCTCGGGCCGTTTCGGCGGCTGGAACAGCCTCGAAAAGCGCGACTTCGACCAGCAGCGGGTGAAGGCGTTCATGAAGGTCCAGTTCTAAGCCGGGCTCCCGAAAGTCCGGCTGCACCCCAAAATGCCCGGCGGCCTCACGGTCGCCGGGCATTTTGCGTATAGGTAAGAAACTTCGGGGCGAGCTAAAGTAGAAATCCTGCCTCGAAAGCGATGACGCCGGGGTGGGAAGACGTTTCGAACCCGCTTGCGAGGCGACCATGAGAGCTCGGAGGAAACCAGCGAGGTGGACCGGCAAAGCGCGGCAATACCGCGACTTGGTCGAGACCTCGGACGAGCT
>DATMZU010000356.1:0-9634 GCA_035607435.1 Thermoanaerobaculia bacterium | reverse complement strand
AGCCTACCGGGTGGGCGGCACGATCCAGGTCGTGGTCAACAACCTGATCGGCTTCACCACCGAGCCGAAGAACCTCCAGTCTTCGCGTTTCGCGACCGACATCGCGAAGCGATTGCCGATTCCGATCTTCCACGTCAACGCCGAGGACCCGGACGCCGTGGCGCGCGTCGCGCGGATCGCCTGCGAATACCGCTACGCGTTCGCGAGCGACGTGGTGATCGACCTGATCGGCTATCGACGCCACGGCCATTCCGAGGTGGACGACCCGACGATCACCCAGCCCACGCTGTACAAAAAGATCGCCGCGTTCGCGCCCACCTGGAAGAACTACGCGCGCCGCCTGGCCGCGGCCGGAGGCCCCCCGGAAACCGAAGCCGAAGGGATCGCCGCCGCCTATCGCGCCGAGCTGTACGAGGCCCAAAAACAGGCCGAGGAGCTGGAAAAGAAGCCGACGCTGCGCACGATGCCCCCTTATTGGAGCGCGTTTAAGGGCGGCGCCTACAAGCGGGAGTACGAGGTCCCGACCGCCGTTTCGTCCGATCGATTGGGGTTGCTCGCCGAGGGGCTGACCCGGGCGCCGGAAGGTTTCCACGTCCACGAGAAAATCAAGAAGCTCCTGGAGCAGCGGCTGGAGATGGGGCGCGGCACCCGGCCGATCGACTACGGTATGGCCGAGGCGTTGGCGTTCGCCTCGCTGGTGACCGAGGGCGTGCCGGTCCGCCTCTCCGGTCAGGACTGCCGGCGCGGCACGTTCAACCAGCGCCACTCCGTTCTGATCGACGTCGAGAACGGCCGCGACCACCTGCCGCTCCAACACCTGGAGGCGGGCCAAGCGCGTTTCGAGGTCTACGACTCGCTTCTGTCGGAGGCGGCGGTGCTCGGCTTCGAATACGGTTACAGCCGCGATTTTCCCGAGGCGCTGGTGATGTGGGAGGCCCAGTTCGGCGACTTCGCCAACGGCGCCCAGATCATCCTCGACCAGTTCGTCACCGCGGGCGAGGACAAATGGGGGCTGCTCTCTGGGCTCGTGATGCTCCTTCCCCACGGTTACGAAGGCCAAGGGCCGGAGCATTCGAGCGCGCGCATCGAGCGCTATCTCCAGCTTGCCGCGGAGGACAACATCCAGGTCCGCCAGCCCTCGACCGGCGGCCAGTACTTCCACCTGCTGCGCCGCCAGGCGCTCCGCCCGTGGCGGAAGCCGCTGATCGTCTTCACCCCGAAGAGCATGCTTCGGCACAAGGACTCCTCGTCGGGCTTGGCGGAGCTTGCCGAGGGCGGGTTCCAAAACGTCGTGCCCGACCGTCAGGTTCAAAACGCCCGACGCATCCTCTTGTGCAGCGGCAAGATCGGCCACGAGCTGCTGCGCGAGCGGGAGCGGCGGGGCGATGCACAGACCGCGGTGGTCTTCATGGACCAGCTCTACCCGTTCCCGGCCCAGGAGTTGGAGGCGATCTTCGCCGCTCACCCGGACGCTCGCGACGTCGTCTGGGTTCAGGAAGAGCCGGCGAACATGGGGGCGTTGTTCTTCGTCCAGCCGCGCATCGAGCGCCTGCTCCGCCGGCCGATCCGCTCGGTCAAGCGCTCGGCCTCGGGAAGCCCGGCGACGGGATCGGCGACCGCCCATACGCTCGAACAGAAGACGCTGGTCTCGATGGCGTTCGGAATCGGGTAGCGGTACCCCCCTCCTATCCTCCCCCACAAGGGGGGAGGGACGACTTGGGGCGGCTCGCCGGTTCGGAGTTCGCAAACTTCTGCGGAGTCAATAGGTCCTCCTCCTTGTGGGGGAGGAACGACTTGGGGCGGCTCGCCGGTTCGGAGTTCCGCAAACTTCTGCGGAGTAGGCAGTTCCTCCTCCCCCCTTGTGGGGGAGGATCGAGGAGGGGGGTCGGCGAAGCCACGAACGCTCCGTGGCACAATGCGCCTGCCCATGCCGTTCTCCTCCTTCGACTCCGCCGCCCTCGCCCGTTCGCTCGCCCAGCTTGGCGGATCGGACGAGGATTGGGTCGATGGTTTTTTCGAACGGACCGAGGAGATCGAGCTGCCGCCCGACGGCGAAGGGCCGGGCTTTTCGATCCGCCGCGAAGAGGGCTTCGCCGTCCGCCTGGTGCGCGATCGGAGGGCGTTTCTCGCCTCGCGTGACGGGATCGACGGACGGTCGTTTTCCGAAGCGCTTCGCCAGGTGGCGCGAGCCCTCCCTGCCGCCAGCGTGCCCGAGCCCGATCTGCCGCTCGGCCCCTGGCCGGGAGCGCCGGGTCCGCCCGAAGCGCCCGAGGTGGTCGATTTCGCCGGCCTGCTCGAACGGGCGATCCGCGCGCACCACACCGCGTTTCCGCTCCGCTTGACCGTCCGCCGGCATCGCCGCTGGCTCCAGGTGGCGACCCCGCGCCTGGTGCCCGCTCCCGAATCCGAGAGCTACTACTCGCTAGACGCCGAGATTCCCGGCGGGCGCTGGGGGGCGCTGCTGCCGCAGCTCGGCCGGCCCGAGGCGGAGGCGACCGCCGGGCATCTGGTCGAGTTGTTCCGCTCCCGCACGGCGCTCCCCTTCTCGCCGCGCCCCGGAGCGATTTTGCTCGGCCCGGCGGCCGTGGCGGTCCTCCTTCACGAAGCGGTCGCCCACGCGCTCGAAGCCGATCTGCTCGCGCTGTCGGGCAAGCCGGACGCGGCGATCGGCGTCGCCCTGGGGAGCCCGATCCTCTCGGTGCTCGACGACCCGGGCGCCGCCCCTGCCTCGGTCCGGCGCGCCACGGACGACGAGGGCCTTCCCGTATGCCGCCGTTGGCTGCTGCGCGACGGTGTGGTCGAGCAGCCGCTCGCCGACGCCGCCTGGTCGCGCTCGGCCTCGACCCTCGTGCCGGGCGCCGGAAGGCGCGCCGGGCGACACGATCTCCCCATGCCGCGGAGTCACCATCTGGAGCTGCTCCCGGGCACGACCTCGGAAAACGATCTGTTCGACGGCGCGGAAGGGGGGCTCTGGCTTCCCCAGGTCCGCCGCGGCGCGCTCGACCCGCGGACCGGCGAGCTGGAGCTGCTCTTCCCGTTCGCCCGCCGCATCTACAAAGGGGAACCGGCCGAGACGCTCGGCCCCTGCGCGATCCACGGCCGGCTCGCCGATCTGCTGGGAAAAGCGATCGCCGTGGGCGACATCCGCCGCGCGGAAGGAGCCGGCTGGTGCGCCAAGGGAGGGCAGAAGCTGCCGGTCTGGGCGACGGCCCCCGCCCTGCTACTCGAAGGGGTCGAGGTGACCCGATGAGCGAACGGGTCCGCTCGGGGGTGAACCCCGTCGCGGTCGAAGCGACCTTGAAGGCACTGCTAGGGCGCGGTCTGCCGGAAGTGGAAATCCTGGCGAAGCGAGGGCGTTCGCGCCGCTTCGCGCTCGATGGCGAACGAACCGCGAGCAGCTACGCCGAAGAGCGCGGCTGGGCGGTGCGCGCGGGCGATCGGCGCGGCTCGCTGTTCGCCTGCGGCACGGGCGATCCCAACCCCGACGGCCCCTGGCCGCCTGCCTACCCTCCCGCCCTCCGCCTGCCGACTCCGGTGCCCCCGCCGCCCTGGAAGGAGCCGTCGGACTTCGAGGTGCCGCTGATCGGCGAACGAGAAGGGCTTGCGCTGCTCGAAGGGATCGCCCGCGAGCTGACCGCCGAGCTGCCGCGCGGCCGGGTCCTTTCCGCCACGCTCGAAGACGGATCGAGCGAAGGGCAGATCACCAGCTCCAAAGGACTTGCCGCCACCTTCCGTGGCCGGCTCGCCGCGCTCCGCCTGGAGGTGATCGGCCCAGGCAATCCGCGCCCTGCGCGCCCGGCGGTCATCGAGCTCGCGGAGCGCGAAGCGCGCCGCTTCAACCCGAAAGCGCTCGCCCGACGACTCGCCGACCGCCTCGCCGTGGGAGCGGCCCCCGGTCTCGCCGAAAGCGCCGAGCGAAGCGGCGATCTCCTGCTCGCCCCGGCGGTCGCCGCCCGGCTGCTCGCGGGGCTCGCCCCCCTCTTTTTCGGCCCCCGAACGGACGGCGAGATCTCGGCGATCCTGGGCAATGCGATCCGAATCGGCAGCGAAGCGCTCACCCTGCTCGACGACGGCCGTTACCCCGGCGGAGCGTTCGAAAGCCCGATCGACGGAGAAGGAACTCCCACCCGAGAGGTCACAATCGTCGAGCGCGGCAACTTTCTAGGCCCGGTCTTGAGCCCCGTCCAGGCGCGGGGAGCCAACCCCACCGGAGCCGCCGGATCGCGCGCCCAAATCTCCGGCATCGCCCGCCGCGCAAGCTTCCGCGATCTCCCCACCCCGGGGCCCACCCACCTCTATCTCCGGCCCGACCCCAAAGTCGCCGTCGGCAGCCTCCTCGGCTCGGTCAAAATCGGCACCTACCTGATCGACGCCCTAGGTCCCGCCCGCGTCGATTTTTCGACCGGCTCTTTCGCCCTCCCCGTCTGCGGCCTGGCGGTCGAAAACGGCAAAGCCACCGCCCCGATCGGCCACGCCTGGCTCTCGGGGGAGATCTCGGATCTCTTACGAGGGATCGTGGGCGTCGGGCGGGATCTGGCGTTCTTGCCACTCGACGGGATGGTCGGGAGTCCGACGCTGCTGGTGCGGGGCTTGGTTTTGCGGGGGCGGTAGGGATACGCAGCGGCTCGCCCGCGAGTGAATGAATTCACTCGCTAGATTACGACGTCCCTGCCGGGACGTGTTGTTTTCGAGCGCCAAAGGCGCGTCATATAACAGCCAGGGGCGAAGCCCCTGGAATGAAGCCCTGCCACCGCCCCAAGGGCTGAAGGCCCGCTCTAACGCGAGGGCAAATCGCCCGGGCCGAATCTATCGATCGGCCCGGGTAGTCCCTAACAATCGACCGTCGGTTCACACGGCAGGCAGAGCGTGGGGTGGCACGCGCTCGCCGGACAGGATCCGCACTCCGTCCGCAGGCGGGTCGCTCCTCCGGCCAGACCGCCGTCGAGATCGTTCGCGGACAGTCTTCGGACGGTCTCCCGATGGAGCGACATCTTTCGGTTACGCTTTTTCATGGCGTTCTCCTCTAGGGCCGGCCGGCGCGGCATGCGCCCTACTCCATTAGACCGTGCCCTCTAAGAAGACAGTGCGGGAGAGGCGGCCGCCGAGCCCGGAAATTGATCGCCGAATTCGCTTTCGCGGGTAAGCGGAGCGATTTCCTGATCGCAGAATTCCCTTCGCTCTCTGCCGCGACCCCTTTGTTGGTCGCCGAATTCGATTTCGGGGCTCCGCAGGTCGCTCCGCGACCGCCAAAGCGAATTTCCGGATGCCGAAAGGCCTTTCGGGAGTCAGAAAACCCCTTCGCTCACTCCCGAATTCGATTTCCTGATCGCCGAAACCCCTCGGCTGACTCCCAACGTCACGTTTTCATCCGCAAAGCGAATTCGGGACTCAGGAAAACGCTCCGCTTACCCAGAAAACCCTTCGCGGCACCCGGAAAACCGAACTCGGCGCACGTTACGCCGATCCTGCCGGACGCCCCAGGCTTCTGCAGGTCCCGTGACGCGTCCCATCATTCACAAAAGGAGTCTTGCCAGGAGCGATACCCGTTTCGCGGACAAGATCAGTCGGTGCGAGATCACGCCTCAGAGTCTCGAAAGCGGGCTGCCCGATATTCGGGGCGGCGAAACCTGTATCGCTTCCCGGCCTCGTCCCAGGGTTGTTGTTTTCGAGCGCCAAAGGCGCGTCCGATAAAAAGCCTGGGGCGCAGCCCCAGGAATGGAGTTCCCGCCCAGGACCCAGGGCTAAAGCCCGCTCTATCGCAGGTCGTCCGACGGCGTTCGGACGCAATAGGCCGGGCCAACAGCCCTGGGAGATTCGCGGGACCAACCGTTTCCTAGGGCGTTGCCCTAGGCTGGTATCAAGCGGACCTTCGGCCCTCAAAAACGCGAGTCGTTCGACGGAGCAAGCGGCGAACCGGACCGGATCATCTCCGCTTCGGTTCGGACCGCCGGTGGGCCGGACAGAATCACGGAGCGCCAAAGGCGCGCCCTATAAAAGCCTGGGGTGAAGCCCCAGGAATGGAGTCCCCGACCAGAGTCAAGGGCTGAAGGCCCGCTCTATCGCCGGCCGGCGGCCACTATGCGGATCGCAGCACCGGATGGCCGAGGAGACGCGAGCCGTCTGGACTTCCCCGCCGAGATCTCCTCCCGGAGGACTTGGCGCACCGCGTCGAGCATCGAACTCTGCTGGATCTGACCGACCAGCGCGTCATTGATCAAGTTTGGTAGTTCCCACCTCCCGCCCGCTCGACGAGCGCGCGGAAATGCTCGATCACCCGGTTGTCGAGCCGGATGGAGATCTTGGTCTTCCCCGGCTCAGGCTCGATCACCGGGCCACTCCTGCCCACAGAAAAGTCGATGTCCCGATATGGCTCAGCTTCGTTCCTTTTCATGTTGCAGCCTCTGCTTTTGGTGCGCCTTCCAGGCGGAAATAATCCGGACGATCTCGGGTTCGCGATCGGTGTAAACGACGACCAAGAGGTTCCCGCTACCGCTAAGTCCGAGCGTCACGAATCGCTGTTTCCCGACCGCATCCGGGTCTTCGCGGGGAATTGCCAACTCATCTTCGAGAACCGTGGCAGCTTCTGAGAACCTCACGCCATGGCGCCTGAATTTCACTTTGCCTTCACCGGATCTCCCACTCGATCTCCACGCCCTAGCGTATAGACGATTGTCCTTAGAGACGATCAATGCCCAAGCTGTTCAATCACTTTCCTAGAGTTCAGTACCAATTTTTTGAGCGGCGCGGGACTCTACTCCCTCACACCCGCCCCCGCAGCCATCGCTGAGCCGGAACCTCTAAAAACCGGTAGCTCACCCAAGACACCGGAAGCAAAACCGCGAAGAAGAGCACCAGCGCCACCGGGCTTGAGAAGAACGTCCGATCCACCGAGAGCCAACCCGTCACAATCACAAACGCGAGCTGTAGCGGGAAATGGAGCAGATACAGGGAATACGAGAGATCGCCCAGGTAAGAAGTGCGTTTCCAGAACGCTCCCCGCTGAGTCTCCACCAGAGCCAGGGTGAGGATGGTCACCGGGAACAGGAGCACGGCCGGGCTGATCGTGGCGACCAGGGGGTGTGCCTTCATCCAGGGCCAGGCGTTGAGTCGGAAGCTTGGTGTGTAGACCGCGAGGAGGGCTCCGGCCCAGAGGGCGGCGGTCAGCCAGGGTAGCCGGGTGGCGAGCTTTGCGGCGGTTCCTGACTTCAAGCTCCAGGCGTAGGCCCGGTAGACGCAGCCGCCCAGGAAGAAGGCAATCATGCCTCGGCCGATGGGCATTTCCCATTGGGCGAGGAGGAAGAAGCCGAGGGCGGAGACCGCGAGGAGGACGAGGGCGCGGATCGGGACGGTGCGGCAGAGAGCGAAGAACAGGAGGTAGAGGGCGATCTCGACGGAGACGGACCAGATGGGTCCGTTGAAGGAGTGGGAGTAGCCGAGTCCCCAGGCGTTGACGAGGAGGAGGTTCGGCACGAAGTGTTGGAGGTCGTTGTTTTGAAAGACAAAGTCGGTGCCGAACATGTGGCGGTAGGCGAGTTGGCCTAAGACCACGAGGAACAGGGTGACGAGGTGGAGTGGCACGAGGCGGGAGAAGCGGCGGAGGAAGAAGTCTCGCGCCGTGACCGCGCGGTCGGCGATCTGTTGGGCGTAGAGCCAGAAGAAGATGAAGCCCGAGAGGGCGAAGAACAGCTCGACCGCGAGTTGGCCGTAGCGGTAGAAGAGAAGGAAGAACCCGAGCCACGGCCGGGCGCCGGGTCCGGGAACCCCTCCGCGGAAGAAGAAATGCTGCCAGTGCCAGAAGACGATCGACAGGGCCGCTACGCCGCGAAAGGCGTCTAGGGCGTAGAAGCGCTTGGGTGGTTTGAGTGGCTGGGTGGAGGATGAGGAATCTCGGGCCGAAGAAGAAAGCCCCCCTCCTGTCCTCCACCCGATGCCTCCAGCCCCCTCCCCGGGGGGAGGGACGCTTGGCCGAACCTGTTCCTCTGACCGCACCGAGGTTACCTCAAGGGGCGGGCTCGTTAGCTTCCGAAACGGGTTCGGCCGCTAGCGCGGCGTGGGCCGCGGTGAGCAGCGGCTTGGCGGAGAGTGGCGTGCCGACCGCTCCGCGCATCCAGGCGTCGGGGGTCAGGCGGCCTTGCTTCGCGACCCTCTCGAACTCTGTTCCGAAATCGCCCTTCTGGAACTGCTCGGCGACTTGGAAGGCGATCAGGTGGCCGAGCGCGTAGTCAGGAAGGTAGAGGCCGAAGGCGATCATGTGCGAGTAGACGCCGAGGATCTCCGAATCCTGGACGCCGAAGTGGGGGGCGTACCAGCGGTTCCAGACCTCGCGGGCGATCGCGACGGTCGATTCGCGCAGCTCCGCCGGGGTGGCGTTCGGGTGGGCGTACATCCAGCGCCAGACGCGCATATCGACCAGGCTGACGCCTGAGATCTCGTAGGTGGTCCAGAGAGTCGCGAGCGCTTCGGCGCGGCGGGCTTCTTCGTCCTGCTTGCCCAGGCCCAGCAGCTCCAAATCGCGATGCTGGAAGACGAACGCGAGCGCCTCGGTGAAGGCGTTGTTCGGCACGCCCGACAGCGTCCAGTGGTCGATGACGTGGAGCGAGAAGACCTGCTCGACGTTGTGACCCAGCTCGTGGATCGCGATGTTGTAGCCCTTGTAATCCATCCCACCGGCGGGCACCCGGGTGCGCAGGTGGACCTTGTCCTCGCGCCGCACGGCGGGCATGGCGTGGCCCGCGCCGCGGGCGGGATCGACGACGATCCGCTCCGAGAGGAACTTTGCCTTTTCGGGGGCGAAGCCGATCTGGACGAGCAATGCGGGAAGCCCGGTTTGGAACGATTCCAGGTTCGGGTATTTCGCGTGGACGACGGCGTCCAGCTCCGCCTCGGTGTGGCCGCTTCGCGGCTTGAAGCCGGCGTACCAGATGTCGAACGGCGCGAGCGGCCGGCCGAGCTTTTGGCGGATGAGCTTCGCAAGATCGCCCACCTCGGGCGAGTCGAGCACCGAGATCAAGAGCGCTTCGACCTCCGCCTCCGGCACCTGGCGGTTCGAATTGAACTGGCGGTCGATCAGGGTCGGCACGCTCGGCGTGTAGGGGTCGATGCCGCGCTCGGCGTGGAACGTTTCGAGCAGCTTGGCGTAGCGCACGTCCGCCTCGCGCACCTGAAGCTTTGCGCGATCGAGGGTCGAATCTGCGGCGACCGGCCGGACCTCGTTGGTCTCCGGATACCAGAGCAGGTCGCCGTTGTCGATCACGGCCGCCGGGATCTCCTGGCGGATGATCCGCTGCATCACGCGGTAGATCATCTGCTGCCGGTCGAGCGACCGGTGGTCCGGCTCGGCGTCGTAATGGGACGCCAGCTCGTCGCGCAGGCCCCAATGGGAGATCAGCCGGAGCCCTTCCGGAAACAGCTTCTCCCCGGTGCCGTCGATCAGCCGGTCGAGCCGGACGTTCATGGCCGAGATGTAGCTGTCGGCGTTCGAATAGGCCCGCGAGGTCTCTTGGAGCGCCGCCGGGGCCACGCGCTGCTCGAAGGTCTCGGCCAGGCGCGAGATCGCCCAGGCGTTGCGATCCCACAGCGGACCTTGGGCAAGCCGGACTTCGAGCGTGTCGAGCGGAAAGTTGAGCAACACCAG
>DATMZU010000352.1:0-20058 GCA_035607435.1 Thermoanaerobaculia bacterium | reverse complement strand
CGAGCATGCGGTGGTGGAGAAACTGCGCCGCGTCTTCCCCCGCCGGGCACTCGGCGAGCTGCGCTTCGACCCAGGCGTAATGGCCGGGATAGCGGAGCGTCTTGTAGTCCAGGTCGCGCACCCGGCCGGCCAGAGCGCGCGGCAGGTCGGCGGCGCCGCCGGAGGTGAGCGCCTCTTCATAGAGAATGCCGCCGAGCAGCAGGTTGCGCCGCTCGGAGAGCGAAGGTAGCTCCGTGGTCTCGAAGTTGCGCACCGCGATCGCCGGCTTGACATATTCGGTGGCGACGCCGATCGAGCTCCAGGTGAAGCCGTAGCAGTGCGGGGACGGGGCGTGCGGGGTGAGCGCGCCCACCCGCATTTCGATCGAATCGACCGCGGAGACGCCATGGTCGCGGCAGAAGTCCAAAAACAGGCCGTGGCCCAAGATGTTGACGTAGCCCGGGGCGATGCCGGTCTGGACCACGAAACCGGTATCGGCGCCGCGGGCGATTTTCACCACCTGTTCGGTCTCGTGGACGTATTCGGTCAGGTTCGCGTAATGCAGATGCCGCTCCCAGGCGAAGCGCGCCATCCGCGGCGCCTCCGCTCCCGGCAGGCAATCGAGCAGGGCGTCGCCGCCGCTGAGAATCTTCTCCATTTCCGGGCTCGAACCGGTTTCCGGCATGAGGAAAGGCTCGACCGCGCCGGGCCGGCTCGATCCGTCGGCGATCCAGGCGGCGGCCGCTTTCGCCCGCGGCAGATCGACGTCGCCGATCCAGAGATCGACCTCGAAATCCCCCAACTCGCGCAACAGCAAGCCGACCGCGCTGCCCATCCCTCCGGCGCCCGCGACGACGATCTTGTGCCTGGCATCCATGATTGTGGAGAACTCCCTAAGGACCGATTGAAATCAGGAATGAGTCGAAATTTTGGCGGTAGGCAGGCGTCCTAAAACCGCCCGCGGCAAGGCCGGCGGATGGTAGCACCCGGTATAGGAGGGGTCAATTCGCCGAAGTTGGTAGTGGCTTGCCTCTCCAGCCCTCACCCCCGGCCCCTCTCCCAAAGGGAGAGGGGGAGCAAAACAAAAAAAGCCTCTTGGCTGTTCTCCCCTCTCCCTTTGGGAGAGGGGCCGGGGGTGAGGGCTGAGAAGCCGGGGAGACGCGAAGAAGCGCTCTTCCCCTACGGCACCGCGTACCCGAGCGCTTCGAGCTTCTTCCTCTGCTCGGGCGAGATCTCCTGCTTCTTTGCCTTGCCGGTCCCGGGCAGTCCGGCGAAGCGCTGGTCGAGATGGCGGGCCAGCTCGCGAACCCGGTTCGGGTCTCCCAAGGCGAGGTTGGTGCGTTCACCGGGGTCTTTTTCCAGGTCGTACAGCTCGGCCGGGGCGATCGGGTAGTGCCCGGGCGGAGCTTTCGGAATGCAGACCGGCTGGTACTCCTGCGGGTTCCAGATCAGCTTGAAGCGCCCTTCGTGAATCGTCCGGATGGGACCCAACCCGTACTCCGAAAACGCCGGCTTGCCGGCGCCTCCCGCCCCCGGCCGTTCGAGATAGGGCACCAGGGAACGGCCGTGCTCGGCGGGTGGTGCGATACCCAGCAGGGCGTAGATCGTGGGCGTTACGTCGGCCAGCTCCACCCGCTGCGGCACGCTCGCGCCGGCCGGGACGAGGCCGGGGGCGACGATCGCGAACGGCACGTGGAGGGCGTCCTGGTAGACCGAGCAGGAGTGGTAGAGATACCGGTTGTGCCCGTACAGCTCCTCGCCGTGATCGGCGAGCAGGACGATCAGCGTCCGGTCGAGCTTGCCCGCAGCGCGCAATCCGTCGAGCAGATTGCCCACGTGGCGGTCGCTGCCGATCACCGCGGCATCGTAAATCGCGTCGAGATGGGTGAGATCGCGAGGGGAGAGCGCCAGTTTTTCCAGGTGAACCCGGTCGAGCTGCCAGCGCTTGGTGCCGAGCGGCCCTTCGTACCCCGGGTCGAGCACCCGCGCCGCGAGGTCGCCGCCGTTGTAATAGGGACCATGGGCGCCGAACAGGTGGACCCAAAGCAGAAACGGCTGTTTGCCCTCGCGCGAGCGCCCCCAATCGATCGCGCGTTGGACCGTCTTGCCGTCCTCGCCGCCGGTGCAGGCGAAATCGTCCCACCCCTGGTGGTTCGCCTTGCACATGTTGGAGAGGAACGCTCCGGTCCGGTAGCCCGAGCCTTTGAGCTCGATCGGCAGCGTCGGCAACCCATCGGGAAAACCGTAGCCGTTTTCGAGTACTCCATGACCCGACGGATAGAGCCCCGAAAGCACGGTCGCGAGCGAAGGCCACGTCGCGGCCCTCTGCGCGTCGGCGCCGTCGAAGCGCACCCCCTCCCCGATCAGCCGGTCCATCCGCGGGCTGTTTTCCGGTCCCGGCCGCTGGGGGCGATAGCCGTAGGCGCCCATCCGGTCGGCGCGGAGCGTATCGACCGACAACAGCAGGACGTTCCACCCCTTCGCCGCACCGGCCAACGCCCGCCGCTCCGGCGGCTTCTCGCGCGGGCACCCGGCGAGCAGGGCGACCAGCGGGATCAGGAGCAAAGGCGCCAAGGGTCGGATGGGGCGGTCGGGCCGCTTGGCGGAGACGAACATCGAGGACGGGATTGTAGCCTGCGTTATCCTTGGCGCTCACTCCCCGGGGAACGGCGTGAGCGAACCCGAAGACCGAAGATCGGCGCAAGCCGAAGCGCAAGCGAACGGAGGGACCGCGGTCACCGCGACGCACGGCGGAATTGCGGTCGGGAGGGATGTCCACGGCGGCATTCACGTGCACCTCCCCGATCCCACGCCACCGGTCGTGGCTCCGCCCAAGGTCGCCCCGACCCGCCTCACCTACGTCGCCGAAGACCTGTTCGGCCGAGAGGCCGAGCTGGCGAAGCTGGACGCCGCTTGGGCCGAGCCGAAGATCCGCATCGTCACCCTCGTCGCCTGGGGCGGCGTCGGCAAGACCTCTCTGGTCGCGAAGTGGGCGGCGGAGATGGATCTCGGCGAGGCGGACTTCTTCGATTGGTCGTTCTACAGCCAAGGGATGAGGGAAGAAGGCTCCGCCTCGGGCGAGCCGTTCCTCGCGGCGGCGCTGCGGTTCTTCGGCGAGGAGGAGGGGGAGAAGATCGCCGACAGCGCGATGCCCGGGTGGGACAAAGGAGCCAAGCTCGCCGAATGGGTCGCGAGACGGAAGGCCCTCTTGATCCTCGATGGCCTGGAACCGCTCCAATATCCGCCGTCGAGCCCGCTGGTCGGACAGTTGAAGGACCCGGGGGTGGCGGCGCTGCTCAAAGGGCTCGCCGTCCGGAGTCCTGGATTGTGCGTGGTGACGACGCGGGAGAGCGTGAAGGACCTCGCGGCGTTTCGCGGCGGGCCGGCGCGCGAGTGGTCGTTGGAGCGGCTCGGCACGGCGGCCGGGGTGGCGCTGCTCCAAAAACTGCAGGTCCGGGGAACCCAGGCGGAGTTGGAGAAGCTGGTCGAGGACGTGGCCGGCCACGCTCTCTCGATCAACCTGCTCGGGACTTACCTCGCTAAGGCGCACGGCGGCGACGTGCGGCGGCGGGATCGGGTGGACTTCCAAAAAGCCGATGAGAGGACGGGCAGCCACGCGTTCCAGGCGATCGCGGCTTATGAAACCTGGCTGGGGGCCGAGCAAGAAGAGGGCGCCCGGCAGCTCGCCATTTTGCGCCTGCTCGGACTCTTCGACCGCCCCGCGGATCACGGTTGCCTCGCGGCGTTGCGCCAGGAGCCGGCGATTCCGGGTCTCTCCGATGCGATCGCTGGGATCGACGAGGAGGACTGGGATTTCGCCGTCTCCCGCCTTGCCGATTGTCGCCTCTTGTCCGCCTCTACAGAAGGCGGCCTCGACGCCCATCCGCTCGTCCGCGAGTACTTCGCCCGCCGGCTCCGCGAGAAGAGCCCCTACGCCTGGCGCGCCGCGCACGGCCGGCTGTTCGAGCATTTGCGGGACTCGACCCCGCACCAGCCCGACACGCTCGAAGGGCTCCAGCCGCTCTACCAGGCCGTCGCCCACGCCTGCCACGCGGGGCGCCATCAGGAGGCGACCGTCATCTATGGCGGGCGCATCGCGCGCCGGGAAGGCTATGCGGTCAAGAAACTCGGAGCGTTCGGCGCCGACCTCGGCGCCGTGGCCTGCTTTTTCGATCGCCCCTGGTCGCGCGTTTCGCCCGCGCTGACCGAAAGCGTCCAAGCCTGGCTGCTGAGCCACGCCGCCTATTGCCTGCGCGCCCTGGGTCGGCTGACCGAAGCCCTGGAGCCGACTCGGGCGGGGCTTGAGCTCTACGTCCGCCAGGACGCATGGGCCGAAGCCGCCAGGGTGGCCTCGAACCTGGGCGAGCTGGAGCTGATCCTGGGCGACCTTGCCGCCGCGGCGCGGGACGCCGAACAGGCGGTGACCCTGGCCGACCGAAGCGGAAATGCCAATCTGCGATTGGCCTTCCGCACCAACCACGCCGACGCCCTGCACCAGGCGGGCCGCCGGACCGATGCGGTGGCGCTCTTCCGCGAGGCCGAAAGAATGCAGGCCGACCAGGAGCCCGAGCGCCCGTTCTTATATTCGCTGCGAGGTTTTTGGCTCTGCGACCTGCTCCTCGCCGAACCCGAGCGGGCGGCGTGGCGGAGAAGCCGGGAAGCGGAGGGGCCGGAGGACCAGGAAATCCTCCGCGAGATCGAAGAGCGGGCCGCGCGGACACTGCGAGACGCCGAGGGATCGAGCCGGACGCCCCTTCTCGACCTCGCCCTCGACCGCCTGACCCTCGGGCGCGCCGCCCTCTATCGAGCGATCCTCGAAGGCTCCGACCTCGCCGCCGCCAGAGCCGAGATCGAGCACGCCATGACCGGCCTCCGCCGTGCGGGGCAGCTCCAATACGTTTCCCGCGGCCTCCTCCCCCGGGCCTGGCTTTCCTGCCTGGAGGGTAGTCCCGCCGCCGCCCGCGCCGATCTGGACGAAGCGCAGGAGATCGCGGAGCGGGGGCCGATGCCGTTGCTCCTGGCGGACGTGGCGCTCTACCGGGGGCGCCTCTTCGACGACCGGGTGGCGCTGGCCGAGGCGCGGCGGTTGATCGAGAAGCATGGCTACGGCCGGCGATTGGAGGATCTGGCGGATGCGGAAGCGGCTTTAGGCGCCCGGGAAAAGCGCATCCTCACCTGATCTTCACCTCGAATCGATCGCCACCCATCCGCTCACGCCGTACCTTCCCTCCGAACGCATCACGCCCTTCGGAGGAAACCGCCATGCCCTTCACCTTTACCTCCCTCTCCCGCCGCGGTCTGCTTGCCGCAGGCTCGACTCTTCTTCTGACCCGTCCGAGCTTTTCTGCCGAACCGGCGAGCGCCGCTCCGCCCGCTGCCGCCCCGTCGCCCCTCCCGGACACCTTCCCGGCCGAACCGGCGGACCTCGTGCGTGAGATGGTCGGCGTCTCCCACGGCAACCTCGCCCGGGTGCGGGAACTGGTGGAAGCGCGGCCGGCGCTTGCCCGGGCGACGTGGGATTGGGGGTACGGCGACTTCGAGAGCGCGCTCGGGGCGGCGTCTCACGTCGGCAACCGGGAGATCGCCGAGCTGTTGATCGCGAAGGGGGCGCGGCCCGATCTGTTCTCGGCGACCATGCTCGGGCAATTGGAGGTGGTGAAAGCCTGGATCGCCGCCGCGCCCGGCATTCAGAAAATTACCGGGCCGCACGGCATCACCCTGCTTTCCCACGCGAAAGCCGGGGGCGAGCGGGCGCTCCCGGTCCTGAGCTATCTCGAAGCGCTCGGCGATGCGGACCCGAAGTTGGCGCTCCAACCGCTCGCCGACGCCGACCGCGACGCCCTGCTCGGCAGCTACGTCTTCGGCCCGGGCAAGCAGGACGTCCTGGTGGTCGAAATGGCCAAGGTGAGCGCCGCCGGCCCGAGCCTCGCCGTGCGCCGAGGGGACGGTGGCCCCCGGGCTCTGTCGCACCGCGGCGAGCGGGCATTCTCGCCCGCGGGGGCCGAAGCGGTCCGCCTTCGCTTTTCCGGGGAGACCCCCGCCGCGACCCTCACGGTCTGGGACCCTGGCCTGCTGGTGACCGCCAAGCGGATGGGCTGACGCGGCTTTTCCCTTGGGGCGCCGAGCTCCAGCTCGGCTCAAAGCCCGAGCGGCCACGAACACCGAAACGTAGGGAAAGGCAGCCGAGCTGGAGCGGGGCGCCCCCAGGGATAAGGCTCCCGCCGTAGAATGGCCCTCTGTCACGCCGATGTCACCCCGCGGCATCCGCTCCCGTGGCAGCATCCAGGGCCGTTCCGCTTTTTCGCCTCCAAAGGACCCATCCGTGGCCACTGCCAAGAAACGCCCGCGTCATTCCCCCCCGCCCGCCGCAACGGAAGCGCCCGCGCTGTTCTTCAATCGCGAGCTCTCCTGGATCGACTTCAACGCGCGGGTGCTGGCGGAGGCGGAGGACGCCACCCACCCTCTGCTCGAACGTCTGCGCTTCGTCGCGATCTTCGACAGCAATCTGGACGAGTTCTTCATGAAGCGGGTGGGCGGATTGAAGCAGCAGGTGGCGAGCAACCTGCGTCAGCTCACGCCGGACGGCCGGACTCCGATCCAGCAGCTCGCCGAGATCCAGGATCGAGTCCGACCTCTTCTCGAACGGCAGCGGCGGCTGCTGCGCGAAGACCTGCGCCCGGCGCTCGGCCTTCAGGGATTGGAGATCGTCGGGTGGGACCGCCTCGACAAGGAGGAACGCAGCTACCTGGGCGGCGAGTTCGAGAAGAGGCTGTTCCCGATCCTCACGCCGCTCGCGGTCGATCCCGCGCATCCGTTCCCGTTCATCTCGAACCTGTCGATCTCGCTCGCGGTCGCGGTGCGCGCGCCGGGCGACGAGAAGGTCCGTTTCGCGCGGGTGAAGGTCCCCGGCAGCCTGCCGCGGTTTCTGCTGCTGCCGGGCACGCTCCGCTACGTGGCGCTCGAAGAGGTGATCAAGCATCACCTGGTGCGCCTGTTTCCGGGGATGGAGATCGTCGCGTGCCACCCGTTCCGGGTCACCCGCAACGCAGACGTCCAGCGCTACGAGGAACCCGCCGACGACCTGCTCGAATCGATCCAGGAGGAGCTGCGCGAGCGGCGCTTCGCCACGGTGGTGCGGATCGAGATCGAGACCGGGATGCCCGACTGGATGTGCGAGCTGCTGTGCGACGAGCTGGAGATCGCGACCGACGAGGTCTACGAGGTGGAGGCGCCGTTGGGGCTGCGGGACCTCACCGTCCTCTGCGGCGCGCCGCTGCCGGCGCTCAAGTTCCGCACCTGGACGCCGCAGACGCCGCCGCGGCTCCACGCCGAGCCGGGCGAAGAGGTGGACATTTTCCGCGCCATCGCGGCGGGCGACCTGCTGGTCCACCATCCCTACGACTCGTTTCCCGCGAGCGTGCAGCGCTTCCTCGATGCCGCGGCGGACGATCCCGCCGTTCTCGGGATCAAACAGACGCTCTACCGCACGTCGTCCGACTCGTCGGTCATGCACTCGCTGATCCGCGCCGCGGGCGCCGGAAAGCAGGTCGCGGCGACGATCGAGCTCAAGGCGCGCTTCGACGAGGAGCGCAACATCGGCTGGGCCGAGGCGCTCGAAGAGGCGGGCGCCCACGTGGCCTACGGCGTGGTCGGGTTCAAGACCCACACCAAGGTCGCTCTGGTCGTCCGGCAGGAGAAGGACGCGATCCGCACCTACGTCCACATCGCGACCGGCAACTACAATGCCGAAACCGCGCGGGTCTATACCGACCTCGGCCTGTTTTCCTGCAACGAGGCGCTCGCGGCGGACGTCGGCCAGCTGTTCAACGTGCTCACCGGCTACGTCCATCAGCCGACGTTCGACAAGCTCCTGGTGGCGCCGTTCAACATGCGCCGCCGCTTCCTGGAGCTGATCGCGCGCGAGGTCGAGCACCAGAAGGCGGGACGCGGCGGCCATGTGCTCGCCAAGATGAACTCGCTCGAAGACGCGCAGATCGTGGAGGCCTTGTACGACGCGAGCGCCCAGGGGGTCCGGATCGACCTGATCGTCCGCGGCATCTGCCGCCTGCGCCCGGGCGTCCCGGGGCGGAGCGAAACCGTCCGCGTGCTGTCGATCGTCGGCCGGTTCCTCGAACACGCCCGGATCTTCTATTTCGGCAACGGCGGGGCGCCGGAGTACTTCATCGGCTCGGCGGATTGGATGTCGAGGAATCTCGATTATCGGGTGGAGGCGATCGCCCCGGTCGAAGACCCGGCGCTCCAGGCGGAGCTGCGCGAGGTGATCGACCTGCAACTCGCCGATAACGTCAAGGCCTGGGATCTCCACCCCGACGGCACCTACGTCCAGCGCCGCCCGGCTGCGGGAGAGGAACCGCGCAATTCCCAGGAGCTGCTGATGGCTCGGGCGGCGGGGCGGGCCGGGAAGACATAAAAAGACCGGATCGCACCGCCCGGGGGGACGAGTGGATCCGGTGGGGGATGACAGGCGCGGAGTTGGGACCTCTTGGCGACCGCGCGAGGTGGAGATTAGGTCTCCGGGGCGGTCGGCGGCGAGGCACTCGTGTGGCGGTTCGGTTACAGCGACCGATTCTCCCCTTCGGTACCGGCGCCGTTGGTCGGCCCGGCCGCGCCGCGCCGGCCGCCGCGCTCCCGGCGCTCCCGCTGGGAACCACGTCCCCGCTCGCCGGAAAGCCGGGGGTGCCGCTGTTTCCATTCCTGATAGCGGGCGAGCTGCTCCGGCCGCAGCAAGGCGGAGAGGTCCTGATCGAACCGTTCGAGCGCGGTGCGCACGGTGCCGCGCCGCGACCGCATTTCGAGGACCAGCCGGCCGATCCGCTCGGCATCCGGCTGCGGCGCGGCCATCTCGGCTTCCAGCCGGGCTCGCGTCGCGCGGTGGGACTCGCGGATAGGCGAGACTTCGCCGCGCAGGCGGGCGACCAGGTCGGCGACCTTGGCGCTCTGTGAGCTGTCGAGCACCAGGAAGCGCGAGATCCGCTCGCCATGGCCGAAGCGGCCGGCTGTCCGGTCGGCCGTCCTGTCGGCAAGGCCGCCGCGATGGGGCCGATCGGCGCGGTTCGGCGCCTCTTGGGTCGGCGAAGCGTTCGAGGCGACGGCGCCGAGGACGGCGAGCAGGCCCAAAGCGCCGAGAAGGGCGGGGAGGAAACGGCGGCGGCGGAAGTTTGGGGTCATCGGGTTCTCCTTCGTCAGATCCGGGGGAAGACTCTCCGGGTGCCGAGAAAGAAACCCGGCGGCGGAGATTTTCTTGCGGGTACTTGCGCCGAGCCCCGGCACCCCGATGATAAGGTTCGGAGCTGTTCCGGGAGAATGCGATGAGCGAGGAAACTCTGCGGCGTACCCCTCTGTATGACCTCCATCGCGAAGCGGGCGGCAAGATGGTCCCCTTCGCCGGTTGGGAGATGCCGGTCCAATATACCGGCGTGATCGACGAACACACGGCGGTGCGGCAGCGCGCGGGCCTGTTCGACGTCTCGCACATGGGCGAGGTCCGGGTGGACGGCGCGGGAGCCACCGCCTTCTTGGATGCCTTGACCCCCAACCACGTCGCCAAGCTCGCGATCGGCCGGGCGCACTACAGCGGCCTGCTGAACGAAGGCGGCACCTATATCGACGACCTGTTGATCTACCGCCTCGGCGACGAGTCCTACCTGGTGGTGGTGAACGCCAGCAACGTCGCGCGCGATTTCGCCTGGATCGCCGAGCGGGCGCCGACCGGGGTGACGGTGGAAAACGTCTCCGACGCTTACGCCCTGCTCGCGCTGCAAGGACCCCGGGCGGTGGACATTCTGACGCCGCTCACCGGCACGGACCTTTCGGCGATCCGCTACTACGGCTTCGCGATGGGCGAGGTTGCCGGGGTGCAGACGCTGATCTCGCGCACCGGCTATACCGGGGAGGACGGCTTCGAGCTCTACGTCCCGCCGGACGGCGCGCCCGCGGTATGGCGCAAGCTGTTCGAGGTGGGGGCGGCGCACGGTCTCCTGCCCGCGGGCTTGGGCGCGCGCGACACCCTGCGCCTGGAGGCCGGCATGGCTCTCTACGGCCACGAGCTGAACGAGACGACGACGCCGTTCGAGGCCGGGCTCGCCTGGGTGGTGAAGCTCGACAAGGGGCATTTCGTCGGCCGCGACGCGCTGGTCGCCCAGCAGGCGCGGGGGTTGACCCGTCAGCTCGCCGGTTTCGAGATCGAGGGTCGGGGGATCGCCCGCGAGGGTCACGCCGTGCAGGTCGAAGGCGCCACGGTCGGCGCGGTCACCAGCGGCACCTGGAGCCCGACGCTCGAAAAGGCGCTCGGTCTGGCCTACGTGCCGGTCGGGCAGGCGGCGGTGGGCACTTCCGTCGCGATCGAAGTGCGCGGCAAGGTTCTGCCCGCGCGGATCGCCAAAACTCCTTTCTACCAACGGAGTAAATAGGTTTTCACCGGCTCCGGCCGGTGCTATAACCTGCGCCGAAGTTCACCATTCGCGGCGGGAGTCTCTTCTAGGGCGCGCCCGCCGACGTTTTCCGGCCCGATTCGAGTCCGGCCGACCTGGAGGGCATTCTCAGAACATGTATCCCAGCGACTATCTTTATTCGAAAGAGCACGAGTGGGTGCGGGTAGAGGATGACGTCTGCATCCTGGGGATCACCGAGTACGCCCAGGCGGAGCTCGGCGAGGTGGTGTTCGTCGAGCTGCCCGAAGTGGGCCAGGTCTTCGACTCCGGCGACGAGATCGGCACCATCGAATCGGTCAAGGCGGTGGCCGAGGTCTACACCCCGCTCGCGGGCGAGATCATCGAGATCAACGACGGAGTGGTGGACGATCCCGAGATCCTGAACGAGGATCCGCACCACGAAGGGTGGCTGGTCAAGATCCGTTTCTCCTCGGCCGACGACATCAAGAGCCTGATGAACGCCGAGGAATACGAGAAGTTCGCGGCCGAGGGCGGGGAGTAGCCCATGGCGGATGCCGCCGATACCGCGAAGCCCGAATTCGGCGCGGTCGATACCTTCCCGCGCCGGCATCTCGGATCGAACGACGCGGAGGTGAAGACCCTCCTCGACCGACTGGGCGTTGCGACGATCGAACAGCTGATCGATCAGACGGTGCCCGCCGCGATCCGGCTCGGCCGGGCGCTCGATCTGGCCGCTCCGGCGTCCCCCGGCGGGGCGGCGGAGATCGGCGAGCGCGATCTGCTCGCCACGCTTCGCGGCATCCTCTCGGGCAACCGGGTCCATCGCTCGTTTCTCGGTCTCGGGTACCACGACTGCCTGACGCCGGGCGTGATCCAGCGCAACATCCTGGAAAATCCCGGCTGGTACACCCAGTACACCCCCTACCAGGCGGAAATTTCCCAAGGGCGCCTGGAGGCGCTGCTCAACTATCAGACGATGGTCTCGGATCTGACCGGGCTGCCGATCGCCAATGCCTCGATGCTCGACGAGGGGACCGCGGCGGCCGAAGCGATGCACATGTGCGCCGAGCTGGCGAGCGAGGACCGTCCGGCGTTCTTCGTCTCCGCCGACTGCCATCCGCAGACGATCGCGGTGGTCCGCACGCGGGCCGAAGCGCTCGGGATCGAGATTCGTGTGGGCGATCCGGGCGACGCGCTCGCTTCCGGCGGCACCGACCTGATCGGAATCCTGCTCCAGTACCCGGCGAGCGACGGGAGGGTGCTCGATTACGGCGATCTGCCCGATCGGGCGCATGCGGCCGGGGCGCGCGTGGTGGTGGCGACCGACCTTCTGGCGCTCGCTCTCCTTCGTCCGCCGGGTGAATTCGGCGCCGACGTGGCGATCGGCTCCGCCCAGCGCTTCGGCGTGCCGCTCGGCTACGGCGGGCCGCACGCGGCGTTCCTGGCGACCCGCGAGGAGTTCAAGCGTCAGATGCCCGGCCGGCTGATCGGCGTCTCGCGCGACCGCGCGGGCAAGGTGGCGTTCCGCATGGCGCTCCAGACGCGAGAGCAGCACATCCGGCGCGAGAAGGCGACCAGCAACATCTGCACCGCGCAGGTGCTGCTCGCCGTGATGGCCGGCATGTACGCCGTCTACCACGGTCCCGAAGGGATCCGGAAGATCGCGACCCGCGTCCACGCGCTCGCGGCGACGCTGGCCGCCGGTCTCGCCCGTCTGGGTTGCCGTCTGCCGGAGGAGTCCTTCTTCGATACGCTGCGGATCGGGCTTCCTGAGGGGAAGACGGCAAGCGCGGTGCTCGCCGGAGCGCTCGCGAAGCGGATAAACCTGCGGAAGCTCGACGACCATACCGTCATCGTGGCGCTCGACGAGGCGACCACGGAGGCCGAGCTCGATACGCTGCTTTCGGTGTTCTCCGGGGGCGCCGAGGCGCCTGGCGGCGAGAAGATCACCGCGCGCGAAGTCGCGGCCTCCGGCCTGCCCTACCCGGCGCCGCATGCTCGTGCCTCGGCGTACCTGACCCACGAGATCTTCCACCGCCACCACACCGAGCACGAGATGCTGCGCTACATCAAGCGGTTGGAGGGGCGCGACCTGTCGCTCACCACCTCGATGATCGCGCTCGGCTCGTGCACCATGAAGCTCAATGCCACGAGCGAGATGGTGCCGCTCTCCTGGCCCGAGGTCGGGGCGATCCATCCGTTCGCGCCGGTCGATCAGGCGGCGGGCTACGGGGTGCTGTTCGAGACGCTCTCGGCGTGGCTCGAAGAGATCACCGGCTTTGCCGCCTGCTCGCTCCAGCCGAACGCCGGTTCGCAGGGCGAATACGCCGGGCTGATGGTGATTCGCGCCTACCACCGAAGCCGGGGCGACGAGGGGCGGAACGTCTGCCTGATCCCGGTCTCCGCGCACGGCACGAACCCGGCCTCGGCGGTGATGGCGGGGATGAAAGTCGTGGTCGTCGCCTGCGACGACCGGGGCAACATCGACATCCCCGACCTCGCAGCGAAAGCGGAAAAGCATGCCGCCTCGCTCGCCGCGTTGATGGTCACCTACCCCTCCACCCACGGCGTCTTCGAGGCGGGCATCCGCGACATCTGCGAGATCGTCCACCGCCACGGCGGCCAGGTCTACATGGACGGCGCGAACATGAACGCCCAGGTCGGTCTCTGCCGGCCGGGCGATTTCGGCGCCGACGTCTGCCACCTGAACCTGCACAAGACGTTCTGCATCCCGCACGGCGGCGGCGGTCCGGGCATGGGACCGATCTGCACGGCGGCCCACCTGGCGCCGTTCCTGCCCGGCCATCCTGTGATCGCGACCGGCGGCGACCAGGCGATCGGCCCGGTCTCCGCGGCCCCCTGGGGGAGCGCGAGCATTCTCACGATCTCCTGGGTCTACATTGCGCTCATGGGGGCGGACGGCCTACGCCGGGCGACCGAGCTGGCGATCCTGAACGCCAACTACATGGCGGCGCGGCTGTCCGAGCACTTTCCGATCCTCTACACCGGCGAAAACGGCCGGGTCGCCCACGAGTTCATCCTCGACCTGCGGCCGGTCAAGGCGAGCGCCGGCATTGAGGCCGAGGACGTGGCGAAGCGGCTGATGGACTACGGCTTCCACGCGCCGACGCTGTCGTTCCCGGTGGTCGGCACGCTGATGATCGAGCCGACCGAGAGCGAATCTTCGGCCGAGCTGGACCGCTTCTGCGACGCGCTGATCGCGATCCGCGCGGAGATCCGGGAAATCGAAGAGGGACGAATGGACCGCCACGACAACCCGCTCAAGAACGCGCCCCATACGGCGGAGGCTGCCCTCACGCCGGAGTGGACGCACGGCTACAGCCGGGAGCAGGCGGTGTTTCCGTTGCCTTGGGTGCGCGAGCGGAAGTTCTGGCCCTACGTCGCCCGGATCGACAACGTCTGGGGCGACCGCAATCTGATGTGCGCCTGCCCGCCGATCGAGACCTATGCCTAGGTCCGGCCTTGGGGCGGTTTCGGTCGTCCCGCAGCGACTGGCCGCTGCCGAAGGCGCCCGAAGGAGCGAGGAGACGAACGAAACCGCCTCTTCGGAGGAACCCGGCGCGTGAGTCGCCTCGGGGCGGCGCTCGCCGGGCTGTTTCTGGCCTGTTGGGTGGTCGTCCTGCTGGGTGAGTTTGGTGTCGTGAACCTCGCCGGGCACCTGCCGCTCGGCCTGTACCCGCTCTACAGCCTGGCGGTTTCGCTCGGCTGGGGAGCGGGCATCGCCTACGCCCGCCTGCGCCGCAAGGTCGAGCCGCGCAGGCGGTTCGCCTGGTTTCTGCTCTGTGTGCTCGGACCTCTCGGTCTCGTCTTCCTGCTCCGCGCCATGGCTCCGGCCGCCGAGCAGGAGGCGGCACCGCTGGTGCCCTACCTCGCCTTCGGGGTGTTCTCGGTGTTCTTCCTGATGCCGGCGATCCTGCCCGGTCCGTGGAGTCGCTGAAGCCACCGAATCCGCCAGAGGAGGGTGCCGTATTATGGGGTCCACGCCCATGACCGCCTCGCGCATACTCCCCGATCCGCTGCCGATCTTCCCTCTCACCGGGACGCTCCTCTTGCCGGCCAACTGGCTGCCGCTCAACATCTTCGAGCCGCGGTACCTGGCGATGGTCGAGGACGCGATGGCCGAAGGCAAGACGATCGGCATGATCCAGCCGCTCACCGCGCGCCAGGACAACGCGCCGGCCTACGAGGTGCTGCTCGAAGAGATCGAGGATCACCCCTCGCTTTACCAGGTCGGCTGCGCCGGCCGGATCGAGAAATGCGAACAGCAGCCGGACGGCCGGTTCCTGATCCTCCTGCGGGGGGTCTCTCGTTTCCGGGTCGCGACCGAGCTGCCGCTCCACCGCGGCTATCGCCGGGTCGTGCCCGATTATCGCGGCTTCGCCCGCGACGAGGCGGAAGGCTCGGTGCAGCTCGATCCGCGCCGCCTGCTCTCCGCGGTGCGCATCTTCGCCGGCCGCCAGGGGCTCGAATTCGACGACGAGGTGCTGAACGCTCTTCCCGGCATCTCGCTGCTCAACGGCCTCTCGGTCGCCCTGCCGTTCCGCTCGGACGAAAAACAGGCGCTGCTGGAAGCTGAAACACCGGCCGAGCGCGAAGAAATGCTCCTCACCCTCCTCGGCATGGGCCTCGACTTCGCCGACCCGGAAGATCGCTACGTCCCGCCGATCCTCAATTGAGGGGCTCGTGACCGGCGATGCGGCGGACGCACGGGCGGCCACGGGGGGCCGCCCCTACCGGGTCATGCCTCTCGTTGGCGTTGTAGGGGCGGCCCCCCGTGGCCGCCCTGGGATCACCCCAGACGCCCCCGGCCTCTATCTCCACGTCCCATTCTGCTCCGCGATCTGCCCCTACTGCGATTTCGCGGTGCTCACCGGGGGAACCGAAAAACGCCGTCGCTTCGTCGCGGCGCTGTGCCAAGAGATCGCCCTCTGGGCCGACTCCGAATGGTGCGGCTTCGACACGATCTATTTCGGCGGTGGCACTCCCTCGGCGCTGGAGCCGGACCAGATCGGCGAGATCCTGGAGGCGATCTACGCGACCTTCCCGGAAAGCCGCGCCGCGCGGATCTTCTTCGAAGCGAACCCGGAAGACGCGAGCCCCGAAACCTTCGCCGCGCTCCGCTCTCTCGGCGTGGCGACCCTCTCGCTCGGGGTCCAGACGTTTCTCCCCGAAGAGCTCGTCTTCCTAGGCCGCCGCCACACGCCGGAACAGGGGGAACAGGCGTTTCACCTCGCGCGTGAAGCGGGCTTCCCGACCGTCTCGCTCGATCTGATCTTCGGCCTCCCCGACCAGACCCCCGCCGCCTGGCGCCGGTCGCTCGAAGCCGCCGTCTCTTTAAGTACCGACCACATCTCCTGCTATCAGCTGACGATACACGAAGGGACGCCGTTCGGCTTCCGCCGCGACCGCGGCCATCTCGCCGAAATGCCCGAGCCCGCCCAGGCCGAGATCTTCCATCTCACCCACCACCTGCTCGGAGACGCCGGCTACGAAGGCTACGAAGTCTCAAATTTCGCCCGCGCCCCGGAACATCGCTCGCGCCACAACCAAAAATACTGGCGCCATGTCCCCTACTTGGGGCTCGGCCCCTCCGCCCACTCCTTCGACGGAAAACGCCGTTGGTGGAACGAGCGGAAGCTGGGACCTTGGGAGCAGAAGATCGCCCAACGCGCGAGGCCGATCGCGGAGGAGGAGACGCTCACCGCCGGCAACCTCGCGCTCGAAGCGCTGATGCTGGGCCTGCGGACGAAAGAAGGTCTCGACCTCGGAGCCTTCCGCGAGCGCTACGGCGTGGACCTCGAAGCGACGAACGCCGACCTGCTGAAGCGGGCGATCGAGAACGACCTCCTGGTCCGCGAGGGGGAGGGGCTGAGGCCTACGCGGGCGGGTTTTGCGGTGGCCGATGGGCTGGCGCGGGATTTCGAAGTGTAGGGTCCCGGTTTCTCGATCGCGAGCGCGAAATCACAGCTTCTCGAACCAGGCCTTGATCTTGAGTGCCATTAGCTTGCGACGCTGTTCGAGGAAATCGTCGTAAGCGAGAATCTCACCGTCGAGCATGGAATCGGGAAGGCAGTGCATCCGGAAGTTGGCGCGCATGTCCTCCAGGGCCGTGATCCGGCCGTATTTCCTCTTGCCGTCTGCGCACTGCTCAGTCAACTCGCGGAAGTAGACCTCGGGCGCCTTATCTCCGATCGCGATGTTGATCTCGCTCTGGGCGAGTACGAAGTTCGCGATCTGGTTGTAGCGACCGCGTGGCAACCCCTGCGTCTTCAGAAAATTTCTCGGGTAGACGTGATGAACGTCGCTTCGATTCAAGAGTAGGTCGTGAACGCTGATGTCGCTCGACAGAAAGCCTTTGTCGTGGAGCTTCACCTGCGCCGCCTGGTAGGCAAGGAAGAACGGGCTGTTGACCGACGATGTGTCCAACTCGATCGGCACCAGGTTCGACCAGAAGTTCTCCGACAGCTCCGAGGCCAGAACGGCTTCGCAAAATCGAACCAGGCCGGTCTCTGCGATCTGTCGGATATCGTAATCGATGTCGGTCTCGGGGTTCCCTTTCGAGTAACGACGCGTGACGACCGACATGGCGTACCAGCGCCGCACCAGGTGCTCGAGGTCCGCCGGAGGTAAACCTTCCGCGCGCCCGCGCAGATAGAGGATGTAGGCGAAGTTCAGGTTGTTTTGCGCTCCGATCAAACGGCTGGTCACGAAACCGGCGGAGCGTACGATCATCGTGATCCGCTCGAAGTGCGTCTGATTGATGAACGCGAGCACCCCGCGTTTAAGGCGGCCGAACGACTGCTCGGCGATCACGTCCTCGAACTGCTTCGTCTCGAAGTTACGCCCCGAAAGGAGGGCCACGAGATCCTGAAGTTTGCCGCGGCTAAACTCCGAGGTGAAGGCCACGCGCAACATGTCCGTGTATTTCGGGTCGTAGATGTCGTCATTGACGCCCCGCAACCAACGCATCGCGGGGAGAAATTCCGAGGCGGAAAACGCTTTGTCGCCTTTCTCGATGATCGCGATAAACTCGGGAGCGATCGCCGCGTGGCAGAAGTAGTCGATAGCCTTGCGCAGCAGGTTCCCGCCGTACGTCTCATTGACCGCGATCTTCGACATCGCAAAGTCCGCTTGCGAGAGTTCCGCCCCCGCGGAGTTCACCCGGATAAAAATTTCGGTGACCGTCTCGATGTCGAGGTCATCTGCCAGCTCGATCACGCCGACGTGGTTGTGGATGATCCTTCCGAGAGTTTGAAGCGCTTTGCCGACCTGCTTGCGGTCGGCGGTGGGATTCTTCGCCGTGTAATCTTCGGTGAGCTCGATCAGGTCGAAGTCCGTGGCGAAGACGATGGTGACGTCTTCGATCCAGGCCGCGTCCTTGCGGATCGCGGGGTTTGCGACCTCGAACCGTTCTTCTTGAGGGTGAAAAGCGATGCGGATACGGACCGTCTCATATTCCTTAGTTAAAACCTCGCGTCCCAGGAGTCCGGCCATGAGCGCCGTGACCCGCTGCTGGCCATCGATCAGGATACGTTTTCCAGCGGACGAGGTGCCATCCTTCAGTCGAACGGTGGGATTGCGCCAGGCGATCAAATATCCGACCGGGTAGCCTTGATAGAGAGAGTCGAGAAGATTACGGACCTTAGTCGCGTCCCAAACGAAAGGACGTTGGATCTCGGGGATTGCGATGTCCCCGGATCGGACCCAGCTCAGCAAAGTGTCGATCGAATGCGGGGTTACGGAATAACGCTGCGTTGACATGTTTCAGTCTCCTCCCACAATGAATTCGCCGAGGACGGTGGAAAAACAGTTAGGCACTCACTCCGTCCTCAATAGGCTGCGCGTATTACTCACCCGAAATTGGTTTCTCCGACCGTTTGTTCCACGGCGGCTCGCACTCGAAAACGCCGTGCGAATAGAGATGGGCATCCAGATCGTTCGTCGCTTGAGCCTGCTCCAGCCAGAGGACCGAGTAGGCCATCACCTCTTCCCACGTCATGTTGCGTAGGTCGAGATCCTCTTCGCTCAAGAATTCGTCCCGGATCTCGCTCATTCGTCGCTCCCGGTTTCGGGTTCGAAGGGGAGAATCCCTAGGCCCCACGACACCAGTATAGCGAGCGTCCCCGGGCGGCGCATGCGTCGCCCGGGGTATTGCGGGGGAAATGCCTGCCGCCTACTTCTTCCGATTGGCCACGATCACCATCGACGGCACGAGTTTGCCCGTGGCGTCGGTGTAGAACGACTCGTTCTTGAACGAATCGTCGCTCAGCCAGGTGATGACCGTCTTGGTCACCGTCTTCTGGCCGGACATCGGATCCATCATGTCGCCCCCGTAGGTGATGCTCTTTCCGTCCGCCGAGGGGGTGCCGGTCATGTACATGATGCCGGTTCCTGCGTTGTCGATCCAAGAGTTCACGTAGTGGGCCGCTACGTTGTCGTAGCCGTCGGTACCGTGACCCTCGAACGGCTGGCCCATGAAGGTGCCTTTCCAGGTCGAGGCGACGTAGCGGCCGCCCAGCATCCACTCGGAATGAACGGTTCCGCTCGACTCGCTCGGTGGGCCGTTCGGATCCATGTACATTTTGAGGCCATAGGTCCAATCGCCGACGTACTTGCCGATCAGCTTGTGATGCTCGCCGGGGCTCATGGCTTTCGTCATCGCTTCCATCATGGCCGGGTCCATGCCCTTTTCGGCGGGCGGATCGGCGGCGAACGCGGTGGCTGCCGGGGTGGCGGCGAGCAGGGCGGCGAGGGCAAGGAGCGGGAATCGTTTCATGGCGGGTTCTCCTTCGGGATCGTTCTTCGGTGGATCGAAGGCCGGCCGCCGAGTGGGGTTACCCGGGGAATGCCGGCCGGGCTTGTGCTTACGCTCGGTTTACGCTTACGCTACCAGCGCACTGCGGCGCTCGTCAAGTGACTACTGGAAGGAGCCGGAACCGCGAGGAACTGGCCGGCCTATCCGGGTTTCCGTCGGGTATCATCCGCGCCCGCGGCTCGTGCCGAGCACTTGTCCACGTTGAGGAACTTCGAACCGAATATGTCTCAGCCGATCTACGACGCCTCCGCCATCGAAGTCTTGACCGGTCTGGAGCCGGTGCGCAAGCGCCCCGGCATGTATACCCATACCGACCGGCCGGACCACCTGGCGCAGGAGGTGATCGACAACGCAGCCGACGAAGCGATCGCCGGGCACTGCTCCCTGATCGAGGTCGATCTCTTCGCGGACGGCTCGCTCGCCGTCGCGGACGACGGGCGCGGCATGCCGGTCGATCTCCACCCCGGGGAGAAGGTGTCCGGGGTCGAGGTGATCCTCACCCGGTTGCACGCCGGGGCGAAGTTCTCGGACAAGAGCTACCGCTTCTCGGGCGGCCTGCACGGCGTCGGCGTGTCGGTGGTCAACGCCCTGTCGAAGAAGCTGGAGGTGTGGGTCAAGCGCGAGGGGAAGGAGCACCACATGGCCTTCGCGGGCGGCGCCAAGACCTCCGAGCTGAAGGTCGTCGGCACCGTCGGCCAGCGCAACACCGGCACCACCGTCCGCTTCTGGCCGGACGGGAAGTTCTTCGACTCCCCCAAGTTCACCGTCGGCAAGATCAAGCACTCCCTCCGCGCCAAGGCGGTCCTCTGCCCGGGGCTGCGCATCCGCTTC
>DATMZU010000065.1:0-3087 GCA_035607435.1 Thermoanaerobaculia bacterium | reverse complement strand
CCGACTCTTGGGATCATCACGGTGAACGCTCTCGTGGCCGCCACGCACGTGTTGGTGCCGATTCAGGCGAGCTACTTCGCGCTCGAAGGAACCGACGATCTTCTCGAAACGATCGACAAAATCAAGCAGCGCGCGAACCCTGAGCTGCAGATCCTCGGCGCGTTGATCACCCTCTATGACAAGCGGACGCTGCTCGCCAAGGACATCCACGAGCAAATCCAACGGGTGTTCGGCCTCAAGGTGTTCGAGACCGTGATCACCAAAAGCGTGAGGCTGGAGGAGAGCCCGGCGTACCGCGAATCGATCTTCACCTTCGCGCCAAAATCGACCGGGGCGTATGAGTACTACCGCCTGTCCGAGGAGGTTCTGAGCCGTGTCTGAGCCAGTGACCGATCGCAAGCGCGGTCTGCCCCTACGGGTCAAGATGCGCCACGACACGCATTTCGTGGAAGAACTCGCCGTCCGCCACGAGATTCCGGTGGGGAAGATGGCTCCGCTCTCCGCCATCGAAACCGACCCCCGCCAGCCGCGTTCGGTGATGGGCGATCTCGACGACCTAGCGGCCTCCATCCGCGACAAGGGTGTACTCGAACCGATCCTTGTCCGACCGAAGAAGGACGGACCTCTCGACCCGGCTGGCGGACCGATCTACCGGATCATCTCCGGCGAGCGACGCTACCGGGCGGCACAGCAGGCGGGCCTCTACGAGGTGCCGGTGATCGAGATGGACGTCTCGGAAGACGAGGCGCTGGAGATCGCGCTGATCGAAAATCTTCAGCGCAAAGACCTGACCCCGTTCGAAGAAGCCGAAGGCTACCGAGCGCTCGCCGAACGGCACGACTACACGCACGAAGAGATTTCCGAAGCCGTCGGGAAATCCCGCACGGTGGTCACCGAAAGCCTCTCGCTGCTGCAAATGCCGGCGAGCGTCCGCGACACCGTACAGGCGCTGGGCATTCAGTCGAAGTCCCTGCTGCTCGAAGTCTTGAAGGCGGGCGACGAAGGCGAGATGATCCAGATGCTCGAACAGGTCTCGCGCCAGGGTCTGAGCCGCGACGATCTTCGTCGCCGGCTGCGCAAAGAGAAGGGCCGGCCGTCGCGCCGCAAGCCGTACATCTTCAAGTTCCGAGCGCCGGACAAGACGTTCAGTCTGGCGCTGACGTTCCGCCAATCCGAAGTCGATCGCGGCGATCTGATTCGTGCCCTCGAACAGATCCTGGTCGATCTGCGGACCTCGCAAGCCAAATCGTAGATCGATCGAGTCGCCGAAGCAGAAGGAGCCGAGTCGAAGCGACTCGGCTCCTTTTTGTCTCGGCTCAAAGGCAGATTCCAGATCTCTCCACTAGCCCGATAAGATTGATTATGTGAACCCATCTGCGTCCGGAACTTCACGGCGCCCATTCGGCCGCCAGATCCTCGTCCTCTTCCAGGCGTAGCTTGGCGAGCGTCGCTCCCGCCGGCAGCGTTCCGTCCAGTTGCTCGGCGATCCACACCAGGAGGTTCTCGCTCGACGGGATCGCCCCCCCGTCGGCGAACTCCGGCAGCACCGAGTTCAGATGCTGGTGATCGAGGACAGCGACGACGCGGGTGCCCACGATTTGATCGAGCGCCCCGAGATCGACCACGAAGCCGGTCGCCGGATCGATCTCGCCGGTCACCGAGACGAACAGCCGGTAGTTGTGACCGTGCCCTGGCAGGTTGGCGCACTTGCCGAACCGGCGGCGGTTCTCTTCCTCGGTCCAGTCCGAACGGCGATACAGGTGGCTGGCGCTGAAACGGAATCGTCGTTCGAGGCGGATCGGCATCGCGGGTTCTCCTGGATTTGATGACGCTTGTGACGCCGGGTTGAGCCGAATCGGTCAAGAGCCGAATGGAATCCTGCGCTGCCCATATAATGCCGGGCGTGCGCCGACTCGACCGCTATGTCCTCAAAGAAATCCTCGGACCGCTCGTACTGGGATTTCTAGTCTACACGTTCATCCTCCTGCTCCGGTTCCTCTTCCAGTCGGCGGAAATGATCATCCGGCGCGGCCTGCCCTGGGCGACGGTCGGCGAGCTGCTGCTGGTGACGTTGCCGAACATCGTGGTCCTGACGATCCCGATGTCGCTGCTATTCGGCATTTTGATCGCCGTCGGCCGGCTAGCCTCGGACAGCGAGCTGACCGCGATCCGGGCCAGCGGCGTCGGCCTATCGCGCCTCTACCGGCCGATCTTGCTGCTCGCGGCGACGCTCACGGCGATCAACGTGGTGTTGATGATCTATGCCTTGCCCTGGGGCAACCACTCCCTGCAGCAGATCCGCCTCGAGATCCTGACTCGCAGCGTGTCGCAACAGGTGCAGCCGCGGATTTTCTCGGAAGACTGGCAGGGCAAAGTCCTCTACGTCTTCGAAGCCCCACCGAACGAGACCCGGTGGAAGGGGGTTTTCATCGCCGAGGCAAGCTCGGCGAGCGAAGAGAACCAGATCACCACGGCCGAATGGGGAGAGGTCCGAGTCGATCAGCAAGGCGAACGGGTCGTCCTGGAGCTGACCGACGCCACACGCCAGAAGGTCAACCTCGCCTCCCCCACCCGCTTCGAGGTCAGCCGCAACAAGCGACTGGAACTGATCCTGGAAGATCAGTTCATGACCAACCAGCGGGCGAAGTGGGCGATTTCGAAAGGCGTTCGGGAGCTGACGCTGAAAGAGCTGGCGCGGCTCGCCCGCGATCGCAGCGCCCCCGACGAGCAGCGCAACCTCGCCCGTGTCGAGACGAACAAGAAATTCTCGATCCCGGCCGCCTGCCTCGCCTTCGCCTTCATCGCCCTGCCCTTGGGGATCAACAACCGGCGCGGCGGCAAGGGCTCCGGTTTCGCCATGTCGATCGCCGTCCTGGCGGTCTACTACATCCTTCTGTTCAATGGCGAGGAGGCGGCGCGCTACGGCAGGATCCCGGGCTGGGTGGCGATGTGGAGCCCGAACCTGATTCTCACGGCGGTCGGCATTTTTCTGCTGATCCGGCGCAACCGAGACAAGAGTCTGCTCTTCTCGCGGGTCGATCGATGGATTCGGCGCGATGTCTGGGGCGGCATTCTCCGGTTTCGCTC
>DATMZU010000326.1:0-10413 GCA_035607435.1 Thermoanaerobaculia bacterium | reverse complement strand
TCCCTTCAAGACCCAGCCCTTCGGTGTAGGGCATGCGTCCGACCGCCACGAGCAGCATCTCGGCTTCGACTTGGGCCTTCTTCCCCCCTTCGAGCGCCAGGCGGACGCCCGTCTCGGTCTTCTCGCAGGAGAGCATCTTGGCGTTGGTCAGGATCTCGATCCCGCGCTTCCTGAGGATCTTCTCCAAATCGGCCGAGACCTCTTCGTCCTCGATCGGCAGGACCCGCGGCAGCATCTCGATCAGCGTCACCTTGGTGCCGAACGAGGTGTAGATCGAAGCGAACTCGGTGCCCACCGCCCCCGCGCCGAGGACGATCAGGCTCTGCGGCACCTTTTGCAGCTCCAGGATGTGGTCGGAGTTGAGCACCCGCTCGCCGTCCGACGGGGCGATCGGAATGTCGCGCGGGACCGAGCCGGTCGCGATCATGATGTGCTTGCCCTCGTAGACCGCGGTGCCGTTGGTGCCCGCCACCTCCACCTGGTTCGGGCCGACCATCCGGCCGAAACCCTGGATGCCGGTTACCTTGTTCTTCTTGAACAGGAACTCGATGCCGCGCGCATTCTTGTCCACCACCTTGCGCTTGCGCTCCTGCGCGCGGCCGATGTCGAGCTTGGGATCTCCGACGTCGATGCCGATGCTCCCCGCTTCGCGGATCTCGTCGAGCACCGAAGCGGTATACAGAAGTGCCTTAGTCGGAATGCAGCCGCGGTGCAGGCAGGTGCCGCCGAATTTCGGGTCCTTCTCGATCACCGCCACTTTCAGTCCCAGCTGACCGGCGCGGATGCCGGCCACGTAACCGCCGGGGCCGCTGCCGAGGATGATCAGATCGAACGTATCTTGGATGTTGGGCGCCATGGGGTCTCCAGGGAATCTAGGGGTAGCGGATCTGGAATCCGGAATCTTGGAAGTCGGGAATCAAGGGGCGGCATCGAACGCCAGCGGCTCCACGCGGAAGCGCCTCGGCCGGTCCGACGCCAGGCGGGCGAGCGGAGATTCGGCATCGTGCTCGAAGATGCAGAGCCAATTCTCTTCCGCGGCGCGCGGCAGCCATTTCTTCTTGTTTTCGAGCGTCGTCAGCGGGTAGAGGTCGTAGCCCATGATCCAGGGGAGCGGCACGTGGGCGACGGTCGGCACCAGATCGGCCCAGAACACGCCGCGCTCCGGTTTTCCCGGAGCCGTCTCGCCTCCATCCAGTAGAACGATGCACATGTCCGCGTTATGCCCCGGAGCCTTCACCGCGCGGACCCCGGACATCGGCTCCGCCTCGTCGTCGAACAGCTCGACCTGTCCCGCCTCGAACAGCGGCTCCCAGTTGTCGGGAAAGTAACTCGCCCGGTCGCGCTCGCTCGGGTTCCGGGCGTGCTCGACCTCCCCCCGGTTCAGCCAATAGCGGGCGTTCGGGAAGGTCGGAACGACGCGGCCTTCCGGGTTGCGGCGCGTGTTCCAGCCGCAGTGGTCGAAATGGAGGTGCGAGAGGAGGACGTGGGTGACGTCGGTCAGCTCGAAACCGGCCTGGCGGATCGCCTCCGGCAGGCGGACGGCGTGGGGGTCCAGATCGTAGATCTCGCCGAATTTGGCGTTGTGCTTGTCTCCGATCCCGGTATCGATCAGGAGCAGATCGCTCCCCCGCCGGACCAGCACGCAGTTCGTGGCCATCCGGATGCGGTTGTCGGCATCCGGCACCTTCATCGACGCCCAGAGCACCTTCGGCACGACCCCGAACATGGCTCCGCCATCGAGGCGAAACTCTCCATCGCCGACCAGGGTCAGCTCGAGGTCTCCGAGGCGCATCACGGGAGCGAATTTATAGCACAGGGTCCGGGGCGCCCTGGGGAGATCGAGAGCGGGGAGGGCGCCGGTCGAGGTCCCGGCGCCCTCGGATCACGTCAACGGCAGATGCAGACGGAGAGGGGGCCGCAGGAGTCGGTGCAGATCGTCGTCGTCTGGCAATCCAGGGGCCGGTTGGTGCAAAGCGTGGAGATCCCGCCTGCAACCTCGTTCATCTCCAGGTGATTCAGCCGGCGCACTGTCTCCGCGCTGAGGGAGAGCTTCTTGTCGCGCTTCGATTTCATGGACGGTCCCCTATGCCTCGGGAGGACGATGGATTTCGTCCTCCACTTGAGAATAGGCGCCTTCCGGGATCGAATCGAGTCAAACCGTCGGTCTGGGCGTTCCCACGGGGTGCCGGAACCGTCCCGGCACCCCCGCTTCATTCCTCAGGCGCAGATGCAGACGGAGATCGGACCGCAGGACTCGGTGCAGATCGTCGTCGTCTGGCAGCCCGCCGGACGGTTGGTACAAAGCGTCGTGGCCCCGCCGACGATGCCCGTCATCTCGATCTGGCTCAGACGGCGTACGGTCTCGCTGCTCAGAGCCAACTTCTTGCCGCGCTTCGCTTTCATGGCCTTGTCTCCCATCGAGGGTAGAGGGCGAAGGATTTCGCCCTCTCGATAGGCTTGGCGCAGTTCTAGCGCAAACCGCATCACGCGGGAGGGGGCTCAGGGCGTCGGACCTATTCGATGCCATTCTGCGACTCGGACAGAATAGAATCTTATCCGGGAGGTCTTATGCTCCAGTTCGATGTCATCGTCGAAAAAGATTCCGACGGCTATTTCGTGGCCTCGGTCCCGGCCTTGCCGGGCTGTCACACCCAGGCGAGATCCCTCGACGACCTGATGGCGCGAATCCGGGAGGCCATCGAGCTTTGTCTCGAGGTAGAGGGAGAGCCTGGCGAGTCTCTGGACTTCGTCGGAGTCCAACGGATCACAGTCGCCGCATGACGACCTGGCCGAGTCTCACGGGCAAGGAAGTACTCGCCGCCCTTGCCCGCGCAGGTTTCGAGATCCTCCGTGTCAAAGGCAGCCACCACTTCTTGCGACACCGCGACGGCCGATCGACCGTCGTCCCGGTTCACTCCAACGAAACGGTCGGCCGCGGGCTCCTCGCCAAGATCCTGCGCGACTGCGACCTGAGTCGCGAGCAGTTCCGCGAGCTGCTCTGAGCTCTAGAGCCTCGTGCGGCCGAACGCGCTGCGAGCTCATTCGACGGTCCCTACGCCACCGTCACCTCGTCGCACAGATAGACATCCTGGATCGCTCGCAGGAGCGCGGCGCCTTCACTCATCGGGCGCTGGAAGGCTTTCCGGCCGGAAATCAATCCGCAGCCTGCGGCGCGCTTGTTGATCACGGCGGTGCGCACGGCTTGGGCGAGGTCGGCGGCGCCTTGGGACTCGCCGCCGGAGTTGATCAGGCCGATCCGGCCGAGGTAGCAGTTCGCGACCTGCCAGCGGTTCCAATCGATCGGGTGATCGGCGACCAGCTCGCCGTAGATCTTCGGGCTCGTCTTGCCGAAGCCGATCGCGGGATATCCGCCGTTCAACGTGGCGAGCTTCTGTTTGATGATGTCGGCCTGGATCGTCACCCCGAGGTGGTTCGCCTGGCCGGTGAGGTCGGCGGCGGTGTGGTAGTCCTTGCCGTCCTTGACCTTGAACGCGCTATTCCGGGTGTAGCACCAGAGGACGGTCGCGAGGCCCAGCTCATGGGCGTGCCGGAACGCCTCCGCGATCTCAACGATCTCGCGCGAGGCGTCGTCCGAGCCGAAGTAGATCGTGGCGCCTACGGCCGCGGCACCCATCTCCCACGCCTGCTCGACCGAGCCGAACAGGATCTGCTCCGCCTTGTTCGGGTACGTCAGCAGCTCGTTGTGGTTGATCTTGGCGATGAACGGGATCTTGTGCGCGTACTTCCGCGCCACGGCGCCGAGCACGCCGACCGTCGAGGCGACCGCGTTGCAGCCCCCCTCGATCGCGAGCTTGACGATGTTTTCCGGCTCCAGGTAGATCGGATTCGGCGCGAACGAGGCCGCGGCCGAGTGCTCGATGCCCTGATCGACCGGCAGGATCGACAGGTACCCGGTGTTCGCGAGCCGGCCGGTGCCATAGAGCCGCCCGAGGTTCACCAGCACCTGGATCTTCCGGTCCGAGAGCGCGAACGCGCGATCGATGTAGTCGGGACCCGGAAGGGTCAGCATCTCTTTCGGGATGCCCTTACAGGTGAAGGAGAGAAGGTCATCCGCGTCGGCACCCAGGTGGCCCACGATGCTGTCGATCGGCTTCAAGGTCATGCGTCCCTCGTTCAATTTGATCTCAAAGGGAGGCGGCCTCCCGAGGTTAAAGAGCAGTCTATCGCGAGCTTGCGGCAGACTCCACGGCCTTCCACACCGCCCGCGAGACCGCGGCGATCCCGGCGTCCGCCTCTTCCTCGTTCGGGTACCCTTCGGTCAGCACCACCAGTACGTAGGGCGCCCTGCCCGCCGGGAAGACGATCGCCGCGTCATGGTGAATTCCGGTGATGTCGCCGGTCTTGTTCGCGACCCGCGTTCCCGGGGGCAGGCCGGCCGGGATCTTCGACTTGAACTCCTGCCCCTCCAGGATCTCGATCATCGCCGCGCTCGCCTCTCCCGAAACCGCCTTCTTCTCGGCGATCGCGCGCAGGATGACTTGCAGATCGTAGGCGGTCGTCGAGTTGATGATCCCCGCATCGAACGCCTTTTGGTCTTCCACCCCGCGCAGCACCTCTATGTCGTTCGCCCCCAGCCCCCTCATCTCGGCGGTCACGCGTTTCGGATCGAGCAGCTCGATCAAGAGATTCGTCGCCAGGTTCGAGCTGCGCTGGATCATCCGCCGCGCCAACTCCCCCACCGGCCGGCTCTCCCCCACGGCCGCGTAGAGGTCCGGGTCGCCGTCCTCCCCTTTGTCGAGAGTAAACGGCGAGCCGTCCACCAGGCTCTTGAACTCGTTGCGAACGGAAACCGGCCGGTCGAGCGCCATCTCCCCCCGGTCGATCGCCCGAAACAACTCCACCAGCACCGGCACCTTCATCGTGCTCGCCGCATGGAACCGCCGGTGCTCCTCGCGCCCGGCGGCCTCGCCGGTGGCGAGGTCGTAGAAGGAGACGGCTGTGATCCCTTTGGAGCCGGCGAGAGCGGTTTCAATCGCGGCGGAAACGCCGGCGGGCTTCCGGGCAGGCGGCGCGGTCGCGACGCAGGCGGTGGCGAGCAAAATCCCTCCGAGCGACAGCAGGCGTCGCGATATTCTCATCGAGACCTCCGGATTCCGGAACGAAACGATAGCATTGCCACCTTATGTCTCTTGAACCTCGCCCCCAGCCCAACCGGAACGGCCTGAGCGAAGCGATTCGGAAAGGGTGGATCTCTCTCCCTCCCGATCGCCAACATCTTGGGCCTCCACCCCGAATCCCAACGGCGCCATGGACTGAGCTGTCGCGGCAATTGGACGAGGACCGGGGCGAGCGTTGATCTACCTCGACACCTCGGGAGGAGAATCTATTCTCCAGTCGACTCCGGCAGCTGGATTTTCCCATCGCTGAGCTTCCCAGGCCCGAAGGCAGAATGCCGGACGCCGCAGGGCCCACAAAGATCTTCGTCGGGCGCACAAAAACCTGTGCCGGGTTCGGGAGAACCAGCGGTCAGGCGAGCGAATCTCGCGGGGCACGCGCGAAAACGTCGCCGAGGACGGCGGCGGTCCCAGGACAAGCCTCAGCCTGCGGTCTGTATTGCCGCCCCCGCCAGAACCCTCTGCGCCACCTGCTGCGCTGAGACGATCACCGGGGTGATGCCGCCGCCGGGCCGCGTCCAGTGGCCGACGCAGTGGAGTCCTTCGATCGGTGTTTCGATCGCCGGGCGGCCGTCGCCGAGCTGGGCGGGCGACATTTCCCAGCCGAGCATGGCGCCGTGGGTGTTGAGGGTGAAGCGGTGCGAGGTCTTCGCAGAGGCGCTGGTGTGGACGACGATCTTCTTGCCGATCCCCGGCATCAGCTTCTCCAGGTGCCCGAACAGGAACGCTTCGATCTCCGCTTTGTGGCTCGGCCAGTCTTCCACCTTCGCGTAGTCCATCTCCAACACCTTCTGGATGATCAACACCTGGCCGCCGGGGGGCGCCATCTCCGGTTCGTAGAGGGTCGGGGCGAAGAGCTTGAAGCGGAGGGCGTCGATCCCCACCCGGTCCATGTCCCAGCCGTCCCAGTAATACCCTTGGACCCGTTCCAGTTCTTCGTCCGAGACACCTACCAGGCCGAGGTGCGTGAGCCAGCAGGGAAACGTCGGCCGGAGCGTGCGAGTCTCCGCCAGCATCTCGGGCGGAAGATGCTCGGGGCCGACCAGATTCTCCAGGGTCTGGAGCAGGTCGGCGTTCGAGATCACCACGTCGCTCGCGATCCGGCCGCCGGGAAAGTGCGACTTCACCGGCCCGCGCAGGATTTCGAGATCGACCCCCTTCGCCTTCCCCTGCTCGATGTGGATGCGGGAGACGTGCGCGCTCGTGAGCAGGTGGCCCCCCTGCTCTTCGAAGCGGAGCGCCAGCTCGTCGGCGAACGCCTGGGAGCCCCCCTTCGGATAGTAATTCCCTAGAAAGTAGGAGAGCCGGAGCATCGAGTCGAAGACAAACGACGTGCGTCCCGGGGGCGAACCCCAATGGGGGCAATCGGCGGCGAGCAAGAGCTTCAATTTCCGGTCGCGGAAGCGCGCGTCGAGCACCTCGCGCACCGAAAGGTCGCGCGCCTTCAGCAGGCGATCCATCTGCGCGATCGGCTTGCCGCGGAAGTAGTGGAGCAGACCGAAAAAGTAGACCTCGTTCACCGCTTCGAAGAAGCCGTCGAGGGCGGCGGCCTCGTCCGGAAACTCGGCCTTGACCTTCTCTTTGTAGGTCGCGAGGTCGGCCGGCACCTCGAAGCGCGAGCCGTCGGGGAAGTGAAACGTGTCAACCGGGTCCATCTTCACCCAACCGGTCTCGACCCCCAACTCTTTGAGCAGCCGGCCGGTGAGCGTCTCCGGGTTGCCGAGCAGCGGATAGAAATGGGTCGCGGCGTCGAAGGTGTAGCCGCCGCGGCGGAAGGTGCTGCAATAGCCGCCGACCATGTAGTGCTGCTCGACCAGCAGAACCTTCATTCCGGCGCGCGCCAGGAGGTTGCCCGCGACCAGGCCTCCCACTCCGGAGCCGATCAGGATCGCGTCGTACCGGGAATCGGGGGCGGAACGAAGGCCGCGGAAGCGGCGCTTCACGAAGCCTCGGCAGAAGGAGTGGTTTCACCTGCCTCGTCGCTTTTTCGGTCTGCGGGCCGATTTCTGCCGTACGTCTCATGCGCCGCCACGAATTCGCCGCTCGCGATCGCGCCGGCCATCGACAGCTCTCCCGCGAGCACCAGCGCCGCCGCGATCTCTGCGAGCTTCTTCGCCTTGCCGGCGCCGTGGCAGCCGAGCATCTCCAGACACTCGCGGCCGGTGCCCAGGCCCGTGCCGCCGCCGACGGTCGCGACGGTGAGCGAAGGCAGAGTGACGCTCGCGTACAGGTCGCCCGCCGCCGTGCATTCGAAGTGGCCCACGCCGACGGCGGCGTTCGCGACGTTCGCGACGTCCTGGCCGCAAGCGATGAACAGACAGGTAAGGCCGTTGGCGAAATGCCCGTTGTAGCCGACCGCTCCGGCCTGAAGGTGGCCGAGCACGGTGTGCTGCCAGACTTCGACCATCTCCTCGGGCGTCGCGTGCAGGTAGGCCCGGACCACCCGCGCCGGCAGCAGCGCGCCGGCCGTCACCCGCTTGCCCTTGCCCCCGGCGAGCAACGAGCCGCTCGCGTGTTTTTCAGATTCCGCGCCGCTGAAGATGAAGTAGCCCTCGGTCTCCGGAGCGAGCAACCGGCAGGCCGCGTCGGTCGCCTTGACGATCATGTTCATGCCGTGGGCGTCGCCGGTCGAGAAGACGAAATGAAGGATCACCTTCCGGCCGAACGGCTGCGGCTCGATGCGCAGCAGGCGGCCATGGCGGGTGGTCGCCTCGGCCGCGGCGGCCAGCTCGGCGAAGCGTTCCGGGAGAGAGCGGACCAGCGCGGCCGCCGCGGCGACGTCCGCGCAGCGGAAGATCGGCGACACGCGGTTTTCGTCCGCGAGCACCCGCGCCGTAGCGCCTCCGGCGCGCGAAATCGCGACCATTCCCCGCTCGTAGGAGCGGACGAGCGCGCCTTCGATCGTCGCGAGCAGCACGTAGAAAGAACCGTCCGCATGCTCGCCGTGGATCACCAGCGGGCCCGCGACCCCGAGCGGCACCCGCGCTTCGCCGATCGGGTTTTCGACGTTGCCGCGCATCTCCTCGGCCGGAATCGGCGCGCCGCCGACCGCCGCGAGGTGCGTTCCGGTGCGCCCTTCCACCCAGGCGCGCCGTTCGGCCAGCGCCTCGGCCGTATATCCCTGATCGTCCAGGCGCGGCACCAAGTCGCGGTCGCCCATCGCCCGGACGGACGGCTGGGTCTTCGGCTCGACGTCGGTCATGAGGCGGGGATGGTATGCCGCGGAATCGCAGGGCGGCAAGAAGGCGCCGCAAACACCAGTTGTCGTTTGACCCCGAGGAACTCGCGGGTGTAGGGTCGCGGAAGATTTCACGTCTCGTCAACCTTGCCGCCGAACCCTTTGGAAGCGCTTTCCCCGGCGGCAGCTTTGGGAGGAATTGAACCGTGATCGAACGCTTCCGTTCATTCGCCCTTCCGAGTTTCGCCGTCTCTTTCCTGCTCGCCGCTTCGGCCTCGGCCCAACCGGTCTGCCCGCAACCGGTCTATAACCGGGAGCTGGAGCAGCCGCGGGTGATCCGGCCGATCAACGGCCTGGTCAATACCAGCTTGACCGTTCAGCAGAGGTCCGCCTCCTGCGTCCCCCTTTGGGTCTCGCAGGATGCGGCGGGCAAGGCGATCCCGAACCCCCATTGGGAATATCAGGTGATGTCGCTGCGCACCTACGGCTCGCCTTTGAATGGCAACAACCCGAGCGATCCCACCCTGATCTGGAACAGCCCGGGACCGACCTATCGGGTGCGCAAGGCGAAGCTCAAGGATCCGAGCCAGCCCTACAACTCCAAGACCAATCCGGTCGTGGTCCCCGGCACCCGTTTCCGCCTGCTGTTGGCCAACCAGCTGCCGAACAACAACTACCCGTACCACAACTGCCAACCCTCGGAGGTTCAGCAGCCGCCGACGCCCGGCTCGACCAACGGGGTCAAGATCCCGCAAAAGGGGCCGGACTGCTTCCACGGCGCCGACGTCACGAACATCCACTACCACGGAACGCACGTCTCGCCGCAGCCCCACCACGACTTCCCGCTGGTCGAGCTGTTCTCCTCCCTGCAGACGAACCCGCCCCCTCCGCCTCCGAGCGAAACCGTGGCGATCGGCACCTATCAGACCGAGCTCGATCCGTTCCCCTGGAACCAGCCCCCCGGCACCCATTGGTACCATCCGCACAAGCACGGCGCGACGGCGCTCCAGGTGCTGAACGGATTGTCGGGCTCGTTGCTGATCGAAGGCGAGCTGGACGACTGGCTCTGGGCCTATTACAAGATCGATGGCAACAACCCCGCGGCGCTCGACTCGTTCGAGAAGCTGATGGACATCCAGCAGCAGTGGCCGGACCTGAACTTCTTCCACCGGCCGCATCCGAACTATCCGCCCCAGCCGCTGATCGACGGCCAGGCCGATCCCAAAATCACGTTCCGTTACGGCGAGGTCAAGCGCCTGCGGTTCATCAACGCCACCATGCAGGCTTCCGCCGAGCTGACGGTCGATTTCCCCGACGACTTCGTGGTCAAGCAGATCGCCCAGGACGGTGTGCAGTTCGCGCCCGAGAACTATCAGCGCCAGCCACTGCTCGGACCGGGGCAGACGTTCAGCATCGCGCCGGGCAACCGGGCCGATTTCCTGGTCCAGGCTCCGGCCTCCACGACCGACGCCGCGCCGGGCATGCGCGAGGTGACGTTCGCGGTCTTCGGCAACGTCGCCTCCGAACTGCGCGGCCAATTGGAGCTGCGTTCGGCCCAACGCCTGCAGGGCCTGGCCGCCGGTGCGACCAGCCCGTCGCTGTTTTCGATCGATCTGACCGCGAAAGATCCGATCGTCCCGGCGATGAAGCTCCCGACCACCTGGCCGGCGATGCCCCCTTATTTGAACGACATCACCTCGGTCGTGCGCGACCGGACGATGGCGTTTTCGATGACCGACCCGAACACGGGGATCGCCACCGTCCCCGGCACGCAGCCGAACGGCTTCTGGATCGACAAGTTGAAATACAACGCCTCATGCGCGAACGAAACGATGACGATCGGAACGGGAGAGCGCTGGACCATCTCCAACGACTCGGCACCGAACCATCCGTTCCACATTCACACCAACCCGTTTCAGGTCGTGAGGAACGACACGACGACCTACAAGCCTCCGTACGTCTGGCAGGACACGATCGCGCTGCCCAACGTCTCGTGCAAAGACGCGGCGGCCGGCCCGATCTCCGGCCAGCCCCAGGCCGACGCGACCTGCCCGGGAGTCTGCAAAGCGCTCGATCCGCAGGGGGGGGCCGCCTATTCCT
>DATMZU010000324.1:0-15137 GCA_035607435.1 Thermoanaerobaculia bacterium | reverse complement strand
ACAGCTATCTGTATGGCGATCCGGGGCCGGCGAATGCTCTGATCAAGAAAGACAATCCGGAGATGACCGACGACCTGCTCGTCTATGGGCGCCAGGCGATGAAGCGGCACGGCGTGGTCGATTCGGGCGCCGCGAAGACGCTCGGCATCGGGGCGATGACCGACGCGCGGTGGAAGCGGTTCGCGGCGGGGATGATCAAGGCGGGGGTGTATCCGGCGGGTTTGGATTTGTCTCGGGCGTATACGCTGCGGTTTGTGAATCGGGGGGTGGGGATGAAGCGGCCCTCACCCGCGGCGCCCTTGCCTAAAGGAAAAGTGCCGGCCTCGCAGCTCTCACCCCCGGCCCCTCTCCCCAAGGGAGAGGGGAGAACAGCCGAGACGCCTTTGTTTTTGCTCCCCTCTCCCTTGGGGAGAGGGGCCGGGGGTGAGGGCTGTTGACTGACCCCGAGCCTGTCGTCCGCCTGCGTGGCGTCGAGCAGCGGTTCGCGGGCGGGGTGACTGCTCTTTCCGGGTTGGATCTCGACGTCCGGCCGGGGGAGTGGTTGAGCCTTCTCAGTCCTTCGGGGTGCGGCAAGAGCACGGCGCTGCGGTTGATTGCGGGCTCGCGCGTCCGACTTCCTGAACCATCGAGCGGCATCTTCCGGGACCGCACGACATCGGGTTCGTGTTCCAAGAGCCGACGTTGATGCCTTGGGCCACGGTTGAGGGGAACATCGCCCTTCCTTTGCAGATCCTCAAGGCACCGCAGGCGGAGATCCGTTCCCGGGTCGGGGAGATGATTCTCCTCCGCAGTTGGCACGAGAGCGCGGTCGAGCGGGAGGGGTAGGAGCGGACGGGCTGCGGCGGGCGCTCGCGGCTTCGATCGCAGACCGGTCGGCCAACTCTGAAATCTCCTGGCTGCACTCCAGATCTGCTGGCTGTACTCCAGATTTCCTGGCCGCACTCCAAATCTGCTGGCGGAGCCAGGAATATCCTGGCTCAAGTAAAAGAATCTCTGGCCGCGCCTCAAAATCCGCTGGCGGGGCGCCAAATCGGCGGGTCGGACCTCTGGAATCGCTGGCCGCAGCTCGACTTTCTCTGGAAGAGCTCTGAAATCTTCTGGCTGGACTCCAGATTTCCTGGCCGCACTCCAAATATCCTGGCTGGACTCCAAATATCCTGGTGGAACTGTGGCCAGGAGATTTCAGCGTCCACCAGCGAATTTCATTCCACGGGCAAGAGATTCGCAGCCTGGCCAGGAAATTCGTGAGCGCAGCGGGAAGTTGTGAAGTTGGCCAGGTAAAAGAGGACGGCAACCGCGCGACAACCGTGCAACCGTCCCTTGACGCCGGCTTATGCTCATGACTAGGATATCCATGGCCGGCGCCGCCGGTTTTTTTCGGGTCGTTGATATGCTCAGAACGAGCATAATGGAGATTCGATGAATCCAGGTTCGGTCAGCCCGAGCACTGCTGTACCCGAAGCTTCGCCGCAAATCCTCGCTTACACGCCGGAAGTCGCCGCGGCGACCTCCGAGATCCTTGGCCGGGCTCGTTCCGTCATTCCCGAGCTGGAATGGCCGGTCCATGGGCCGTACATCGCGGCGATCCAGGAATGGAAGAAGCGGCGCAACGCCGTGATCCTGGCGCACAACTATCAGGCGCCCGAGATCTACTTCGGGGTCGCCGACTTCTGCGGCGACTCGCTGTCGCTCGCCCAGGAAGGGGCGAAGACCGACGCCGAGGTGATCGTCCTGGCGGGCGTTCACTTCATGGCCGAGACGGCGAAGATCCTGTCGCCGGAAAAGACCGTGCTGATCCCCGACATGCGCGCCGGCTGCTCGCTCGCCGAGTCGATCACGGCCGAGGACGTGCGCCTGCTGCGCCAGAAGTATCCCGGCGTGCCGGTCGTCACCTATGTGAATACCTCGGCGGCGGTCAAAGCCGAGACCGACATCTGCTGCACCTCGGCGAACGCGGTCGCGGTGGTCGAATCGCTCGGCGTCCCGCGGGTGATCTTCCTGCCCGACGAGTATCTCGGCCAGCACGTCGCGAACCAGACCAAAGTCGAAGTCATCCTCTGGCGCGGCCACTGCATGGTGCATGAGCGGTTCACCGGCGCGCAGCTCAAGGATCTCCGCAGCCAGTACGGCGCGAGCCTCCAGATTCTCGCGCACCCCGAATGCCCCCAGGACGTGCTGGCGGAATCCGATTTCGTCGGTTCGACCGCCGGAATGATCCGCTACGTCGGCGAAGAGAAGCCGCAGCGCGTGGTCCTGGTGACCGAGTGCTCAATGGCCGACAACGTCTCGGTCGAGTACCCCGACGTCGAGTTCGTCCGGCCGTGCAACCTCTGTCCGCACATGAAGAGGATCACGCTGCCGAAGATCTTGAAGTCGCTCGAAACGATGACCACCCGGGTCGAGGTCGATCCGGAGATCGGCGCCCGCGCGCGCCTGGCGGTCGAACGGATGCTCGCGGTCGGCCGCCGGGAGACCCGATGAGAGAGGCCGAGAAGGAGATCGAGGTCCGCGAGACCGATGTCCTGGTGGTCGGCACCGGGATCGCGGGTTTGACCGCGGCGCTCGGCTGCTCGCCGCTTCACGTCGATCTGATCACCAAGTCGCGCTTCGGCGCGGGCGGTTCGAGCGCCTGGGCGCAAGGAGGGGTCGCGGTCGCGTTCGGGTCGGACGACGCGCCGGCCCTTCATGCCGCGGACACGATGGCGGCGGGCGCCGGCTTGAACGATCCGGACGTGGTGGCGATCCTCACCTCCGAAGGTCCGCGCCGGGTGGAGGCGCTGCTCGCGCTCGGCGCGCGGTTCGACCGCGACTCGGGTGGGCAACTGTCGCTCGGCCGGGAGGCGGCGCACAGCCGGCGGCGGATTCTGCATGCCCATGGCGACGCCACGGGCGCCGAGATGGTGCGGACGTTGTCCGCCGCGGTCGATCAGGCGCCCGAGGTGGAGGTGTTCGAGCGGACCTTCGCGATCGACCTCGCGACGATCGACGGAGCGGTCGTCGGGGTGGTTGCGGAGCATCCGGACGGCCGCTTGGTTCTCCATGCCGCGCCAGCGATCGTGCTCGCGACCGGGGGCTTGGGCCGGCTCTACGCGCGGACCACGAATCCGGTCGAATCGACCGCCGACGGTCTGGCGATGGCGGCCCGGGCGGGCGCCCGGCTGGTGGACGTCGAGTTCGTGCAGTTCCATCCGACGGCGCTCGCCGCCGGGGCCGATCCGATGCCGCTCTTGACCGAGGCGCTGCGCGGCGAGGGGGCGATTCTGATCGACGACCTCGGCGAGCGCTTCATGGTGGGCGAGCATCCGGATGCGGAGCTTGCGCCGCGGGACGTGGTGGCGCGGGCGATCTGGCGCCGCCTGGCCGCCGGGCGGACGGTCTTTCTGGACGCGACGAAAGCGGTGGGGGAGAACTTCCCCGAGCGCTTTCCGACCGTGTTCGAGATCTGCCGCCGGCAGGGGCTCGATCCGCGCCATCAGCCGGTCGCGGTTTCGCCCGCGGCGCACTACCACATGGGCGGAATCGACGTGGACGCCTCCGGGCGCACGTCGCTGCCGGGCCTTTGGGCCTGCGGCGAGGTCTCGGCGACGGGGGCGCACGGCGCGAACCGGCTGGCCAGCAACTCGCTGCTCGAAGCGCTGGTCTTTGGCGCGCGGGTGGCCGACGACCTGCGCCGGCCGCGCGTCGCCCGGCCGCGGCGCCATCCGGAGATCGAGGCCGCGGCGGGAGCGGCGGAGATTCCCGCGGGGATCGAAGAAGATCGTAGCGCCAAGATCGTCGCCGAGATCCGCGCGTTGATGTGGGACAAAGTCGGGCTGATGCGCGACGAAGCGGGCCTGACCGCGGCGCTCGCCCGGCTCGACGAGATCGCCTTGGAGGAGCCCGAGCTCTCCGGCGAAGCGCGGAACCTGCTCTGCGCCGGCCGGTTGGTGACCGCGGCGGCGCTCGCCCGGCGCGAGAGCCGAGGCGGGCACTATCGCTCCGATGTTCCCGAGCCCGATCCGGCCTGGCAGGTCCACCTGGTGACGACGCTGGGAAAAGACGGACAGGTCCAGGTCGAGCTGGAGGAGGCGCCGCCGGTCCCGACACCGACTTTGCAGGCGGCGGGCGGCGCTCGATGAGCGCGACGGAGACGTCCGCCGGCCCCGAAATCCCATCGGCGCCGCTGCTGCCGATCCTTTATGAAGCGCACGTGCGCGCGGCGCTGCTCGAAGACCTCGGCCGCGCCGGGGACCTGACGAGCGACGCGGTGTTGCCGCCCGGCCTGCCGGCTGAAGCCCTCGTCGTGGCCCGGCGGGCGGGCCGGATCGCGGGGCTCGAAGTGGGGCTGTCGGCGTTTCGCCTGCTCGACCCGGCGATCGAGATCGAAATCCTCGGCGGCGGGGTCTGGGATGGCCGTGACGCGGCGGCGGGGGAGACGCTGGCGATCGTCCGGGGCTCGGGGCGCACGGTGCTCGCCGCGGAGCGGACCCTGCTCAATTATCTCGGCCATCTTTCGGGCATCGCGACGGTGACGCGCGACGTGGTGGCACTGGCGGCGCCCTACGGCGCGCGGGTCGCCTGCACGCGGAAGACCACGCCGGGGTTGCGCGCGCTGGAGAAATTCGCGGTGCGAATGGGCGGGGGCAGCAATCACCGCTTCGGGCTGGACGACGCGATTCTGATCAAAGACAACCACCGGGCGTTGGCCGGGGGGGTCCGCCCGGCGGTCGAGCGCGCCCGGCGCGCGATCGGCCATCTGGTGAAGATCGAGGTGGAGGTCGAGACGCTCGATCAGCTCGACGAGGCGCTCGATGCCCGAGTGGAGGCGGTCCTGCTCGACAACATGCCGCTCGCCCTCCTGCGCGAGGCCGTGCAACGGGCGAAAGGGCGCGCGATCACCGAAGCCTCGGGAGGGATCACCCCCGACACCGCCGCGGATGTCGCGGCGACCGGCGTCGATCTGCTGTCGATCGGCTGGATCACCCACAGCGCCCCGAATCTCGACGTGGCGCTGGACGTTCGGATGTAAGGGACGGATCGCGCTTTTCGCCGAGCGAAGGGTCCCTCCCCCCGGTGAGGGGGATGGGGGAATCGGGGGGAGGATAGGAGGGGGGTTGGTTCGGCGTGGGATTGCCCTTCGAAACGGCCCCCATCCTGTCCTTCCCCCGGCTCCAACCCGCCCCCGCCCCGGGGGAAGGGACCCTACGCCGAGAGATCTCCTCTCGCCGTCTCCTTTTTCAAATGCGCTCTACGGCCCGAATTCGCACAGGTCGTCGGCGCGGACGGCGCGGTGGCCGACCCAGTAGCCTCCGGCGCTCATTCGCACCCCCACCCAGGCTTGGGCGTGGGTGAGGTTGGCGTGCCAGAGGTCGAGCATCGCCCAGCCGAACGGGGCGTCGGTCGGCAGCTCCGCGCCTCCGACCGCCACCTTCTGCACCGCGCGCGGAAAGGCGTCGGTGGTTCCGATCGAGAGCGGATTTTCCTCTTCGTCGAAGAAGGCGATCTGCGCTTCGCCGAGCGGCAGCCAGCGGGGGACCGTGCCGCAGGGCCGGGGGGCCGGCGCCGCCTCCCGCGTATCGCGCCAGACGACCAGCTCCGAGCTGCCGTTGAACTGACCGCCGGAGAGGATGCGCGCTTGGAACAGGCCCGACAGCGGCGCTCGATCGTCGCGCGTGTCGAACCCGACGAAGCGGCCGTAGAAGGTGTAATCGCCCGGCCGGAAGAACGTCGGATCGGCCACGACGTGGACCGCGTTCTCGCTCGCGGCGAAGGCGCGGCCCGGATCGAGCTCGATCGAATCCCCCCAAAGCACGTTGGCGTCGCTTGCGAGACCCCGGCCGCCGGCCGAAAAATAAAGCGGATCGGCCGGTGTGTTGCGCGGCGTGCCGACCGCGGGCGGCGTGCAGCGATTGACCACGTCCACGGTGACGTAGCCCACGGCCAGGCCGTCCCCCGCGTCGGCCGCACATACCGGCGGATCGGAAAGCGGCAGCGGCTTGCCGGTGTGCGCCGCGCCCAGGAGGTCCACGTCGAGGGGGGACAGCGTGCCCGCGGTCGGATCTTCGCAACCTTGCGCTACGTCCGTGTCGCGGGAGAACGGTCCCGTGGGACTCACCTCGGCGCCGGTGTGCGGCAGGCGGCCCTGGAACAGATCGCGCACGTTCACGGTTTGTACGTCGAAGCCGGTGAGGTAGACGTCGAACGCGAGCGTCGGCACGCCCCAATCGGTCCAGAGCACCACCCGCGCTTGGGCCGCGGCGGAGAACGAGTTGCCGATCGACAGCAGGGTGGTGGCGCCGGCCGGGTTGTCGAGATCGACCCGAAAGTAGGGGAACAAGAGAGTCGCCGCCGGCTGGTCGTCGAGGCGGCAGTTGCCTGCCGAGAGCACTCCGGCCGCGGCCGGACGAGCACCGGCGAAGCAACCCGCCAGGAGGCAGAGACAGAAGGTGGCGCCGCGGATCGATCTCATTCAGGTCTTATGATGGGGGTAGAGTAGGGGCCTATGAGCGAAATTTTAGTGCAAATCGGCGGTTCCAGGGGAGAGGGCGAGGCGGAAGCCCCCCCGGCGCGGCGGCAGGGACGCCCCGAGTGGCTGCGCATTCGCCTGGCGACCCCCGCGCAGTACCACAAGGTCAAGGCGTTGGTGGACCGGCTGAACCTCCACACGGTCTGCCAGGAGGCGCGCTGCCCCAACATCTATGAGTGCTGGGGGGAGCATGGAACCGCCACCTTCATGATTCTCGGCGACGTCTGCACCCGGCGCTGCGGTTTCTGCGCCGTCACCTCCGGCCGTCCGTCCGCCGGGGTGGACCGGGAAGAGCCCGAGCACGTCGCCGAAGCGGTCGCCGTGATGGGCCTGCGCCACGCGGTGATCACCTCGGTCGATCGCGACGACCTCCCGGACGGCGGCGCGAGGCATTTCGCCGAGGTGATCGCCGCGATCCACCGCCGCAGTCCCGACGCCGCCGTCGAGGTGCTGACCCCCGATTTTCGCGGCGTGCCGGATGCGCTCGATACGGTGCTCGCGGCGAAGCCGCAGGTGTTCTCGCACAACATGGAGACCGTCCCTCGGCTTTACCGCAAGGCGCGCCCGGGAAGCCGCTACGACCGCTCGCTGGGATTGCTCGCCGCGGCGGCGGAGCGGAAGGGCGCGGGGAGGTACCGCGGCACGATCAAGACCGGGATCATGCTCGGCCTGGGCGAGACGCGGGAAGAGATCGAGGCGACGCTTAGAGACATCCGCTCCGCCGGGGTCGAAGTCCTCACCCTCGGCCAATATCTGCAGCCGACGACCAAGCACCTGCCCGTCGATCGCTGGGTGCGGCCCGAGGAGTTCGCCGAGCACCGCGAATTTGCGCTTTCGCTCGGATTCGGCCATTGCGAGTCGGGACCGCTGGTGCGCAGCAGCTACCACGCACACGAGCACGTCGCGGCGAGTTGACCCTTCGCCTGACCCGGCAGCGGTTCCTCCGACCCGCGGCGACGGGTTGCTGCCGAAGACGCCCGGCGGACACCCGACGACCGACGAGGCCGCGGTCGGTCTTCGCTGTCACGTTCGCCGGCCCTGGCGCACCAGAGATTATTGAACCTTCGTACGGTGCCCCGTCTCTCCGGCGGCCGCGGAACCGTTCCGTGCCCTGGGCCTTGGTGTCACCGGGCGACAGCGCTCTGCTTCGCGGGTCCGCCATGATGCTTGCCTCGATAGAATCTCTCCGGGCACCCTCCCGACCTCTCCGGCCGTCGCTGCGCGACGTCGCGGTTCCTGCCGAATTCTTGGGCCCCAGCGGCGCGATCCGCCGGCTGATCGACCATCTCGACCTCGCGAGCCGCGGGCTCGATCCGATCCTGATCCACGGCGAGACCGGGTCGGGCAAGAGCCTCGCCGCTCGCATGCTCTACGAGCTGTGCGGCGCCGAATCGGGCTGGACCGCCATCGCCGCCGAAGCCTTCGATGAGCGCCTCTGCTCGCGCCTGCTCCACGAGCGGCGGGAGTCCTCGCCGTCGCTTCTGGCGATCGAAGAGGTGGGCGACCTCTCCGGCACGGCGCAGCGCCGGCTGCTGCGTCTGCTCTCCTCGCGCGAGGGGCCGCGGGTGATCGCGACCACCAGCCGGGATCTGAATCTCGAAGTCCTGCGCGGCACGTTCCTGCGCGCCCTTCTCGATCGCCTGTCCAGCTTCGAGGTGGAGGTGCCGGCGCTTCGCGATCGGCGGGAGGATCTGCCGACCCTGATCGAGGGCCTGCTGGTCGAGCTGGCCACGCGCTATCGCAAGAGCGTGCGCGGAATGAGCCCCGAGGCTCTCGACCTGCTGCTCGAACACTCCTGGGGCGGAAACCTGCGCGAGCTCCGCCACGAGCTGGCGCGCGCCCTTCTATTGACTCCGGCGGGGGAGGAGATCCGGGCGGCGGCGCTCTCACCCGACCTGCTGCGCGGAGCACGCTCCGGGCGTTGGACCTCCAGCCTGCGCCAGCGCGCCCGCGAGATCGAGCGGAGCCTCCTCACCCGCGTGCTGGAGACCAACGGCTGGAACGTCTCGGCCGCCGCGCGGGAGCTGAAGATCAGCCGGGTCGGATTGAGCAAAAAGCTGCGGGTGCTCGACATGAAGCGGCCGGCCGCCTCGGCACAGCTTTCGCGGCAGCTTTGAGGAGGGAGCGAGGAACCACCCGGCGAAACGCGATCGCCTCAAGACTGCCCTCTCGTCGTCCTAGACAGAGGCACGGCAGGATGTTACCCTTCGGTCAGGTCATTCCGAGGGTCGCAGCTGTATGACTTACCTGCAACAACCTGAGCTCCAAGACAGCCTGAACCAACTCCTGCTCGCGTCGCGGCCGCGATTGGAGCGCGTGTTGCGTCACTTCGAGATCCCGCCGGAAGACGCGGAAGACATTCTCCAAGACGCGCAGCTCACGCTGCTCTACAAATGGGAGCAGATCCGCAGTCCCGAGAGCTGGCTGGTCGGTACCCTCAAGAAGAAATGCATCATGTATTGGCGCAAACGCCGGTCGAGCCTGTGCGACGCCGTCGATACCGCGATTTTGGACCTGGTGGCCACCCCGGTGGCGCCGGATCAGGAGAAAGCCGAGCTGAGCTTCGATCTGAATCGGGTGCTGGGCAACCTGTCGGCCCGCTGCCGCTCGCTGCTCAAGCTTCGCTACGGCCTGGGGTACGGGCCGAGCGAGGTGGCCGAGCAGATGGGCTATCGGCTTTCGAGCATCCGGAAGGTCACCAATCGATGCCTTGCGGCGCTCACCCGGCAGCTTGTGGCGGTCGGCTTTCATCGGGAGCCCACAGATGATTGATCGTCACCCGACGGCGGAACGCCTGGTCGCCTTCAGCCGCGCCCAGCTTACCCGCTCGCAGAATCGCGAGGTGGTGCGGCATCTCCTCAAGGGTTGCGCGCGCTGCGCCCAAGCTCTTGCCGCCCAAGCCCCGCCGGGAATCGGCGTCGGGCATCCGGCTCCTCTTTCCCGGGACTATGACGCGGCGTTCGCCAAGGTCCGCGAAGCCTTCCTGTTGGCCCAGCAAGAGCATCTCGTCGAGCAGCAGATGGCTCCGAGCCTGCTCCTGGCGCTCGAAGAGCATCCGTTCGATCGCCAGGTCCTGTTGCTGACCAACAGCCGGCGCTTTTGGACCTGGCCGCTCTGCTGCCTGTTGCTCGATCGTTCCCACGAGCTGGGGTTCAAGGAGCCGGGCAGGGCGCTCGATTTCGCCCGCCTCGGGGTCCGCCTGTCGGAGCAGTTGTCGGTCGAGTCCTACGGCGATACCCGTGTCGCGGATCTGCGTGCCCGCGCCTGGACCACCCTCGCCAACGCCCAACGCATCGGCTCCGATTTTCGCGCCTCGGATCAAAGCTTCGTCCGGGCCGAGCGCTTGCTGCGCAAGGGGACCGGCGATCCGCTGGAGAAGGCGCGCCTGCTGCTGCTCAAGGCGTCCCTTCACGGCGACCGGCGCCGTTTCCCCGAGGCGATCAAAGAGCTCGATCGGGCGCTCGCCATCGCACGCCGCAACGGCGACGATCCGCTGGTGGCCAAAGCGCTGGTGAAGAAGGGCATCGTCTTCGGCACCTCCGGCCGGACCGACGACGCGATCGACTGCCTGCGCGAAGGGGTGCGGGGCATCGATCCCAAGTCCGATCCTCGCCTGATGGTGGCGGCGCACCACAACCTGATCGTCTACCTGATCGAAGGGGGGCGGCTGCAAGAGGCCGTCGCCCTGCTCGAAGCGACCCGCCCGCTCTACGAAGAGATGGGCGATCGGATGAATCTGATCCGCCTTCAATGGCTGGAAGGCAAGATCGCGCAGAATCGCGGCCGGCTCTCCGAGGCCGAAACGTTGTTACGCTCGGTCGGTACCGCGCTCGCAGACCAAGGGCTGGGCTATGACGCCGCGTTGCTGGCGTTCGACCTCGCCGCGGTCTACGCCCGGCAGGGCCGGACCGAAGAAATGCGCAGTCTGGCCGCGGAGATGCTCCCGAGCTTCCAGTCGCGCGAAGTGCATCGCGAGGCCCTCGCGGCGTTGATCGTTTTCCAGAAGGCGGCGAAGATGGAGCGGGTGACCTTGGGGCTGGTCCACGAGCTCTCCGACTATCTTCGGCAGTGCCGAAAGGATCCCGGGGTTCGCCTTCGGGATTCGCTCTAAGCCGCACCGACCGATCTCTCGCGGTACCCTCCGCTCCATCCAGCCTCAGCAGGCGCGGTGAGGGCGCGGGGCGTTAACCCCACCTGGACAAAATGCCCGGTAGCTGATAATGTAACTTTGGTTTACACACTGTACCTGTGCGCGCAATGGCCGTCTCCGACCCCGACGCAAGCCCTGAGTCCACTTTCGAGGATCTAGTCGAGAAGGTCCGTCCGCGCCTGCGGAAAATTCTCTCCCGCTATCGGATTCCGCCGCAGGATGCCGAGGATCTGATGCAGGAAGCGTACCTGATCCTGGTGACGAAATGGGGGACGGTTCAGAATCCCGAAGCCTGGATCCTTGCAACTCTTGCAAATCGGTGCATCATCTACTGGCGAAAAAGTCGCAGCCGGCTCTGGGATCTGGTGGACGGGGTCGTGCTGGAGCTGCTCGCGGACGCCGGACCGCCCGCACAGGACGGCATCGACCTCCGGGTGGATCTGGAGGCCCTGATCGCGAACCTTCCGGAGCGCTGCCGGTCCCTGCTCCGCTTGCGCTACCAGCTCGGCTGCACCACGACCGAGGCGGCGGAAATGACGGGATACTGCCGTTCGAGTATCCGGAAGGTCACTCGGCGATGTATCACCGCACTCGCTACCCAGTTGCTTGGGCAGCCGTTCGCGTCATCGGCGGAACCTCCTTTCGAGCCGTGAGTTTCGCTCGCCTCGGCGTTTCCACGAGCTCGATCGTCGCATTCTGTCCCTCTCCAGGCCTCGAACGGTAACCTAAGTCTTAGAGATCACGCGGGCCGCTCCCGTGTCCGCTAATTCCAAGGAGAAACCGGTCATGTCTCGACGCATCTCTGTGTGTGTGCTCTCGCTGATCCTCACAGGCGCCGTCCTCGTCCCCTCGTCGTCATTCGCCCAGGACTCCCCGGGGGCACGGGCGGTGGCCGGAGGAGCGAACTGGCTCTCGGCGCTCTGGGAGCAGGTGCTCGACTCGCTCGCTCCACTCTCCGAAGCCGGGATCCTGATCGATGGCAACGGGCTTGCTTCCCACATTTCGGACGAAGCCGGAATTTTGATCGACGGTAACGGGACGAATTCGGAAGCCGGAATCCTCATTGATGGCAACGGAAGACCAGCGCCTAGGAGCGACAGCTAGCCGGCCGACGGCTTGCCGCCACTTCGATTGCCGTACGCCGCCAAAGTCCTGGACTTCCGCCTGGACTTTGGATGGGGAAAGGTGTACCTTTCCCAGGAGTCAGAGATTTGGTGAGCACTGTCGATGATTGCCCTCGACGAAATTTTCATCGAAACGTCCCTGGAGACGTTTCTCGAAGACGCTCGCCCCCGACTCAAGATCATTTTTTGCCGCTATCGAATTCCTCCGGATGACACGGAGGACATCGTTCAGCAAGCGCTTTTGGCGTTGCTCTACCGCATGGGGTCGGTTCGCGATCCCCAGGCATGGCTGATTGGAACCGTCAAGAACAAGTGCCTTCTCTATTGGCGCGATCAACGGCGGAGACTCTATGATTCGGTGGATTCGACGGTCCTCGAGTGGATTGCCCGCCCTTCGTCTCCCGAGCAGGAAGACGACGACGTCCGTCGGGACCTGGAAGCCGTGATCGAGACGTTGCCCAACCGTTGTCGCGCTCTTTTGAGTCTTCGCTATGGACTTGGGTATGAGCCTCCGGAGGTCGCAGCCCGTTTGGGTTACAGCGCATCGAGCATGAGCAAGATCACGACGCGCTGCCTCGCGATGCTCACCCGCCAACTGTTGGTCGCTGGTCTGGGTCGGGAAAAAATATGACGACGAATGCCGATCATCCGAGCCGCGAGGTGTTGGAGCGGTTCCTTTTGGCTCAGCTTCCTGCCTCCGAGAGCCGCCGGGTGCTCCGGCATCTCCTGACCGGCTGTCTGGAATGCCAAAAAGACGCCGGGGCCGCCTGGAAGAATACCCAGCCCGGGGCCGTGACCCTGCCGATCGACCCCGCGCTCGACGCCCGCTACGACGAAGTTTTGGATCGCGTGTTTCAGCGCGTCGAACGGGTCGAGCGGCTGCTGGCGCGCGAGCGCTCCCAGGCCCGCGAGCTTCTGGCCGCCCTGGAGCCGCACCCGATCCAGCGCCAGAGATTGATGCTGCGCAACAGCGCGAAGTTTCGCAGCCGTGCCCTGTGCGAGCAGCTGATCGAGGCGAGTCAGGAGCGGGGCTTCAAGGACCCGGAAAGGGCGCTGGAGCTGGCCGACCTGGCGATCGAGATTTCCCGTGCGCTGCCCGAGGAAACCCAGGGCGCCGATCCGCCGACCCAGCTCGAAAGCCGGGCCTGGGCGCAGTCGGCCAACGCCCATCGAATCCTCGGCAACCATGACGGCGCCGAACGTTGCTTCGCGACGGCCGAGGAGCTGCTGGCCGAGTCGAGCGGCGTCGGCATCTTCGACGAGGCGCGGCTCTACGACCTCAAGGCTTCGCTGCGGCGCGACCAGCGCCGGTGGACCGAGGCACTGGAGCTGCACGACCGGGTGATCGGGATCTACCAGTGCCTGGGGCAGCGTCATCTCCTTGGCCGCGCCTACGCCCAGAAGGCGACCGTCATCTTGGAGGTGGGGGATCTCGCCTCCGCGATCTCCCTCCTGCGCCGGGCGCTCGAATTGCTCGACCCGAAGGAAGAGCCGCGGATGTTCCTGGCGGCCCGCCACAACCTGATCTGGTCGCTGGCCGAAAGCGAGCGCTACCGCGAAGCGTTCGCCCTGTTGTTCCACACCCGGCCGTTCTACCTCCAGGCGGGCGACCGGATGAACCTGCTCAGAATGCGCTGGCTCGAAGGCCAGGTCGCCGCCGGCCTCGGCCGCGCCGAGCAGGCCGAAGTGGCGTTCCTCGAAGTCCGCCGCGCCTTCGGCGAGCTTTCCCTCGACTTCGACGCGGCGCTGGTGTCGCTCGATCTCGCCATGCTGCTCGCCCGCCAAGGGCGCTCAGCCGAAGTCCAGCGGATCGCCGGAGAAATCCTCGCAAGCTTCGTGTCCCGCTCGATCCACCGCGAAGCCATCGCCGCCATCGCCCTATTCAAGCAAGCCGCCGATCAACAGCGAGCCGAAGTCGCCCTCGTCCGTCAGGTCTCCACCTTCCTGCGGCGCTCGCGATCGAATCCCGAGTTGGCGTTTGAGGGTGCAAGCGGGGGAGAGGTTTTACCGCAGGAAGCTGAGTAGGATAGGAACGGATCGAAGAGGGACGAGCCGGACGAGGCGGGCCGTAGAACCTCGTCGGCTCCACCGGGCTACCGTAGGGCCAGCCCATTCGTTCCCCCAAGGCGGTCGGCGAAGCGGTTGACTAGCTTTACGTCCGCACCCCAAGAAACAAATAGCTCGACAGCAGCGTGAACAGAGCGCTCGGGCTCCACACCGCGGCGGCCGCCGGGATGGCTCCGGCTTCGCCCAGGGTCTTGAAGAAGGCGAAGATCGCCAGGAAGATGATTCCCAGGACGATCGAGACGCCAATGCCGTAGAGGGTCCCTTGGCGGCCGATGCGAAAGGCGAACGGCAGAGCCACGACGGACATGATCAGCGAGATCACCGGGAACGCCAGTTTGTTGTAGAGCTGCACTTCGAGCTCGGGCACGGCTTGGCCGCTCGCCTTGAGCTCGGCGACGTAGGAGCGCAGCTCGCCGTAGGCCATCTGTTCTGGGGGCCGGATCTCCGCGTCGAAGTAGTCCGGCGTCTCGGGGAAGGCGACGGTGCGTTTGCCGCGGAAGCGGGTGAAATTGGTGACGCTGCCGTGATCGAGCGTTCTCGCCCAGCCGTTTTCGAAAACCCAATTGCCGTTTCCGTCGTAGACCGCGTTTTCGGCGTAGAGCCGGCGCACCATGTTGTGGGACTCGTCGAAGTCGAAGACGTGCAGCCGCTGGAGGGAATGGTTCCTCGGGTCGTAGTAGGAATAGTTGTAGATGAACCGGCCGTGTCCGAACAGCCATTGGCGATCGGCCCGGCGATAGGTTCGGACGGTCTCCTTGCCGTTGATCTTGTCCCGGATCTGCGCCACCCTCTCGTTCGACGCGGGAAGGACCTGGGCCTCCAGATAGGCGCAGAACGACGAGACGAGCAGGGCGCTCACGATCACCGGCAGGGCCAGCCGGTAGAGGCTCACGCCCAGGGCCTTGGCCGCCGTGACCTCATTGGTCCGGGAGAGCAGGCTGAAGGTCATCAGCGTCGTCACCAGGATCACGACCGGGGCGATGTCGTAGAAGATCTGGAGCGACATGTATTTGTAGTAGGAGAAGACCAGGTCCTTGGCGATCTTGTTCTTCAGGATCTCGTCGATTCGCTCGGTCAGATCCGCGATCACGTACAGGGAAATGCCGGTGGCGGTCACGATCGACAGGACGACCAGAAACAGCCGCACGACGTAGCGGTCGATCAGATTGGGGAAGAGCAGGCGCAGGCGCGGGATGCGCAGGACCACTCCGCGCTCCTCGGCGCTCTTGGCCGTCGCCGCGGCGGCCGTCGGCAAGGGAGGATCGGGCAGCAGGGGAGAGGTGGCGGCGGG
>DATMZU010000323.1:0-6885 GCA_035607435.1 Thermoanaerobaculia bacterium | reverse complement strand
AATCGGGGATGGTGACCCCGCGCCGCGCCGCCTCTTCTTTGAGCGGGTGCTCCAACTGGCCGTCCCAGCCGTGCGACGCCTCGTGGAACAGGATTTCGAGAGCGGGCAAGCCGACGAGGCGAGGGTTTTGGGCCGAGATCGAGATGCGCGTCGGGTTCGCCGAAGTGTACGCATCGACCGGGCCGGCCTCGGGCAGGACCTCGACCGGAATCGATTCCGTCCAGGCGGCCCCATAAAGCGCTGCGAGGCGCGGCGCGATCGCCGGACCGTGACGCTCGACGAGCGGGGCCATCCCGGCGATCCATTCTTTCGCGAGCCGGGAGTGCTCCGGCCAGAGGTGCTTGCGATAGACCGGAGCGGCGCGCTCCAAGGCGTCTAAAGCCTCGACGTCGAATCGGCCCCGAAGCGCGGAGAGATCGGGCGCGTCCCCAAGATCCGCGAGCGCGTTCTTGATCTTCACCATCTCGACATCGAACAGCAGATCGCGCGGAGCCATCTTCTTCTCGTAGACGGCGAGAGCCGATTCCCATGCGGCGCGCTCTTCCGCGGGAAGCGCCGCCGGATCGGGATTCTTCGCGAGCTTTCCTTTGAGGGAAAACGGCAGCCTTCGTGCCTCGCCGCGTAGATGGTGGTGCAGGCTGACCCAGAATCCAGTGCGGAATTGGAAGAGGGGTGACGCGCCGGGTGCCACGGCCGGATGGCCTGCGGGCGTAGCGGCCGGAGGAGGGCTCGGCGTGGCGCAGGCGGCGATCGCCAGGAGAAGAAGGACGAGCGTGCCCCGGGTCATCACCTTCTCCTTCCCCTAATCGTCCTCGATCATCTGCTCGAACCGCTGCTTGTCCCCCGCCTTCATGTAGGCATCGCGCGGGGTGACCTTCTTCTGCTGGACGAGGGCGATCAGCGCGTCGTCCATCCGCTGCATGCCTTGGGCGCGGCCGCCCTGGATGATCGTGGCGATCATCGGCGTGTTGCCCTCGCGGATGATGTTCGGCAGACCCGGGGTCTTGAGCAGGATCTCGTTCACAGCAACCCGGCCGGTGCCGTCGGCGGTTTTGAGCAGCAGTTGGGAGACGACCGCGGCGAGAGATTCGGAAAGGGTCGTCCGCACCTGCGCCTGCTCGTCGGCGGGGAAGGCGTCGATCAGGCGGTCGATCGTGTTCGCCGCGCCGTTCGTGTGGAGCGTGCCGAACACCAGGGAGCCCATTTCGGCGGCGGTGATCGCCAAGGCGATCGTTTCCAAATCGCGCATTTCGCCGACCAGCACGACGTCCGCATCCTGGCGGATCGCCGAGCGGAGGGCGGAGGCGAAGCTCTCGGTATCGGTCCCCACCTCGCGCTGCGAGAACAGGCAGCGGCGGCTCTTGTGGACGAATTCGATCGGATCTTCGATCGTCACCACGTGCTTCGGGTAGGTCGAATTGATCTTGTCGATGATCGCGGCGAGCGTCGTCGATTTGCCCGAGCCGGTCGGTCCGGTGACCAGGACGAGCCCCTGGTGCAGATGAGCGAGCCCTTCGATCGCGGGAGGCAGGTTCAGCTTTTCGAGCGAGACGATCTCTTCCGGAATGATCCGGAACACCGCGGCGGCGCCGTTGCCCTGCATCAGGAAGTTGCAGCGGAAGCGGGCGATCCCTTCGAGCCCGTAGGCGAAATCGAGGTCGCCGGAGTCGAGGTAGCTCTGCCATTGGGGTTCGGTCGCGATCTCGCGCAGCAGGGCGAGAAGCGCGGGATGATCGAGCACCGGCCAACCTTCGATCGCCTGGAGCGAACCGTGAAGGCGCAGCCGCGGTTCGAGCCCCGCCGCGAGGTGAAGGTCGGAGCCGCCGCTGTCGCGCAGCAGGTGGAACAGCTGGTGAAGGCGCGCCATCAGCGGGGTCCTTCCCCGGGCACGATCGGAGGCGGCGGCAGCATGAATTTCGCCGGATCTTCGGCGTGGCGGAGCCCTTCCTCTTTGGTGATGACGCCGCTTTTGACCAGCTCGGCGAGCGAGGCGTCGAGCAGAAACATGCCGTGGGTGCTGCCGGTCTGGAGCACCGATTTGAGCTGGAAGGTCTTGTTCTCGCGGATCAGGTTGCCCACCGCCTTGGTCGCGATCAGGATTTCGAGCGCGGGCACCCGGCCGGTGCCGTCGGCCCGCGCGACCAGGCGTTGGGAGATCACGGCGCGCAGCGATTCCGAGAGCATGGTGCGGATCTGCTCCTGCTGGTTGGGCGGAAAGACTCCCAAAATCCGGTTGATCGTCCGGATCGCGCTCGACGTATGAAGGGTGGCGAGCACCAGGTGACCGGTCTCGGCGGCGGTGATCGCGAGCGAAATCGTCTCCAGGTCGCGCAGCTCGCCGATCGCGATCACGTCCGGATCTTCGCGCAGGGCGGCGCGCAGCGCGCGGGAGAACGACTGCGTGTGATTGCCCACCTGGCGCTGGTTGACGATGCAGGAGAGCGACGGGTGAAGGACCTCGATCGGATCTTCGATCGTGATGATGTGATCGCGGCGCGAGCCGTTGATCTGGTGGACCAGCGCGGCGAGCGTCGCCGATTTGCCGCACCCGGCCGGGCCGGTGACCAGCACCAGACCCTGGTGATAGTCGGCGAGCTTCGCGAGCGAAGCGGGAAGCCCCAGCGATTCGAGCGTCGGCGGTTTGGCCGAGATGGCGCGAAACACCGCGTCGGTGCCGCGCGCCTGGCGGTAGACGTTGGTGCGGAACCGGCCGAGCCCAGGCGCGTCGTACGCCAGATCGACCTGGCCGGTACTCTCCAGGACCTCCCGCTCCGTGGGCGAGAGGATCTCCGCGATCGCCGCGGCGGCCATTTTCGGATCGGCGGATTGGCCCTCGGTTTCGACCATTTGGCCATGGCGGCGGTAGCGGATCGGCGCGCCGCTATGAAAATGGATGTCGCTCGCCCCCTGGTTCAGGCCGAATTCGAGAATCCGGTCGAGCCGCGCTTTGGCCCGCGGCTCCGATGCCGGTGCCGCAGTTTCTCCCCCGGGAGTCTTTGGAGGGGGAGCCGGCACGGGAGCAGGAGCCGGCACCGGAGTGGGAGCCGGCGCTGGAGTGGGAGCGGGTCTGGGGGGAGGCGGGTTGGCGCCCGCCGGTTCGAGCGCGGGCAGCGGTGCGGGAGGAGCGGCGGGGATTGCCACCGAAGGGGGCGGCGCGGCAACGGGGGAAGCCGGGGAAGGGACCGCCGTTGGAACCGGCGCGGGAGCCGTAGCGACCGGAGTGCCCGGAGCCAGGGAAGGGGCTCCCTGGCGCTTTTGCACCTCGGCACGCGCCGCTTCGAGCTGGGCCAGGCGCTGCGGTGTCAGCACCCCGAGCGCCAGAAGCGCCGCCCCGAGGTCGTTTCCGGTCGTTTCCTGATGCCGACGGGCCGCCTGGAGCTGGTCTTCCGTGGCCAGTTTGTAATGGAGAGCGAGGCGCCCGAGGAGCGCGTCGTCGACGCTGGAGCTCATATCGTCACAAAGGCTAGCAGACTCGCTCCGGAAAGCGACCGGCGGTGCTACGATTCGAGGGCAACGCTCGGAGACCTCGCCATGCGACGCTCGCTCCTCTGTTTCGGTCCCGCCGTTCTCCTCGCCCTCTCTCCCCTCGGCGCGTCCGCCGACGACGTGTACTTAAAGAACGGCAAGTCGTTCCGTGACGTGATCGCGACGGAAGACGGAGCGCAGGTCCGGGTCAAAATGCCAGGCGGGGAGTTGGCGATCTCCCGAGCCCAGGTCTTGCGGATCGAGCGGGGGACGTCGCCCTACGGCGAGTACCTTGCTCGCAAGAGCGCTCTCGGCAAAGCGCCGAGCGCGGAGGCCTGGCTGGGGCTCGCGCTCTGGGCGCAGGGCCAGGGGCTCGACTCGGGCGTCCGCGAAGCGGCGCTCAAAGCGGCGAAGCTCGATCCCGGCCTCCAGGGTCTCCCGCCGTTGATGCGCCGTCTCGATTACGTCTTGGAGAGCGATCTCGGGCGGTGGATTCCTTACGAGGAATCGATGCATCGGAAGGGCTTGGTCCACGACGGCAGCCAATGGATCACGGTCAAGGAGCTGCAAGCGCGCGAGCGGGCGTTCGAAGAGGAGCGGAGCCGAAAGATCGCGGCGCGCGAGACCGAAGCGCGCGACCGGCTGACCCGCCAGTTGGAGCTTTCGCTGCTCAACGCCACGTTGGAGCGGCAGGAGGCGGCCAGGGCGGCGGTTTCGGCCCCCGTTCTTCTGCCCGCGGCGCCGGTCTACTATCCCTGGCCGCTGGTCTACGCGCCGACGCCGATTCCCCAGCCGCCTCAGCCGCGCACCGGACCGCAGCCGGCGAGCCCAAGCCCGACGCCGGTTCCGGGTTCTCTGCCTCCCTCGCGCCCCGGCAACCGGTTCACGCGGATTCCGGGCAGTCTGCTGCCGGATGACGGAGGTTAGCGAGCTTCGCCTCGTTTTCTCGTACACTCTCCGCCGGCTCGCGGTGAGCCTCGATTTCGAGGAACTTCCATGACATCTGCCGATTCCGTCGCGCCGGGCGCGAAAGAGATCCCTCGTGCGTCCGACGTGCTGGCGATCGAAGCGCGCGATCTGAAGAAGACCTACTCCGGCGGCGTCGAAGCGCTCCGCGGGATTTCCTTCTCGGTTCGCGCGGGCGAAGTGTTCGGCCTTCTCGGTCCCAACGGGGCGGGCAAATCGACCGCGGTCAAAATCCTCACGACACTCTCCGAGCCGACCGGGGGCAGCGGCAGCGTGTTCGGCTTCGACGTCGTCCGCGACGCCCGCGAGGTGAGGCGGCGGATCGGCTGCGTCGCTCAGGCCTCCGGAGTCGATTTCGCGGCCACCGGGCGGGAGAACCTGGAGCTTCAGGGGCGGCTGTTCCGCATCCCCGCCCCGGAGCTCAAGCGCCGGGTGGACGAGCTGCTCGACCTGTTCGCGCTCGCCGACGCCGCGCACCGGCCGTCCCGCACCTATTCCGGCGGCATGAAACGCCGGCTGGACGTCGCGATGGGTCTGGTCCACCGGCCCGAAGTGCTCTTTCTGGACGAGCCGACGACGGGGCTCGACCCGGAGAGCCGCGCGGTCCTCTGGCGCGAGGTGCGGCGCCTCGCCTCGGGCGGGCTCACCCTGCTGCTCACCACCCATTACCTCGAAGAGGCGGATCAGCTCGCCGACCGGCTGGCGATCGTCGATCAAGGCCGCATCGTCGCGGAAGGGACGCCGGACGGGCTCAAAGCGAAGCTCGCGGGCGACCGGATTTCACTTCAGCTTGTCGAGTCCGCCAAGAGCGCGGAGGCGCGGCAGCTGCTCGGCGGGCTGCCCGGGGTGACCGGCGTGTTGGCCGACGCGGGGCGCGCCGAGAAGGTTTACGCCCACGTGATCGACGGGCCGCGCGAGCTGCCCGTGGTGCTCGGCGCGCTCGAACGCGCCGGAATCGCCGTCGCCGGGGTGGCTCTCTCCCGCCCATCGCTCGACGACGTCTATTTAAACGCCACCGGCCACGCCTACCAGGAGAGCTGACGCATGGAATTCCTCCGCGATACCTGGATTCTCTTCCTCCGCCTGGTCCGGGCGACGATGCGCATGCCGGTGTTCATCATCCTGTCGATCGCCCAGCCGATCCTCTGGGTCGCGATGTTCGGCGCCCTGTTCCGCTCGGTGGTCCAGATCCCCGGTTTCGGCGCCGCGTCGTACGTGCAGTTCCTGGCGCCCGGTGTGGCGATCATGACCGCGCTCTTCGGCGCCGCCCATTCCGGCATGGGCATGCTGGTGGACATCGAGCGCGGTGTGCTCGACCGTCTGCTCGCCACCCCGGCGGCGCGCGGCTCGATCATCGCGGCCCGTTTGCTCAACTCGGGGGTGCAGGTGTTCATCCAGGCCGGCTTGATCATCGGCGTCGCCATGCTGCTGGGGGCCAAGGCGCAAGGCGGGGTGGGCGGCATCCTGCTGGTGATGCTCTCGGCCTCGCTGCTCGGCGCGGCGGTGGCGGCCTTTTCGAATGCCGTGGCCCTGCTCGCGCGGCGCCAGGAGACGGTGATCGCGGTGATGAACTTCGTGATCCTGCCGGCGACCTTTACCTCGTCGATGCTGATGTCCGCCAACCTGATGCCCGGGTGGGTGCAGAGCGCCGCGAACGTCAACCCGGTGAACTGGGCGATCGTCGCCGCGCGCGACGGGTTCGAAGGAACGGCGCCGCACGAGCTGGCGACGCGCCTCGCGCTGCTCGCCGCCTTCGCCCTGGTCTGCGGTCTCTTCGCGACCGGTTCGTTCGGCCGTTACCGCCGCGCGATGTAGGGTAAGCCCCGACGGATGATGAAACGCCTCCTTCCACGCCGTCCGCTCGCAGTGCGGGGCCTTGCCCTCGCGCTGCCGCTGCTCGGACTCGTCGCGCTGCTCTCGGGAGCCGCGGTCGCGCAGGAGATTCCTCCCGCGCCGACCCGCTGGGTGACCGATACGGCCAATTTTCTTTCGGCCGAAGCTCGGGACCGCCTCGACGCGCAGCTTGAAAGTTACGAGCGCGGCTCCGGCCACCAGGTGCTGGTCTGGATCGGTCCGACCTTTGGTGAGGGTGCGGTCGAAGACTTTACGATCAAGACCTTCACCGCCTGGAGGGTCGGCCGGAAGGGGATCGACGACGGCCTGGTGCTGTTCGTCTTCGCCGACGACCGGAAGGTCCGGGTAGAGGTCGGCTACGGCCTGGAAGAACGGGTCCCCGACATCGTCGCCAACCGGATCATCCAGGATCGGATTCTGCCGAAGATCCGCGCGGGCGATCGCGACGGGGCGATCACCGATGGGGTCGCCGGGCTGATCGCGGCGATCGACGGCGAACCGGGGAGCGGCGCGCTGGCGCCCAGCGGTTCGTCCGACCGGGAGCAACCGGCCGCGGAGCCGGTCGATCAGCCGATGTCGCTGGGCCAGAAGATCCTGTAC
>DATMZU010000300.1:0-10887 GCA_035607435.1 Thermoanaerobaculia bacterium | reverse complement strand
AGAGGATTGGAACCTCGCTGTTTCAGTCCTTACCGAGAGCGGGCTCATTTCGGCGGAAGCCAATGGCACCCTCGACGCACACCCACTCCTCCGCGAGTACTTCGCTCTCCAGGTCCGCGACCACCACCCTGAAGCCTGGCGCGCCGGGCACGGGCGGCTGTTCGAGCATTTGCGGGATACGACGCCGTATCAGCCCGACACGCTCGAAGGCCTTCAGCCGCTCTACCAGGCCGTCGCACACGGCTGCCACGCGGGACGGCTAGAGGAGGCACGCGGCGGTATTTACGATCGCCGCATTTTGCGAGGCTCGGGGCGTGACGGCTTTTTCAGCATAAACAACCTCGGCGCGTTCGGCGCTGACCTGGGAGCTCTTGCCTGCTTTTTCGATTCTCCTTGGTGCATCGTCTCACCTTCGCAGAGCAAAGCCGCCCAAGCATGGTTGCTTAACGAGGCTGCTTCTCGCTTGCGCGCAATGGGGCGGCTGATCGAGGCGAAGGAGGCGATGCAGAATTCGATAGGGACAGATGTGGCTGAAAAATCATGGAAGGGCGCTGCCATTAGTGCCTCCAACCTTAGCGAGATAGAGCGGACACTCGGCGAAATCTCCGCCTCACTGCGGGATGCCGAGAAGGCTAGAGACTTCGCCGATCGTAGCGGAGACCCCTTCTGGAGAATGGGGACCCGTACAAACTACGCGAGTGCTCTGCACCAAGTTGGCCGCCGCGCTGAAGCGCTTTTACTCTTCCGTGAGGCGGAGCTGATGCAAGCAGAAAGAGAGCCAAGGTGCCCGCTACTTCACTCAGTGCAGGGCTTCGCGTACTGCGACCTTCAGCTCGCCGAGGCCGAGCGAGAGGCCGGGCGCCGGAAAGGGATAGCGCGAAAAGTGCCGGTACTGGCAGAGGCAATCCGCAAGGTCGGAGCGCGGGCGAGCTATGCGATCAAGATCGCGGAGCTGAATCAATGGCTACTCGACATTGCGCTCGACCACCTGACCCTCGGCCGAGCCGCTCTCTATCGGGCGATCCTTGAAGGTTCGGATCTTGCCCTCGCGAGATCTGCGATCGAGCAGGCCGTGGCCGGCCTCCGCCGCGCTGGCACGACCCACCATGTTCCGAAGGCTCTCCTCACCCGAGCCTGGTTTCATTTCCGAGAAAACAACCCCGCCGCTGCCCGCGCCGATCTGGACGAAGCGCAAGAGATCGCGGAGCGGGGGCCGATGCCGCTGTATCTCGCGGATATCGCCCTCTACCGCGGCCGGCTGTTCGGCGACCGGGCTGCGCTGGCCGAGGCGCGGCGGTTGATCGTAAAGCATGGATATGGGCGGCGATTGGGGGAGCTGGAGGATGCGGAGGCGGCGTTGGGAGCGGCTGGCTGACCGAGCCCGCGTGTGCTTTTCCTGGGACCGCCGGCGCCTCGCCGGCGCTTTTATTTTTCCGGGCGCCGGAGCGCCGCCGAGACGGCGGCGGTCCCAGGACGAGCACACCCGTTGAGGTCAGGCTACTCCGGAACCTCCACCACAATTCCCCCATCCACCACCCCGGCCACCGCCTTGCCGCCGTTTTGCAGCTTGCCGAACAGGAGCTGGTCGGTGAGCGGCTGGCGGATCGTCTCGTCGATCACACGTCCTAACGGGCGGGCTCCGAAGGCCGGGTCATACCCCTTCTGGGCGAGCAGGGTGCGCGCTTCGGGGGTGATTTCGAGGGTGACCTTCTTGGTCTGGAGCTGCTTGGCCAACTCGCCGACCATCTTGTCGACGATTTGCTCCATCACCGAAGGATCGAGCGGACGGAAGCGAAGGCGGGCGTCGAGGCGGTTGCGAAACTCGGGGCTGAAGAGGCGCTCGACCGCCTGGTCGCTTGCCGGGTCGCCGCGGAGGGCGGGGGAGGCGCCGGGCTCGTCTCGGAACGCAGCGATCTCCGCGCCCGCCGACGAGGAAGCAGGCGTTGCTCCAAAGCCGGGGGTCCGCTGCGCCATCTCTCGCGCTCCGACGTTCGAGGTCATGAGCAGGATGACGTGGCGGAAGTCGGTCGCTTTTCCGTTCGTGTCGGTGAGGGTGCCGTGGTCCATCACCTGGAGCAGCAGGTTGAAGACGTCCTCGTGCGCTTTTTCCACTTCGTCGAGCAGGAGGACCGCGTGGGGGCTTTTCGCCACCGCCTCGGTGAGCAGGCCGCCGCGGTCGTAGCCGACGTAGCCCGGGGGGGCTCCGACCAGGCGCGACACCGTGTGGCGTTCCATGTACTCGCTCATGTCGAAACGCAGGAACGAGATGCCGAGGGTGAGGGCGAGCTGTTTCGCCATCTCGGTCTTGCCCACTCCGGTGGGTCCCGTGAGGAGGAAGCTGCCGACCGGCTTTTGCGGTTCGCGCAGCCCGGCGCGCGAGACCTTGATCGCCATCACCAGCCGCTCGATCGCCGCGTCCTGGCCGAACACCACGGCTTTCAGCTCGGATTCGAGGCTTTGCAGCCGGTCGCGGTCGCTGCCATGGACGCGCTTCGGCGGGATCTGCGCCATGGTCGAGAGAACCCGCTCGATCTCCGGCGCGCCGACCCGCTTGCCGCCCGCGAGAGAGACCGCCGCGCCCGCTTCGTCGAGCAGATCGATCGCCTTGTCGGGCAGCCGCTTGTCGTGCAGGTGGCGCGCGGCCAGCTCGGCCGCGGCGCGCAGGGCGGACTTGGTGTAAGTGACGCCGTGATGCAGCTCGTACCGCTCGCGCAGCCCTTCGAGGATGCGCACGGTCTCCTCGATCGACGGCTCCAGGACTTCGACCTTTTGGAACCGGCGGGCGAGCGCCGCGTCACGCTGGAAGTTCTGCCGGTACTCCTCCCAGGTGGTGGCGCCGATGCAGCGCAGCGTTCCGTCCTGGAGAGCCGGCTTGAGCAGGTTCGAGGCGTCCATCGAACCGCGGCCGGCGGCTCCGGCGCCGATCAGGGTGTGGATCTCGTCGATGAACAGGATCGGACGCCGGTCGTTCGCGCCGCCGCCGGTCTTTCCCGCCGCGGCGGTGGCAGGAGTTGGCGTCGGCGCCTCGGCTCTTTCTTTCGGCTCCTGAGTCGTAAGCGCCGCCAGCGCCGCGAGCACGGCCTTCAGCCGATTCTCGAAGTCGCCGCGAAAGCGGGTGCCCGCGAGCAGCGCTCCGAGATCGAGGCGGAAGATCCGCGTCTCGGCAAAGCGCGGCGGCACGTCGCCCTTGGCGATCCGCAGCGCCAGACCTTCGACCAGCGCGGTCTTGCCGACTCCCGGGTCGCCGACGTAGATCGGATTGTTCTTCCGCCGCCGTTGGAGAATGTGGAGCGTGCGCTCGATCTCGCGCTCGCGACCGATCAGCGGGTCGATCGCCCCTTTCTTCGCGAACGCGGTCAGCTCCTGGCAGAACGCTTTGAGCGGATCGCCCGCGGGGGAGGCGTCGCCCTCCTCGTCGTCCTCGCCGCCGTCGCGCTCGCCGATCGCCCCGTCGTCCGCGTCGGAGGGACGGTCCAACCCCCCGGGGCCGGTGCCGGAAAGGCGCGAAACGCCATGCGAGAGATAGGAGATCACGTCGAGCCGCGACACCCCCAGCTCGTCGAGGAGGGCGATGGCGAAGGTGTCGGGCTCGGCGAACAGGGCGACCAGCACGTCCGAGCCGCGGACCTCGTCGCGGCCGGAGCCCGCCACCTGGGCGCTCGCCCGCGCGAGCGCATGGCGGACGCCGAGACCCAGGCGGGGCTCCAGATCCTCATCATCGAAGCGGTCGAGCTCGTCGGTGAGGAATTCCGCGAGCCGGCGCTTCAGCACTTCGAGGTTCGCCCCGGAGTGGCGCAGCACGTCGGCGGTGCCGCGATCGAGCGTGAGGGCGTAGAGCAGGTGCTCCACCCCGGCGTATTCGTGGCCCAGCCGGGCCGCTTCGGAAAGCGCCACGGAGAGGCTGATCTGGAGCGGCTGCGAGAGGTTCAAGCGTCGCCCTCCGCGGGTTCCAGCGTGAGCAGCAACGGCATCCCCTCCGCGCGCGCCTCGGCCGTCACCTCGGCGACCTTGGTCTCGGCGGTCTCTTTCGGATAGACGCCCGCGACGCCGACCCCCTGATGGTGAACTTCGAGCATGATCTGCGTAGCCTCGCCCGGCGGCCGGCGAAAATGGGTGATCAGAACGTGGACGACGAACTCCATGCTGGTGAAATCGTCGTTGTGCAGCAGCACCTTGTAACGCTTCGGCCGGACCGTCTTCTTCCGCTTTTCGACGGCGACGCCCGATTCGCCGGTGGGGTCGGAGGTGGGGTGGGTCATTCTACTTCCCCGCCAGCTCCGCCAGCATCGCGGTGTACATCTCCAGGTTCAGCAGCATCCGGTCGCGGCCGATAAATTCGTGCTCGCTGTGGCCGGTGTAGACCTCGCCGGGCATTCCGGGGCCGAAGTTGACGCCGTTGGGGAGCAGGCGGGCGTGGGTGCCGCCGCCGACCGAGATCGGCTTGGGGTCGGGTTGGCCGGTGTAGTGGGCGAAGATTCCGAGTAGCACCGGGATGTGCGGCGCACCGTCCACGAAGTGGGGGTCGTTGACGTCGGTCTTCAAGGCCACCGGGATGTGGGCTTTCTTCGACCAGGCTTCGACGGCTTCGAGGATCAAGGTCTCGACCTCTTGCTTGGTCCGCCCGACCGGGCGGCGGAGGTTCAAGCCCGCGGTGAGCCGGCCGTCTTCGATCTTCAACGTGCCGAGCGAGAGGGTGGCCTTGCCCATGAACGGGTGCTCGTAGGCGAGTTTTCCGAACTTTTCGGCGTAGATGCCGGTGCCCACCAGGTCGTTGAGCAGCCGGACCATGCGCGCGGCCTGGTTGTCTGCCCAAGGTTGGGTTCCGAGCAGAGCGGCGAGATGGGCGATCGCGTTCTTGCCGTCCCAGGGGGTGGAGGAGTGGGCCGAGACGCCGCGGGCGTAGACGTTCAGGTCGCCGTTCGGGCGGGGCTCGAACGTGAACCGGACCTCGCCGTCGCGGCGTGCCGCGTCCATCAATCGGGTAGCCAGCTCGGCGGTTGCGCCCGAGATCGCCGCCTCGGCATCCTCGGGCACCTGGGAGAGGAAGAAGCCGCCGGAGAAACTCGCGAGCCGCGGCTCCTTCGATGCCTCCTCATGCACCGGATCGATCCCGAGCTCGATCGAGCACCAGCCCTTTTCGGCGATCACCACCGGATAATCAGCGTCGAGCCCGACGTTCAGGGCGGGCGCGGTCCAACCGGCGAGAAAGTCCTGGAACGGCACCCAGTCGGACTCCTCGGTGTAGGAGATGACCAGATCGACCCGCTTGTTGGGAGCGAGTCCCTTGTCCTTCAGCGCCTTCATCGCGTAGAGCGCGGTCGCGATCGGCCCTTTGTCGTCCTCCGAGCCGCGGCCGAGCAGCTTGCCCGGCTCGCTCTCGGCGTCGAGATGGAACGGGTCTTTCTTCCACTTGCTCGGATCGACCGGCTGCACGTCGCCGTGGACGATCAGGCCGAGCCGGTCTTCGGGCTTGGCGTCCGCTTTGCCGATCGAGATCACCACCACCGCGCCGTGGTCCTCGAAGGCGAGCCCCAGGTCCTTAGCCTTCGCCGCAAGGTAGGCGGTGAGCTTGCCGAATTCGGGGTTCTGCGCATTCGCGACCCCCTCGGTAGCGACGGTCCGGAACCCGACCAACTCGCCGAGCGTGGAGATCGATGCCTCGCCGTAGGTCGCCTTGGCGTACGTTGCGATTTCCAGCGAGCGAGCCGACGGAGAAGGGGGGGCGGCGCACGCGGGAGCCGCGAGCAGCAGAACCGCCGCCCCGAGACCCGTGAAGAGCGTCGAGGCGGAGCGGGCTTGGGTCGTCGATTCGGTCACCTCAGTGCGCCTCGATCCAATCGAGCAGGGGGCGCCAGAACAGGGTCGGCGCGTCGTTCGCGGTGAAGATATCGACGTGGCCGATTTCGAGCGCCCGCGCTTCCGGCGCGCCGAGGCGGACGACCCGGATCGTCACGTCCGTGCTGCCGAGCAGCGTCGTCGTGTAGATGCCGTAGTTGCCGACACCGCCGCCCGCGCCGAGGTAGAGCACGGGGACGCGGATGTCTCCGAGGTGATCGTCGAACGGCACGTCGGTCGCTTCGCAGATCGGCGCGTCGCCGTCGGCGAGCAGGCGGTTCGGTTCGAGCGGCGAAGCGCCTTCGAGGAAGTCGTACCAATGGGCCTCGTTCGTGTAGGTGAGGCCGGTGGGCAGGCCCGCGCCGTCGAACGTGCCGCCGAGGAAATGGTAGAGCGGCACGAACGATTGCCCGGGCGGCAGGAAGATGTAGGTCGCGGAGCCCGCGAGCAGGCCGGTCTGGCGATTCGTAAAGCCCGGCGCGATCGGCGAGGCGCCGCCGGGATCGGTCTCGGCGAGCGAGCCGAGCGCTACGAACAGTTGGCCGCTGGTCGCCGCCGTCTGGCCGGCGGCGAGCAGCGCCTCGTTGGCCGCCAGGCGCGCGCAGGCCGCGGCTTTGACCTCCGGGTCGTTGGTCTTCAAAAAGGAATCGACCACCACCGCGCCGCGCGTCTGGCGCAGGCCCGGCGGCAATTGGGTCTCGGAGCCGAGATAGACCAGGGCGGTCTGCGCGCCGCGGCTCCAGCCGAGCAGGTGCAGCTTGCGGTTCCCCTGGCCGGTCGCGAGGCGAACGCCGCGGGCGACGGCCAGGCCGATCCCTAAGTCGCGCGCGTCGGTGCCCATGCCCCAGTTCGCCAGCTCCGCGAGGTTCGGCGCATCGGCCGGCAGCAGCGTCCAGCGGAAGTCGATGCCCCAGACGTCCACGCCGCGCTGGGCGAGATAGATCGGCAGCGCGCGGGCATCCGGCACGGCGGGGGAGGCGACCGCCGAGAGAAACGCGGCGTCGAAGCCCCAGGCGTCGCCGTGGGCGAGGAAGATCGCCTTCTCGGCGCGCGCCGGCAGGCCCGGGGCGCTTTCGCGCACCACCCGGTGGAGGCCGATCACCTCGCGCTCGCCCAAGCCCACGCGCAAGCGGAGCGAGTACTCGGCGATGCCGCCGCCGAGCGCGCGGCGGGTGAAGAGGTCGGCGCGGCAGAACGAATAGGCGGCGCCGCAGGCTTGGCGGGCGGTCTGGATGAAGTGGGGGGGAGCGGCGCCCACGGGCGCGTTGGCAGCGGCGGAGGCGGGAGCGACCGCGGCGAGGAGCGCTGCGGAGAGGGCGAGGCTGAAGATCGTCTTCGATCGTCTCATGAGAGGAACCTTTCGAATCCGGCCGCGGCAGAGCGTTCCGGTGCAGAGAGACGCCTTCAGTATATCGACCGGATGGGCCCGGGTTCGGATCGCTAGGGCTGAAAAGTTCGCAACCTCCGGCCGCGGGGCGCGTAGCCATCTCCGATGGATTTCTTCCGAGATTTCCGCCTCGCCGCGCGCAACGCCCGCCGTGCTCCCGGATTTTCGGCCGCGGTGGTGGCGACGCTCGCGCTCGGGATCGGCGCCGCGACCGCGATCTGGAGCCTCGCGGATGCCGTCCTGCTCGCGCCGTTGCCGTTCGTGGAGCCGGATCGGCTGGTGGCGATCTGGGGCGAGATCCCCGGCCGCGCGCCGGTGGTCGAAGTCTCGGTATTCGACTTCGACCACTGGCGCGCGTCGGTCACCTCGTTTTCCGACCTCGCCCTGGTCACTTCGGCGGTCGCCGACTCGGTCCTCGGCCCTTCGAGCGGCGGGGGCGATTCGATGCAGGTCAACGGCGGGGTGGTCTCAGGCAATCTGTTCGGCGTCTTGGGAGTCCGCGCCGCGCTCGGGCGGACGTTGCTTTCGGCAGACGACCGGCCGGGGGCCGAATCCATGGCGGTGATTTCCGACGGACTCTGGAAACGGCGCTTCGGCGGAGACCGAAAAATCGTCGGGCGCTCGATTCAGCTCGACGGCGCGGCGACGACGGTGGTCGGCGTCCTGCCGCCCGAATTCGACTACCCGAAGGGAACCGAGGTCTGGTGCTCGATCGCTTGGATACACACCCAGCCGGAATTCCTCAAGCTCCGCATCTTCGAGGCGATCGGCCGCTTGCGGGACGGGGTCTCTTTTGCCGCCGCGCGCGCCGATCTCGCCGCGGCTTCGGCGGTCATCGCCCGGGAGAACCCCGCCCTGGAGGGCTATCGCGCAAAACCCGGAAAGCTCGGCGACGAAATCCTGGGCGATGCCCGTCCCGCCCTCCATCTGCTCCTGCTCGCCGCGGCGCTTCTGCTCTCGATCGCCTGCGCCAACGTCGCCGGGCTCTGGCTCGCCCGGGCGGCGGGCCGGCGGCGCGAAAACGCGATTCGCCGGGCGCTCGGCGCGGGCCGGCGCCGCCTCGCCCGGGAGATCCTCGCCGAAAGCCTGCTCTCAGCCGGCGTGGCGGCACTGTTCGGGCTGGTCTTCGCGCACTGGGCGATCGCCGGGGTGGCGCGGCTCGCTCCGGCCGATCTGCCGGCGCTCCGCACCCTGGTTCTCGACGGCCGCGCGGTCCTGTTCGCGTTCGGCGTCACGCTCGCCTCGGGCGTCGTCGCGGGTTCCGCGCCGTTCGCCGCGGCGCTCTCGGGCGGCCTGGCCGCGGAGCTGAAAGAAGGCCCGCGCGCGGCGGCCGGCCGGGGTCTCCTGCGCTGGCGGAGCCTTCTGGTGGTCGGCGAGGTGGCGCTCACCCTGGTTCTGCTGATGGCCTCGGCCCTGCTGGCCAGGAGCCTGTTGGCGCTCGAAAAAACCGACGTCGGCTTCGCGCCCCAGGGCCTGCTCGCCGTGCGAATCCAGTTCGCCGGGCCGCAGTACCCCGACGAGGCGAGCCGAGGAGATTTCTTCGCCCGGGCGGTCGAGCGGATCAACAGCCTGCCGGGGGTCGAACGGGCGGCGGGAGTCCTGCTCCGGCCGCTCGCCGGGCCGATCGGTTGGGATTACACGTTTACCGTCGAAGGCGAGAGCGCCCGCGAGCAGCGGGCCAAGCCGGCGGCGAATCACGAGCGGGTGAGCCCGGGCTATTTCTCGACCCTCGGCATACCGGTCCTCGCCGGCCGTGACTTCGCCTGGAGTGACGACCCCAAGGCGTCACGGGTGGCGATCGTCAGCGAGACCGCGGCGCGTCGATACTTCCCCGGCGGCCGGGCGATCGGGCGCCGGCTCCGCTGGCTTCCCGGCACATCGGAATGGATCACCGTCGTGGGGGTGGTCGGCGACGTCCGCTATCGCGAGCGCGAGGCGGTCCGGCCGGACATCTACGTGCCGTTTCTCCAAGATCCCTTCTGGGCGACCGACCTGATGCTGCGGACGAGCGGCGATCCCCGCGATCTGGTGTCCTCGGTGCGAAGCGCGGTCGCCGGAATCGATCCGGAGGTGCCGATCTTCCGGGTTCAGGTGATGACCGACGCCGTCGCCGAATCGGTCGCCCGGCCGCGCCTGCGCACGCTCCTCCTCGTGCTCTTCGGCGGCCTGGCGCTCGCGCTCTCCGGAGTGGGCTTGGGGGCATTGCTCTCTTTCCTCGTCACCGAGCGCCGCCGTGAGCTGGCGGTCCGCCTCGCCCTCGGAGCGGAACGCCGAGACCTTCTCCTCCTGGTGATCCGCCGCGGAATGACCCTCGCAGCCGCCGGCCTGGCCCTCGGACTCCTCGGAGCCGCCGCCCTCGCCGCCTCGGGCGCGCTCGACAGCCTCCTCTTCGGCCTCAAAGCCGCCGACGCCAAGACCTTCGTCGCGGTCTCGGGCTTCCTCCTCCTCGTCGCCTTCGCCGCCTCCATCCTCCCCGCCGGCCGCGCAACCGAAGTCGAGCCGATCGTGGCGTTGCGCGAGGAGTAAGAATCCCGGGAGTGCTTTCCCTGGGGGCGCCGAGCTCCAGCTCGGCCCTGCCGAGGCACGAGCGTTGGCGCAAGGAAGGGCGCTGAGACGGCGGCGTTTTTGACTCACACCCTTCGCTACCGAGCGGGTCTTTAGAGAGCGGAGGGGGCCGGGCATTTCCCACCTCCGACGCTCCCTCGTCATCCTCCCTCCCGGCCCTCTCCGGCTGTTCACGACCCGGGCGCGCTAAGATCCGGCCTCATGGAGCCTTCCGAACTTCTCGCCGCGGTTCGCGACTGCGCCTCGGGCCGTCCGAATCTGGCCCTGGCGGTCGTGTTCGGTTCGCTCGCACGCGGCGCGCTGCGGCGCGGCAGCGACGTGGATATTGGCCTGATCGTCGATGAGAACAGTCCGGAGGTGCGCCTTCGGTTGGAAGTCGATTTCGGCCGCGCCGCCGGCCGGCCGGTCGATTTGATCTTCCTCGACCAGGCGCCACCGCTGCTGCGCTTCGAGATCGCCCGAGAAGGGCAGGTGCTCCTCGAACGGCGGCCGTATCTCTGGGCCGACTTCAAGGCGAAGGCGATGCGGGATTGGTGGGATTGGGCGCCCTATGCGCGCCGCATCCAGGCCGCCGCAGTTGCACGCCTCCGCGCGGAGGTCGCAAATGGTCCGGCCTGATGTCGCATCGGGAAAGCTCGCCCGTGCCCGCGCCTGGCTGGCCGATGCCGAAGGATTGATCGGTCGCCAGGAACGCCGCGACCGCGATCTCGGTGCGTTCTATCTCTTTCTGGCGATCCAGGAATGCATCGATCTTGCGACCCACTGGGTGGCCGACGCGGGCTGGCCAGTCCCCGACGACGCTGGAGCTTCGTTCGACCTTCTGGCGGATCGAGAGGTCCTTGATCGAGGGCTCGCCGAAGGGATGCGTGGCGCGGTCGGCCTGCGGAATCGAATCGGCCATGGCTACGCGGCGATCGACCACGAGCGGATTGGCAAGGAGTTGGGGCAGGGAGCAGAGACTCTCCGAGGGTTTCTCGCCGCGGTGGCCGACGAGGCCGGGTTGTAACCGGCAGTCGGTCTAACCTCCCGATCAGTCTTCCTCCGCGGTCCAAGACCAGCGCCCTAGTGAGCCATGAACCAGGGATTGATCACCTTAACGT
>DATMZU010000284.1:0-7530 GCA_035607435.1 Thermoanaerobaculia bacterium | reverse complement strand
GATTCTCCGACGCCGCGACCATAAGAGTCCTTGGCGAAAATGTGGACGTCGATCCGACAGGTACAACCGTCGTTGTTGTATCCGAACGGGCACTGCGTACAACCGCGCGCAAAGGTAAGGCCGCACTTGTCGTACCAGGGGCAGGCGCTGTTGTTCGCGCCGATGATCATGGCGTTCCTGCGGCAAAGCGCACCGTCGTCCGTGTAGCCCGCGGGGCACACCTGCCAGCAAACCGGGCCGACGCCGGTGTAGCCCGCGCGGCACTGGGGATAACAAAGCGCCCCATCCTTTTCCAGGCCCTGCCGACAGGTGGTGAGAACGGTCACGGGACGAAGATTCGTTTCGGTGTAGCAGCGCGTCTCGGTGCGCACCGGGCCGGTCCACACCAGTTGGCAGTTGCGCACCTCGAATTGCGCGGCGCCCGGCGAAGGTACGAAAGCCAGAGCGGCAAGGGCAAAAGCCCAGAGCCAGCCGCGGTGGCACGCACGAAGGCTCGAAGTCGGGACGTTGGAAATCTGGACGGTTGCGTTCCTGGTTGATCTCATGGCAAGACTCCTCCCAATGCGGCGGCCCTCTCCGGAGCCCCGCGGTTCTAAATTTCTGGCGACCGCGCTTGCTGCGCGATCGCGAGCGTTCGTGTCTGTGGAGGAGTTTGCTGGAGGTGCGGCAGTGGTTACAGGAAGAAAAGGGCGAGCCGCAACCGGCCCGCCCCTCGTCGATTCAACGCCTACGCCGGCCTAATGAGCGTGAGCTTCGTGCTTGGCGCACGCCTTGCCGTCGCCCTCGCAGCAGGAAGCTCCATCCTTGCAACAGGAGTCGTCACTGCACGAGGCTTTGTCGCCGGCCTTCGCGTTCGCGTCCCCGTGTTCGCAGCAGCCGGCATAATCCGCGCACGGCTTGTCGCCGGCTTTGGCTTCCTTCCCCGCGTGATCGGCACAGCCCTCGGAGCAGCAGCCAGCTTTCGCGTCGTCGCCCTTGGCCTCTTTGTGCATCTTGCAGTGGGACGAGGCTTTTTCGTTCATCTTCTCGGCGCAGGCGTGTTTATGGCTGTGATTCTCCTCCGCTTGGAGGGGTGAACCGACCAACAGGGTGATGGCCAAGGCGCTCAGGCAGAGCGCTGATTTTCCCAGATATCGCATCGTTGATTTCTCCGTCGTTTTCTAGACATGGATCGTGTCTCCCTGTCACGCCACGCGGCGGGCAGGGCGTTTACATCGGATCGAGAAGACACACTTCGGGATCCAACGAGACGCGATCAAATCCGCCAAACGGAAAGGAGGGAAAACGGACGAGAGGGAAGATCCTGGGCCGCCGGGCCGGCCGGTCGCCGGACCTCCGTCGGCCAGACGCTGAGCGCCGTCGAGCACGCAGAGACCACCGTCTCCTTGGTTGAAGAGCGCCGCCCATGATCGAAAGCCAAGCCCAGCGCAAAAGAGACCGGAGCCCGACTGCACTCCCGCGCCATCTCGCCGCAGCTCGGAGTGCGCTGCGCCTGCTGCATCGGACAAACCATCGCCCCTGTCGTCGGCACGAGCGGCAGGGCGAAGAGGCCGAGCAGCAACGGGATCAGAAGGAAGCGATCGGCGCGCACGACAAAAATTTTACTCCTATGGTCTTTCCGTGCAACTCCCCGGCGGGGTGGGTTGAGTGACAAAAAGGCGACCGATCCGGTCGCTTTGCGAGAACTGCGCCTGTTCCTTGCCTTGCCACCCGTCCAAGCAGGCATAGCTTGCGGGAAGTAGTCTCCTTAGACTTCTGGTGCCAAGCCTATGCTTAGTCAATGTTGAATAATTGTTACTCGACGCTTCACTGCAACTGACTCAGATTCGAGATCACACTCGGCCGCTACCAACGAGTCGAGAATGTTGCCCGCCCGGATCGGCAGCAGCGACAAGACCGTCTCGCTCGCTCCGTGCCGGCGTTCCGAGAAGCCCTGGAGATATACCCCCGGGGCAAAGCCCGGCTTCGCCTCCACCCGATAGTCGCGGCGGATCCGATATTCGTATCCCCCGCCGGGGACCGGCACCGGATCGCGCTCCAGGTGGCTCGCGACCTCGGCGAGCAGCGGATGGTCCGACGGCCAGTGATAGCCGGTGGCGAGAATCAGCGCATCGACCTCCAGCTCATGCGGGCGCTCTTCGAGGGTGTTTTGGAACCTCGCCCAGACCGTGGCCTCTCGCTCCTCGATCTCCCGCAGCTCCAGGAACGGCAGGAGCGTCGCGCGATTCTTTCCTTCCGCCCGCTCGTTGTAGATCTGCCGATAGATCTGCTGGATCAGAGGCGCGTCCACCACCGCGTAGTTGACGTCGCGGCACATGTCGAGCACCCGGGCGCGCTTCTCGTCGGTGAGCGAGTAGAGCCAGTCGACCCGCTGGGGGAAGAAGATCTCGTTGGTGAAGTGGCTGTCGTCGACCGGCTTGTAGGCGAAGCGCCGAAGCGTCGCGGTGACCTCCGCGTTCGGGTAGTGGGTGAGCAGATAGCTGAACAGCTCGGCGCCGCTCTGCCCCGCGCCCACCACGGCAAACTTGTAAGGCGCCGTCTTGTCCGGGAAATCGTTGCGCATGCGGCGCAGGAATTCATGGTTGTGAAACGCCCGCCCGCCCGGAACCAGGCGGAGGGGCGGCGGAACCGCGGGAATGCCACCCGTCGCGAGCACGATGTTTCGGGTCAGCATCTCCTGGCTTTCGCCGGTCGCGAGATCGCGCGAGACGACGCGCAGCAGGTCGATCGAGCCGGGCTCCTCGCCGGGCTCGGGGTGGATCGCCGTCACCTCGGTGCCCCACCGCACCCGTTGGGAGAGCGCCTCGGCGACCCACACCAGGTAGTCGTTGAACTCGATGCGGCCGGGAAAAAGGTCGCGCAGGTTCAGAAACTCGAACAGGCGCCCTTTTTCCTTGAGGTAGCTCAAGAAGGTGAAGCGGCTCTGCGGGTTCCTCACCGTCGCCAGATCCTTGAGCACGGAGATCTGGATCAAAGAGTCTTCGAGCAACATGCCGGGATGCCACACCGGACCCATTTTGCCGTCCAGAAACATCCGGGACATCTGCGACGCCTCGGGTGCCTCTTCCAAAGCCACGGCCAGGGCCAGGTTCGAGGGGCCGAACCCGACGCCAATGACGTCGAAGGCGCCGACAGCTGTGGCGCGGAGTGGCAATGTCATGTTGTTGGACACCTCGGTCGAAACCACGAAAACACCACCCCGCAAAACGGGGTGTCAATACCAGTACTCACCTAACAGTGCCCTGCCCAAGGAAAAGGGGGACGAACCGTCCCCCCTGGAGCAGGCCCGGTCGAAGGGCCGGCGGACTTTTGGGATCTGTACTTTAGAGATGGACCTTGCGGCTGACCACGATGGCGTCGCCGTCAGGAACCATCTCCGCCGGCCGGGCTTCGACCAGCGCCCGGGCCGCCGGGGGCAATCCGAGCGAGCGATCGACCAGGAAGCCGTCGATCGGCGCGGAACTGCCGACCACCAAGTCGAGCACGATCCCTTCGGGCGGCGTCGACAGGCATTGGAACGTAAACCAATCGCCGCGCGGCGGGATCTTCCCTTCCTTGGTCTGGGGGATCTCCGTATCCGCCATCCGCGCCGAGCGAACGTTGGCGGAGACCGGCAGATGAAGCGCGACCGAGGGGGCTCCGCGCGGCGAGACGAGCCGAAGCGACAGATGCCGGCCGTCCGGGCGCGGCTCGTCGGCGAGCACCTCGATCGTCGGCACCACCAGGGGAAGAGGCGGAGCGGGCGCCACCGCCGCTTTCGCTTGGGCGAACGACCAGGGGAACGGCGGACCGACCGTAAACGGCGCGGCGGCGGCGAGCGTCGGGGGGAGCGGACGTCCGGGCGCAAGATCGCCCGCCAGAATCCAACGGCCGGCGCCGACATCGGAATCCAGGTGATACGAGAGGGTCACCCGCAAGGGCGCCGCGGCCGAGGCACGGGTGGTGGCGGGCACCAGGAACGCCGCGACCAGGGCGACCAGGGCGACCGCGCCGATCCAAAGCGCCGGCCGGCGCGCGTCGGCAAGGAGCGAGGCGAGCGGCATGGCGATCAGCCCGAAAACCGCCGCGATCACCGCCAGCCCAGGAGTCCCGAGCCCGGCAAAGAAGAGCAGGGCCAAGGGCGCCCAGAGGACGCCGACCACCGCGAGCGGCAGCAGGGCGGCGAGCCGCAGCCGGCCCGGACCGCCGAGCCAGCCGGCGAGGCCAGCGACCAAGGCCGGGAGCACGAACAGGTAGCTCGCGCCGGGCATCAGCAACGCGGTCGCGACGCCCAGGATCGCCCAGGCAAGCCACACCCCCGTCCACACCCCCGCCGCCCGCGCGGTCTGCGCGACGCCGGCAAGGATGCCCAGCACGGCGAACGCGGCAAACGCGCCGAGCGAAAGCAGGAGCGCGCCGGTTTCCACCGGCCAGGAAACCGCCAGGCCGCCCGCGACCTTCTCCGCGTTGATGAACACCAGGCCGATGCCGGCCGCCGCGGCGATCGCGAAGAGCGCCCCGAACAGCGCGGCGAGCGAACCGCCGAGGCCCGCGGCACCGGCGCCCCAGGCCTTGCGGCAGGCGAGCCCCACGGCGAGCAGCGCGAGCACCGCAAGCGGCAGAGTCGCCGCGCCGGGCCAGCGAATGACGCCGAACGAGAGGACGTCGAAGAAGACGGATGGGCCCTGTTTCGGCCGGTCGAGCTCCGCTCCGGCGAGCGTTCGGGCCAGCTCGAAGGCGCTCTCGCCCATATGCTGAAGGCTCGCGGGCGAGGAGTTGGCGAGGTTGTCGAGCGGCGTGTGGTACCGCTCGGCGTCGCCGATCAGGGCGAAGTTGAACCCCGGCATCCCCTCCCGTTGGAAGACGCTGTAGTCGGTATCGTTCGGCAGCCGTTCGTAGATCGAAACGAACACCGACGAGGCGACCGGGCGCGACACCGCATGGGAGAACAGCGGAATCCACGCCCCGTTGGCGTGCTGGGTCTGGAACATCAGACCGGGGCCGGAGGTACCCCGCGCCTCCAGGTTGATCACCACGCCGACTTCTTTGGCGGTCGGCGTCCGAACGAACGCCTCGGCGCCGAACAGACCGGCCTCTTCGCCGTCATCGATCAAAAAGATCACCGGGTTCGCGGGCGCCGGACCGACTTTCATCAGCCGCGCGATCTCCAGGATCGCGGCGACTCCGGTGAGGTCGTCGGACACGCCGGGACCGCTCGCCACCGAGTCGTAGTGGGCCGAAAGCAAAATCGCCTTCGAAGTGGCGGCCCCCGCCGCGGTGTCGCCGGCCAGCCGGGCGACGACGTTCTGCACCGTGGTGCAGGGCCCCGCCAGGCGACAGACGAAGCCGGGCACCACCTCCGGCTCGTAGCCCAGGCGGCGAAACGCCAGGAGCACCCGCTCCCGGGTCGCCGCGTTGGCCGCGCTGCCCACCGGATGCGGTTCGCCGTTGCCGGCCAGCTCCGCCAGCACGGCACCCGCCCGCCGGGCCGAGAATTCCGTCTCCGGAGCATCCGCGGGTTTGGCCGCCGGGGGCCGCAGTCTCACCACCGCCAGGGCGAAAAACGCCGCGAGCAGCAACAGCCCTACGATCAGACCGCCGCTCCCCTTCCTCGAATTCGCCTCGCCGCCCGGTTCGACCATGCGCGTCACTCCCTTAGTTTCCAACGAAGCCCGACCGGATTCCGGTCGCGATGTCTACAGGATTGCTACTCCCATTATGGTGCCACAGCGGGAGGAAAGGGGGGCAGGGGGGTTAGGAGCTACTCGACCGACGGCTCGGCTTCCCCCCGACCTGAACGCGAAGAAGCGTTGAGGAGGCCGAAGCTCTCAGGTGCTTAGTGCCTGTCAACGAACGAGGTACTTCTTTGCGGCCTCTCTAACCTCCGGGTCGGTGCCCCCCTCCGCCAAGTGGGCAACGGCATCCAAGAGAGCCGGATCATTGCTCTTGGCCAGTCCCGACAGAATCTCCCGCTGGCGCTGTGGCTGACTGTCGAGAAGGACTTCTGCCAGGTAGGCGTGGCAAGCTGATCCCTCCAACGATTGGAGGCTCGTGAGCAGGGACCGGATCGGCTTTGCTCCATGCCGCCATGTTTCGATGGCTTGACGGATCGTTGGGACTGCTTCTCTGTCGCCGAAGTACTCCGCCAAGTCGGCGAGCGAGTTGGCTTTCTCGATCGGAGCTTCTGCCATCACCTCGCGAAGGCGGGGCAGTTGGGAGCGGGCGTTCAGCGCTTTTAGAGCGCCGACGGTGGCCGTGATCGCATCAGTCTGGGTCGTGAACGCCAGGATCTCTCCGATGACTTCTGCCGTGCGGCCTCGCTCTTCCGGAGGTGTGAATTCCGGCAAGCGTCGAACGAGCTCGCCGATTTTTTCAATGGGCGCCGATTGAACGAGCGGAAACAAAGCCTCCCACTTGGCACGCACAGGAGCTGGAACGCCGGCAATGAGCTCCAGCGCAGCTTTCTTCACATAGCCACCGCGAAGAACTAGATCGGAAGCCACTGCGATGATTTCTTCTGCTCGTTCGCGCCCTTCCGGAGTGCGCGAAGCATAGGTAAGCAAGGTAAGAGCCTTCCACTGATCTTGCCAATCGCGCTTGGGATTCGCAAGCCGGGCCGACAGGGATCGGATGACGCGTTCACCACCCTGCGCATAAAGTATCTTCCAGGCCTGGAAGGCGCCCGTTTCATTGATCCAAGCTCCTCCCATGCTGGTTCCGGTGGCCACTTCGATCTGATCCAAAGCGTCCTCCAGCGCTCGAAGGACCTCCCCTTCCTCCTTTTCGGCCGCTGGCTTTGCGGCCCTTGGGGCCTCAGCTCTCGTCGACGGGGCCGCCACCACCGAGCGCTTCGCCAAGTCCAGCTCCTTCTGCGCCGCGCTTAGACGTGCCTCCAACTTCCCGACCGCGGCCTGAAGCTCGCGGTTCTCCCGCAGCAGTCGTTGGGGATCGACGCCTCCCAGAAGCGTCACGATCTCGGGGCTCGAGCGCGCGATCTGAAGACTCTGGAGGAACGGCGGCAAGGACGAGATCGGCTCCAGTCCGTCGGGCATGACGACCAGCCTGCGAGACCTGGCGTCCTTCAAATGGCACTGGCTATAGAAAGCCTCGTACTCGGCCCTAACCCAAGCGGAACGCTTGGCCTGGGCAGTCCAGAGCAGGACGAAGTGTTGGCTCTTGATTAGGTTGTCCTGAATCGCCCCGACAAAGCTCTGGCCTACCACCTCCTTTAGCGTGTCGGTCGCCCAGAACACGCGAAGACCTCCCTGGCTAAGGGTCTGCCAGATCTCCTTGGATGCCTCCGCGTCGGCGGACGCGAAGCTCAGGAAGACATCGAAGTCGAAGAGAGGGGCGGGCATGGGCTACCCCTATAGTAGCGGACACGGGAGAACTCTCCCTTCAACACTAGTCGGTATGTCAAAGGTTCAGCTTGTGGAGCAAATTCTTCTCGTCGGCGTTGCGAGTTTTTTCGACCGTGAACGCGGCTGGGAAGTCGAGCGCGATTGGAGTGAGGCAGCTCAGGCCGTCGAGCCACTCATTCGCTGTCGGCTC
>DATMZU010000275.1:0-21051 GCA_035607435.1 Thermoanaerobaculia bacterium | reverse complement strand
CGAGAAGGTGCCCTTCTTGCTGATCGTGTCACCCGGGTCCTGGCCCGCCGACGCCGTACGCGGCACCGAGCCATTGAAAATGTCACGGATGCTGACGGTCTGAACGTCGTAACCGGTCAGGTAAACGTTGAAGTCGAACGTCGGGACCGACAGATCCGACCACAGGACGACGTGGGCGAGAACGGCGGTCGCGGAGGCATTGTTGATGGAGAACAGGGTGTTGATCCCGTTCGGGTTGTTCAGATCGACCTCGAAGTACGGCAGCAGCAGAGTCGCCGCCGGCACGTCATCGATGGTGCAGATCGTCGCAACGGCCTGGCCGCTCAGAGCCAAAAGGCCCAAGAGAGCGAGACAGCTAACCGTTTTCTTCATTGTTGACAATCTCCTAGCACGTGGTTGAGAAAACCTGCGATGTTCCATCCGATGGGTAAAGCTTGCTGGCTTAAGACCAGCTCGGGAACATCACCTCCCGTTCAAAGTTTGGCAATCCGTAAAGTCGTTCATACAGCCGTGATCCTCGCGACCACGGGCCGGACGTTTTCGTTCAGAGAGGGTCACCGTGCATCTTCGTTCGCGACGTTTTGCGGACGAAACGGGTCGCCTCAGGCGTTTATGCTGCCGCACTATAGAATTCGGTTTGCGCGGGTGTCAAGGGGTGCCGATCGCTTTTTCGCTCGTCTTCGTGCCGACTCTCTCCGAGAATTGCCACGCCTGGATGGCCCCACCCGAGGGGCAGCGGCCGGGAGCCAGAAGAGGCGATGCCTCGCCGGCGAAGCTGCTGATCAGCTCGGCCTTCCCATCCTTGTCCACATCGACCAGCGCGGCGTGATAGCCCTTGCAGTCGGTCAGTTTCGGAATTCCGGTGTCGTCCTTGACGAATCCGCCCTTGCCGTCGCCGAGGAAGACCCAGGTTTCACCATCGCCGGTGAGGGCGACCAGGTCGGCTTTCTTATCGCCGTTCAGGTCCCCCGCGGCCAGGGCGGTGACGGAGGTCCGCCCGTCGATCGCCCAGACCGACACCCGCTTCCAGCTGCCGTCCGCCTGGGCCAGCTGGACATCGACTCCGGTCCGCCAGACCCCCAGCTCGCGATTCACGAACCCGTCGGCGAAATCGTTCCGGCCATCGCCATTCCAGTCGGCGATCGTCACACCCCGGATATAGCCCGAGGGACGGAGCGTCGCAATGTTGATGCTCTGCCAGGAGCCGTCTTTCTTGGCGTAGCTCACGATGTCTTTGCGGCTGTAGGTATTGGACGGGGTAAGGATGTCCTTCCTGCCGTCACGGTTCAGGTCGCCGAGGACGATGGTGTCGCCGAACAGCTGGTCCATTCCCGTCCCCTGATCCTTGCGGACCCACGAGCCGTTGGCCTGGTTGAGATAGATGACGATGCCGTTGGAGTCGTCGTTGGTCGAGCTCGACCGGTCGATGGAGAGACGCGGGCCCTCGCCGAGCGCGATGATGTCGGGTCGCTTATCGCCGTTCCAATCGGAGATGGTGACCGCGCGGCTTGAAAAGCCCGGCGCCACGCCCTCTTTGGACACGACGAAATCGAGCCCCTTGCTCCAATCGGTGAAATTGCCCTTGCCGTCGCCCAGCAGTGCGATCAGGCCGTGCAGGTGGACCGCGAGCACCATGTCGAGGTGCTTGTCGCCGTTCAGGTCGGCCACCGCCACGTCGCCGTAGTCGTAAGGCCGCTGGGCGTATTTCGCCTCCGACCAATAGCGCCAGTTGCCTTTGCCGTCGCCGAGGAAGATCTGCGGCACCGAAAGCGTCTTCCGGGCCGCCCCATGGACGACGTCCAGAAAGCCGTCCTCGTTCATGTCCGCGAGCACGAAACCGTGGCGCCACTGGCCGGTCGCCGGCAGGCCCTTGGAGAACGCGATCGCCTGCACCCGGTCCGTCTGTTCCACCTGGAGGTAGCTCTTCGCCGCGGCATCGAGCATCTCCGGACTCGGCGGCTCCGGGCGGGCGGACATCGGGGTTTCGGCCGCCGTCTGGCGATAGACCCGGTAGTAGAAGTTCTCCTCGTCTTCCTTCTCGATTTTGAGCACGATTCCCCACACGGTCCGGACCGTGTGGTCGTCGTTCTTCTGGTAGGGCCCGGCCGACTTGGCCAGCTTGTCGAGGAAATACTCGCGCCCCTCCGCGTCCTTCAGCCAGACGCCATCCGGCGGTTGGGGTCCCGTGTTGGCGGCATCGGTGCTCGCCGACTCCGGGTTGGCGGGAGTGTCCGCCAGGCTGGCCCCCTTCTCGGTCGCGACCTCCGGTTTCGCCTCCGCAGCCGCCGGGGCGGCGCTGACCTGAGCCTGCACGGCCAGGCTGCAAAGAAGGAACGCCGAGATCGCGGCGAGGATGGGACGAAGGTTGGACGTGGGCATTTCTTGCCTCCAGGTCATCATTGGGACCAGAGCGTACTTATGGGTCGCGGCCGTCGAGCAGCAAGATCCGGGCCGACCCACGGATCGGTATTCTAGATCTCGTCGACGAAACTTGCCTTGAGGCGTCGGAAAACCCACCCGCCGAGAGCGAAAAAGCCGCAGGAAAACAGGGCGAGCGACGCGAGGGCGATGCGCGAAGGGAGCGGCGAATCGGCCAGAAGCGCCGCGCGATAGAGCCCGACCAATCCGGTCAACGGGTTGAGCTCGACCCAAGGACGAAGCCGTTCTGGCACGAAAGACGCCGGATAGACGATGGGGGTCAGATAAAACCAGGCCGTAAGCCCCATGCCCAGGATTTGCGCGACGTCGCGGAAAAAGACGTGGATGGCGGCCAACAGCCACCCCACCCCGAGCGTGAGCGCCACCTGGAGCGGAATCGCCAACAGAAGCAGCAACAACCCGCGCCAGGAGATCTCACCGGTCCAGGCGACCACGGCGAAGAACGCGAGCATCGCGATCCCCTCGTGGACCAGCGCCGCGAGCACGACCGCGAGGCCGAGGATCTCGGCCGGAAAGCGCAGCTTCTTGACCAGACTCCCATTGTCGGTCACCGAGGTGGTCGCGCGGAGGATCCCTTCCTGGACCGCCATCCAGGGCAGCAGGCCGCTGAACAGGAAGATCGCGAAGTTGCCATGGCGCACGCCGACCGCCGGCACCTTCATGATCGAGGAGAAGACGAACCCGAACAACGCGAGCATCCAGAGCGGCTGCGCGAACGACCAGACCAGGCCGAATAGCGAACCGGCATATCGTCCTTTGACATCGCGCCGGACCAGCTCCTTCAAAAGGAAGAGGCGGCGGCTCATCGCGCGGCGGCCTTTCCCCAACTCAACGGGCAGCATGGTACCCGGAGAGCAGCGGGCGGTTCTGAAATCAAGGGCCGTCCGGTCACAGCGGCGAAGTCTAAGGCCTCGGAGGACGTAACGCACGGCGAAGGCGTAGAATTCAGCTGTTTGAACGCAGGCTCGGGGAATCGTCCTCGTCCTAATATGAAGGGTAAGGCCACGCATGAAGAAAGCCACCCCACGCAGCACCCGACTTGCCCCTACCACCTATCTCGATTCGGTGGTCGGCGGCACTCGCGCACAGATCATCGAGATCGGCGGCCCGACTCCTTCCGAAGGATCGGAGTCCGACGTCCGTACTCAGATCATCGATATCGGTTGACCTCTTTCTTGCCGTGCCCACGACTCCGGGCACGGCGCACTTCTCCGCCTTGATCCCTTATCACTGCTGTTCCGGACCGGATCGAATCAGAGTCAAATCAGCTAGCAATTGACGGCGGGCGTTTCCGGCGGTATTCTTCCGTCCAAACCGACGCCCCTATGCCATTTTGACATAGCCGCTTCGCAGAGATGAGCCGCCATGATCGCTTCGCCCAAGATTCGCCAAGTCCAGCTCGTCGGCCGGAAGATCCGGCAGCTCCGTCGCGACCATAAGTTGACGCAAGTGGAGCTCTCTTCCCGCCTCGGGATCCAGCAGTCCGACCTCTCCCGCATGGAGAAGGGGGAATACCGGGTCAGCCTGGACACCCTGTTCCGCATCGTGGCCGAGTTCAAGCTCTCGATCGGCGAGTTCTTCGACGAGGTGAATCAGGCCCAGGAGGTTTCGACCCGGGCGCTTCGCGTCGCCCGAGACCTGAGCAGCCTCGACGAGGCCGCCCAGCGCGAAGTCGAGGATTTCGTCGCCTTCAAACGCGAGCAGCTCGAGCGGCGCGCCGACGAGGCGGGTGAGTAAGTGGAGGTCTCTGAGATGGAGATTTACGAGTCCCTTCGCCTACAAGCCGAGGAGTCCTTTAACCAGGGAAATCTGGTTGAAGCTCTCGACTTATTTAACAGTGCTCTCTCTCGCGCGCAGAACCTTGGCGACGAGGTCATCACGGAGCGTGCGTTCTGTAACCTTGTAGCCGTTGAGATCGAGCTCGGACGGGCGGCAGCCGAGGACCTGATCCGGCTTCGCGAAATTCTGATGCGCAACTCCGACCTCGAGAACTGCCGCCTGGCGGCTTACAACCTGGCGCAGGAGTACCAGATCAGGAAGAGCTACAAGAAGGCGCTTTTCTACGCTCGTATCGCCCTCGACAAAGCGATGCTGATCGGCTCCGATCCTTGGATCGCTTCATCCCACAACCGAATCGGCAACATCCTGATCTCCGAGAGCCATTTCGGTCAGGCATGCCTCGAATACGAGCAGGCCCTCGAAGCTATGCCGACCGAGAGAAGCATGGCGCGGGCTCTCGTACTTGACAACCTGGGGTATTGCCGGATCGTCGAGGGAAACTTCAACCAAGGCTTTCGCCTGCTCTACGAATCGCTCAGGACACTGCGCAGAATCGGCGCGAAGGGGTTCGAGCGCGGCCCGCGACTGAGCCTCTGCTTCGCCCTGCTAGAAGTTGGACGATATCGGGCCGCCTACCGGCATGGGCTGACCGCCCTGAAGATCGCGGAAACCGTGGGGGATCAGGATGCTTTGAAGAACGCCCTCTACCTGTTGGGCGAAGCGGCAAATCTGGCGCGCAACACTAAGAGCGCTCGCGGCCATTTCAATCGGCTCCAGCAGCAGTTCTTCCCGCAAGAACATTACCTCCCGGACTTCTTGCTAGCGATCGACGTTCGCAAGCTGATCAATCTGAAGGCGTGATTACGATGAAGAGCCGAACTTTCATCCACATTTTGCTGCTCGGCCTCGCCTTTGGTGCGACGGCCGCGCCGGGTCACAGCGAAACGCACGACATCGCGCTCGGCTCGAACGGCGATCTCTATCGGGTTCGCGCCGGGACTTACCAGGACCTGTTCCCCTCCCTAGCGCAGTCCAATGTAGTCGTCTTGGCACTAGACATTACCCGCCCGGGGGCCGACGGTCCCAGCACCCAGCGACTGCTGGTCCCAGGAACGGCAGGCAATGACGTCGAAAGTTCTCCTGCGCTCTTCTTCGAGGAATCCTCGAAGAGGATCTTCCTCGTGTGGGAGAGTCGGATCAACCCACTGCACTCCGTCCTCTATCTGACGAGCATGGCTAGCGGTGAGTTCGGTGACGTGGTTCAGATCTCTGGCGACCAGTACAGCTTCAAAGGCTCGCCACGGATCGCGGTCAGTCATGACACTTTCGACGTCACTGGCGCCGATAACCAGCCGGAACGCCATTACCGCACCATCGTCCAAACCGTCTGGTGGGAGACCACAGGAGATGGAGACCATGCGGTCTACGCGCCGGTGGTCCTGATCGATGGCATCTATCTCGGCTGGAATCCAGTGTTTCCGCTGGATGATCTCGCAACGGCCGAGAGCACTCGAGTGTTGGCTACGCCAACGGGTCCACTTCTCCACGCCCCCTCGATCCAGCTCGGAGACGACGGCGCGACAGTGGCGACTTTCGTCAATTCAGAAACGGGACGTCTTAACACCGCCGAGATCGATGTCCTACCCGTTGACCTGTCGGAAATTGCCGCCCGGGTGCGGGCGAAGATCCTCAGCTTCCCGCGAATTCCGACGCCGATTTCGCTGCTGGCCGATCCCGTTCGCTCCGAGATCATCGACTTCGGCGGCGCCCTACATCCGAGCTTGAGGCATTTCCTCGCGGATCAGGTCCGTTCGGAGATCATCGATTTCGGCAGCCGCTACAACCCAGGCCAAGTTCGTCGTCTTTCCGACTTCATCCGCTCCGAGATCATTGACTTCGGAGCCGATGCCTTCGGAGGGCGAGGCGGCCGGCAGCAGAATCTGGTTTATCGGGTCACGGAGGTCATGGCTACACCCACAGCCGAGCCGACGGTGGAAAAACCCGGCCATGCACTTTCCCTCCATACCGCGGTGGACCTGCCTATACCCGAGACCGGTGATGCTGTGCCGAACATTTACACCTCAACCCATGGCGATTCTCTGATTGTTAGCTGGCAGCAGGACGACCAGATTCTCTATCGTGAATCGACTGCTGACGGCTGGACCGATGTCCTGAGCATCGCGCTGGGCGCCAATATGACTCAGGAACAGGCCGAGCAAATCTTGGCGCAGCGCGCGAAAAACCGCTGACCGCCTTTAGATTTAGGAGTCCGAAGCCGGCTCGACCGAGAGGTCCAGCCGGCTTTCGTGTTTTTGGGACGTCCTTCTGGGAATCAGTCGAAAAGTTCGAGCGGCCCGGACACCGCGCGGGCGGGAACGACGCGACCACCGGCCTTCTCCATCTCGGCGGCGATCTCCCGCTTTCGTTCGGCGGGAACGAGCAGGGCGACGCAGCCTCCCGCCCCGGCTCCGCACGCTTTGCCGCCCCAACCGCCGAGTGCCGCCGAGCGATCGAGCAGCTCTTCGATCTTCGGCGTCGAGATTCCTTCCGCCAAGCGGCTGCGGGCCTGCCATTCGCGGCGCAGCAGCCGGCCGGCCTCGGGAAAGTCGTTTCGCTCCAGCGGTTCGGACATCGCTTCGGCCACCAGGGCGATTTTACCGAGGGCAGAAACCACCTCGACATCCCGTTCGAGGAAGCGGCGGACGACCTGCCAGTTCTGGCCTGCGGAGAAATGGCTCGCCCCCGTGTCGATCAGCAGCAGGTGATCCGAGAGCGCGTCGAGATCCACCGCGAGCCGGCGCACCTGCTCCCCGCCGGGTTGGTGCAGGATCTCAAGCGCTCCCCCCAGGAGTGCGGGGTAATGATCCTGAAGGCCGGTCGGCAGCCCCATCAACCGGGCTTCTAGATCGCGAGCGAGGTGGGTTCGCTCGGCGGCCGAGGAGCGCGGCAGATCGAAGACCTCCTCGGCAAGCGCCAGGAACGCGACGCCGATCGCCGAACTGCCGCCCAATCCCCCGCCGCGCGGCGAGTCGCTCGCGAGATCCAGCTCGAAGGGGGGTAGGTCGAGCGCTCCGGCAAAGACGCCGATCAACGCCGTCTCGTCGGCCACGCTAAGAGCGTCTGGCGAGGAAGCGATGACTTCGCCGCCCCCTTGCCGGATTCGATACCGCCCATCGGGACTGGGAACCAGCGTCAAGCGCACCGCGACGTCGATCGCGACGTTCACCGTCCGGGCGTCTGGAAACGCTAGCCCGAGCGGCCAGATGTCGAGCGTTCCGCCCGCCAGATCGACGCGGCACCAAGCGCGGCAGTGCATGTCCGGATCTAGCGCGCGAGGACGGCGGTCGTCGCGGCGCCGGCCGGCGCGCGGCGTTCCGCGAGCTGCGGCGCTCCGGGGAGCGGAGCCGCCAAGCCCGGGAAACCACCCAGCCGATCGATCCGGCCGGAGATCCACGCCTGGCGCACCTCGTTCCTCCAGCCGCGGAACGATGCGAGCTGGCGGGAGGGAAGTTCCTGGTCGCGGACGCTGGTGAGCGAGAGGGGGTCGATCCAGCGGCCCTGATGCTGAACACGGTAGTCGAGATGCGGTCCGGTCGCGAGGCCGGTCATCCCGGTAAAAGCGATGATGTCCCCCTGGCGAACCCGCGCCCCCGGCCGAATCCCGCGGCCGAAGCGCGAAAGATGGAGATAGGCCGTCACGTAGTTTCCCGCATGGCGGACCTTGACCACGTTGCCGCCCCCTCGCTCGAATCCCGCCGAGACGACCACGCCGCCCGCCGTGGACTGGACCGGCGTGCCGATCGGCGCGCCGTAATCGACGCCATAGTGCGGCCGAAAGACGCCGAGCACCGGATGGAACCGGCGCATGCTGAAGCGCGACGTGATATGCGAGTAACGCAGCGGCGAGCGCAGGAACATTTTGCGCAACGGCTGGCCTTCGCCGTCGTAAAAAGTGCCGTCGGCACCGAAGAGGATCGCCTCTTTCCGGCCGCGATCCCCCTCATAGGAGACGGCAATCACCTTCTGCACGCCGTAGGGCTTGCCGTCGACCAGCACCTCTTCGTACAGCGCCTCGAATCGATCGCCGCGCTGAAGATCGCGCGCGAAATCGACGTCCCATTGGAGGATTTCGGCGATCCGATAGGCGAGCGACGGGGGGCCGCCCGCCGCCTGAACCGACGAATCGAAAGCGCCGTCGATCGCACCGTGGACCACGCGGAGGCGAGAGGTTCGGGCAAAATCCCGCCACCGGGACTTCCAGCCGCTCAGGCCGCGAGCCATTTCGAGCCGGCCGACCCCCGAAAGCGTCAGGTCGAGGCCGGCCAACGCCGCCCGTGGCCCAAAATATGCAGAAAATCGGTTGCCGGCGCGCAGCCGACGGGGGTCGAGATCGCGGGAAAAAGCGGCGACTGCCTGTTCGGCATCGGCCCCTTCGAGCCCCAAACGCGCGAACAACGAAGGCACGGTCTCGCCACGGTTCAGCGTGTATTCGACCGGAACCCTGGCGCGATCGAGCCAACGCGAAGTGGCCGTCGGCGAGGCGAGCCGGGGTGCGAACTCTTCGCGGAAGGCGGGAACGGAGGTTACCGGGAACGGCGAGCGATTGTAGGCTTCCAACCGATCGGTGGAAACGCTGAGCATCCAGGCGGCGAACGCCAGCCCTGCGGGCATCGCCATGCGCAATACGGAGAGGGCGTAACGCCTAGGGAAAGCCATCCGGTCGGGGGTCCTCCTCGCCGTCTTATTAGGCGGAATGGAAGGGCGGCCGAGACCAGAGCGTCAGCGACCGGGAGCGAGTGTAGCAGGCGGCTTCCGCCGCCCGCAACCCGTTTCCCGGACCTTTTTTATCGAACCACTTCGGCGATCACCGCGTCGGGATCTTCCGGCAGTTTGCCTCGATACGCCACTTGGCCGTCCTTGAGCACCAGCAGGCCGGGCAGCGTGGCGATCGAAAACTTGCGGGAAAATGCCCCGTCGGCATCGAGGAAAACCGGTGACCGAAGGCCCTTGCCGGCGACGAAACCCGCGACCGCGGCCCGTTCCTCTTGGAACGACACGGTCACCACGCGGGCCTTGCCCGACCAGTGGTCCGCGATCTGATTGACCCGGTCCACGATGTCGCGCGACTTCGGCGACCACGAGGCCCAGACGACCACGACGGTGGCACCCTGTCCGAGGTCGGCGTCGGACAGACTCTCGCCACCGATTCCGGAAAGACGCCAACTCTGCGCCTCAAGAGAGGCCGGGCCGGCCAAGAGCAGGAGAAATACACCGAGGGTGAAAAATGCGCGAAAGCGCGAGGAAGTACGCATGGGAGAGCCCTCCTAAAGGGGGCGGGCCGCAGAGCGGCGGTGAGGCATGCTGGTGAGAATCTTCAACCGCAGGTGCTCGGGAGCGCAGCACCGCGTACAGCGTTCGCGCACCAGCACCAGGATCTTCCGGGTCTTGCCGACCTGATGGGCGCACTCGGGGCAATGATCAACGTGCGCCTGGAACGGCGCCCGGAGGTCTTCCTCCATCTCGTTGTCGAAGAACAGGTAGATCACTTCGCTGATCCGCTTACAGTCCATCGATTCGGTCCCCCGGAATCGTTCGATCGATATGGCAAGACATAGGGTCAGCTCGGTGGTCTCTCTCGATTCTACCGGCGAAAACTCCCAGAGCGTTCGGGAAATTCCGCAACGCGGGATGGCCTTCTACGCAACTCATTTGGACGGCGCCGGACTGGGCCGGCTTCTCATCTTGGTCGGTTCGCCGCCGCGCAGGTAGCCATGGCCCTTGGCGAATTCGAGCATCGCGGCTTCGAGCAGCCGGCGGCCGCGGTAGAGGCGGCTCATCACCGTGCCCACCGGAACCTCCAGAATCTCGGCGATCTCCTTGTAGGAGAAGTTTTCGAGATCGGCGAGGATCACCACCATGCGGTAGTCGGGCGGCAGTTTTTCGAGCGCCTTCTGGACGTCCTCGTCGAGCACGTCTTCGAGCAGTTCCTCTTCCGGATTCGGATTCTGGCGCGCGACTTCCTCGCTCACCTGGCTCTCGAAGCTCTCCTCGATGTCGGCAAAGTCCGAAAACGCCGGGGCGAGCTGCTTTTTCCGGTAGTTGTTGATGAACGTGTTCTTCATGATCTTGAAGAGCCACGCCTTGAAGTTGGTGCCTTCCTCGAATTTGTCGTAGTAGCGGTAGGCCTTGAGGTAGGTCTCCTGCACCAAGTCTTCCGCGTCCTCCGAATTGCGCGCCATCCGATAGGCGGTGTTATAGAGCGCATCGACGAAGGGCATGGCCGCCGCCTCGAAGTCCCACCCTTTTTGGTGGTCACCGCTCTCTTTTGCCACGGGAGCTCCCCTCGCCATTTACGGCACCTGATCTAGATTCCGGCGCCTCCGACTCGGGCGCCCTCGACCGGGAGCTTATCGCAAGGCGAGCAGGCTCTGTTTGACCAGCTCGATCAGCGGGCCGGGAAAGATGCCGAGCGCCAGCGTGAGCGCGGCGCACAGGCCGATGGCGGTGATCGCGGCCGGGGGGGCGGCCGGTCTTCCCAGGAAGGGCAACGTCTCCGCCGGCTCGCCCGGCCCGGCGGCGGGCTTGAAATACATGAAGACGACGATCCGGAAGTAGAAATAGAGCGACAGGGCGCTGGTCAAGACACCCGCCACGGCGACCCAGGTCCAGCCGGCTTCGACCGCCGCCGCGAACAGGAACACCTTGCCGAAGAAACCGCCGGTCGGCGGAATCCCGGTGAGCCCGATCAGGAAAATCAACATCGACGCCGCGAGAAACGGCGAGCGGCGGCCGAGCCCCGAGTAGTCGGAGCAGCTCTCCGCCGCGTATTCCCCCCGACTCACCAGGGCGACCACCGAGAAGGCGCCGATCGTCATGAACGCATAGGCCGCGGCATAGAACATCGCGGCCCAAAGGCCGGTCTCGGAAACTGCGAGCAGCCCGATCAGCAGGTAGCCGGCATGGGCGATCGAGCTGTAGGCGAGCAGCCGTTTGACGTTCGACTGGGTGAGCGCCCCGACGTTGCCCCAGATCATGCTGACCGCCGCAACCCCGGCGACCACCGGTTGCCACTCGACGCGGACGCCGCCGAACGCATGGAGCAACACCCGGCCGAGCACCGCAAACGACGCCAGCTTCGAGGCGCTGGCGAGAAACGCCGTGATCGGCGTCGGCGCCCCGACGTAGACGTCCGGTACCCAGAAATGAAATGGCGCGGCGGCGATCTTGAAGAACAGCCCGGCCGCCACCAGCAGGCCGCCGAGCGGCGCGATCCGGCTGCCTTTATCGAGCGCCGCGGGCATCGCCTGCGCGAGCCCTTCGAGCGTGAGCGTGCCGGTCGCGCCGTAGAGGAGCGAGATGCCATAGAGCAGAATCGCCGAAGAGAGCGCGCCGAGGATGAAATACTTGATCGCCGCCTCGTTCGAGCGCCGCTCGCGGGTGAAAATGCCGGCCAGGACGTAACTCGACAGCGCCATGGTTTCGAGCGCGATCCAGAGCGTCAACAGATCGAGCGCCGCCACCATAAGCATCAAGGCGGAGGTCGCGATCAGCAGCAGCGCGAAGTACTCCGAGGCGCGAGAGGCGATCGACTCGATCCCGTGTGACGAAAGCAGCACGACCAACGCGACGGAGGCGAGCGCCAGGAACTGCCAGAAGAACGCGTAGCCGTCGAGCGCGAGGCTGCCGCCGAATAGCGGGGCGGGCGCCGAGCCGACGCCCAAGCGGACCACGAACAGGACACCCGCCGAGAGAGCCAGGCCGAACCCCGCCACCCACGTCGCCTCGCGCCGGGAAAGCCCCTTGCCGATCGCCCCGGCGACCAGCAACAGAAGGCCCGCGGCCCCCAGAAGCACCTCGGGGCCGATCAGCGCGACGTCGCGCAGGGAAATGGCCGCAGGGAACGCCATTCTCAGCGTCCTTGAACCACGGCAGAGGGAGCGACCGGTGCGACCCGCTCGACGAGATAGGCGACCGGCTTCTCCAGAATCCCGAAGAACGGCTTCGGATACAGCCCGATCCAGAAGCAGAGCGCCACGATCGGCAGCAGGTAGACCAGCTCGCGGCGCGAAAGATCCGGAAGATTCCGGTTCTCTTCGTGACCGACCGGACCGAAGAAGACCCGCTGGAACATCCAGAGCATGTAGGCCGCCCCGAGCACGATCCCTAGGGTCGCCGCGATCGCCCAGGCCCAACTCTGGGAGAAGGCGCCGATCAGAATGGTGAATTCGCCGACGAAGCCGTTCAGCGTCGGCACCCCGATCGAGGCGAGCGTGACGATCAGGAAAATCGTGGCGTAGCGCGGCATGACGGCCGAGAGGCCGCCGAAATCGGCGATCAGCCGGGTGTGCCGCCTCTCGTAGAGAACGCCCACGAGCAGGAATAGGGCGCCGGTTGAAAGTCCGTGGTTGATCATCTGAAGCACGCCGCCCGAAAGGCCCGGGCCGTTCAGGGCGAAAATGCCGAGCGTCACGAACCCCAGGTGCGAGACCGACGAATAGGCGACCAACTTTTTCATGTCGCGCTGGGCCATCGCGCAAAGCGCGCCGTAGAGGATCGCGACGATCGACAGGCCGATCATCCAGGGAACCAGGCGGCGCGTCGCCTCGGGCAGGATCGGCAGCGAAAACCGAACGAAGCCGTAAGTCCCCATCTTGAGCAGAACGCCCGCGAGGATCACCGACCCTGCCGTCGGCGCTTCGACGTGGGCATCCGGCAGCCAGGTGTGGAACGGGAACATCGGCACCTTGATCGCAAATCCCACGAAGAACGCGAGGAAAATCCAAAACTGCAGATCGGCCGGCATCGACGGGCCGACGCGGTGGAACTGCTCGATCGAGAACGAGAGCGGGTTGCCCGCGCCCGCCCAACCGAACAGCCCCCGGCCGTTCCAGAAGTAGAGCGCGAGCAGGCCCAAGAGCATCAGCACCGAACCGACCAACGTATAGAGGAAGAACTTGATCGAAGCGTAGAGCCGCCGCGGCCCGCCCCAGATGCCGATCAGGAAATACATCGGCACCAGCATGACCTCCCAGAAGACGTAGAACAGGAAGAAGTCGAGGGCGCAAAAGACGCCCAGCATGCCGGTCTGGAGCAGCAGCAGGAAGGTGTAGTACTCCTTCTCGCGTTCGCGAATCGCGCTCCAGGACGAGAGAAACGCGAGCGTGCCGAGAAGCGTCGTGAGCAGAACGAGCAGCAACGCGATGCCGTCGATTCCCAGCTCATAGCGCACGCCGATCGAGGGAATCCAATCGAGCCCTTCCTTGAACTGGAAGAGCGGGCCGCCTGGCTGGAACGTGAACCAGAGCGGCAGCGAAAGCAGGAAATCGACCAGCGCCACCCCGAACGCGAATTTCCGGATGGCCGCCGGATCGCGTAGCGCGAAGATCACAACCAGCGCCCCTGCGAGCGGCAGGAAGCAGATCAGCGAAAGGATCGGCACTCCGTGTACCCAATCGAACATGGCTCTCCCTCGAAGATCCCTTACCGCCACACCGCGTAGAGGCACACCAGAACGAACGCGCTCAGAGCGATCGCAAAGGCGTAGTTGGAGACCGCCCCGGTCTGCACCCGCCGCAGCGAGCGCGAAAAACGGTCGAGCAGCCAGGCGGAGAGGTTGACCAGCCCATCGACCACGTGGCGGTCGAATAGGCCGGACATCCAAGAACCGAAGACCGTCAGGCGCCCTGCCCCTTCGACCAGGCCGCGATCGATCGCCCGGGCATCGAACTTCGCCGCGAGGCGCGCGAGACCCCAAGTGCCGCGCACGATCGTCGCGTCGTAGACCTCGTCCACCCAAGCTTTGTGTTCGAGGAGCGCATGGAGTCGCGGGAATTTCCGGCTGAGCGCCGCGCCGCGCTCCGGACCCGCGCGATAGATCCGCAGGGCGAGCAGGATCGCCGCCACTGCAATCCCCAGCGCGAGCAGCATTCCGCCGATCTCGGCTGCGTGCGATAAGGCGGCGGGCTCCGCGGGAACCCCGTTTACGGCGAGCTTCGCCACCACGGGCTCCAGGAATCGCCCGAAGCGATTCTCGCCGCCGAGCGCCTCCGGAATCCCCAGCCAGCCGGCGGCGACCGCCCCGACCGCGAGGACGAACAGCGGCAGCGCCATCGTCCACGGCGCGTCGTGCAGGTGGTGCCCGGCTTTCGGATCGCCGCGGAAGGAGCCGAGAAACGCGAGCGCGAAGACGCGGAACATGTAGAACGCCGTAAGCCCCGCGGTCAGCAATCCGATCGCGTAAAGAATCCAGTGCCCCGAGGTGCCGCTCGCCGCGGCGGCGGAGAGGATCGCGTCCTTGCTCCAGAATCCCGCGAACGGCAGAATCCCGGCGATCGCGAGCGCGCCGATCCCGAAGGCTCGCGCGGTCCGCGGCAGCCGGGTCCACAACCCGCCCATCCGGCGCAGATCCTGCTCCCCGCCGAGCGCGTGGATCACCGCGCCCGCAGCGAGGAACAACAGCGCTTTGAAGAACGCGTGGGTCGCGAGGTGGAAAATCGCCGCCGCATACGCCCCGAGCCCCGCGGCGAGGAACATGTACCCGAGCTGCGAGATGGTCGAATAAGCGAGCACTTTTTTGAGATCGGTCTGGACCAGCGCGAACCCCGCGGCGACGAGTGCGGTCGCCGCCCCTACCCAGGCAACCAGCGCGGAGATCCCCGGAGCGAGCTGAAAGATCGCGTTCGAACGCACCACCAGATAAACCCCGGCGGTCACCATGGTGGCGGCATGGATCAACGCTGAAACCGGAGTCGGCCCGGCCATCGCGTCGGGCAGCCAGATATAGAGGGGGATCTGCGCGCTCTTGCCCGTTGCGCCGAGAAACAAACAGAGCGCCACGAATCCTGCAAACGACAGGCCAAGCACGTACGGCGCGCGAAGCGCGTCGGCCGAAGCGGCGATCTGGGAACCGATCTCCGCGAACTGCAATGTGCCGAAGCGGCCGGCCAGGGCGAACAGTCCGGCGAGCAGGGCGAAGTCGCCGATCCGGTTGACGATGAACGCCTTCCGCCCCGCATCGGCCGCGCTCTCACGATCGAAATAGAAGCCGATCAATAGGTAGGAGCAGAGCCCCACCCCTTCCCAACCGAGGAACATCGAGGCGTAGCCGTCGCCCAGGACAAGCACGAGCATCGCGACCAGGAACAGGTTCAGATAGGTGAAGTAGCGGCGGAACCCCGGCTCTCCCGCCATGTAGCCGACCGAGTAGAGATGAATCCAGAAGCCGACGAAGGTGACTACGAACAGCATCACGACCGACAACGGGTCGAGTAAAAAACCGAAACCGATCGTCAGATTCGCCGGGCCGGCAACGGTGGGCAACACGCCCGGAGACATCCATTCCCAAAGCGGCAGGGCGAACGGCCGCGGCGACTGGACGCGCAGGTAATCGACGATCACTCCTACGCCCAAAAGCGCTGCGGCTCCCGAGCTGCCGCAGGCGATCCAAGCGACCGTCTTTTCCGACGCGCGGCGGCCTACCAGCAGCCCGTTCGCCAAAGCGCCCAGGAGCGGCAACAGCGGCACGAGCCAGAGGAGATCGCGCATCGGCGGTCAGCCTGCCAGCTCGTTTGCCGCATCGACCCGCGTCGTCTGGCGCAGGCGGAACATGGCGAGCAGAATGCCCAAACCCACGGCGGCCTCCCCCGCCGCGACGGTGATCGTGAACACCGTGAACACCTGGCCGAGCAGATCGCCGCGCTGGTAGGAGAACGCCACCAGATTCAGGTTCACCGCGTTCAACATCAGCTCGATCGACATCAGGATGGTGATCAAGTTGCGCCGGTTGATCACGCCGAACAGGCCGATTCCGAACAGCAGCAGGCTGAGCGCCAGATAGTGCTCCGTCCCCACGTTCCAAAGGCTGGAGGCGGCCTCGGGACTCATTCGCGCCTCCCGAGCACCACCGCGCCGATCATCGCGACGAGCAGGAAGAGCGAGGCGATCTCGAACGGAAGCAGGTAGCTGCGAAAAAGCTCCTGGCCGAGGGCCTGCGGATTGCCGACCACCTCGCCGCCGAAAGTCCGCAGCCGCTCGGCCGATGCGGCGGTTGAGACCCCCGACCAATTCGCGCGCGCGACCACCCCGACCACTCCGGCGAAAAGGAGAGAGAGCAGCAGCGCCCAGGGCGTCTGGCGCCAGACCCGTTCGGAGGCTTCGAGCCGGTTCAAGTTGACCAGCATGATGACGAACAGGAACAGCACCATGATCCCGCCGCCGTAGACGAAAATCTGCACGATGCCGACGAACCCCGCGTGGCGCAACAGAAACAGCGCCGCGACCGCGAGGAACGTCACCAGAAGCGACAGCGGGCCGTTCATCGGGCTCTTCCATGTCACCACGCCCACCGCCCCGGCGAGCGCCAGTCCCGCGAACAGATAGAACAGGATCGCCGCGCCGTTTTCCTGGAGAAACCCCGCGAGAAAGCTCATTTCGCGATCTCCTCGTCGGTATAGGCGGGCCGGCCTCTCCACCCTTCGAGCTGTTCTTTGTCGGCGTAGAGATTTTGCCAACGATCGTAGGTCGCGAGCTCATACGTCTTGGTGGTCAGCCAGATCGATTTCGGCTCGGTCGGGCACCCCGTCTCGCACAAGCCGCAGAACATGCAGCGCTGGAGGTCGATGTCGAAACGGTCGAGCTTCTTTTCTTTCTTCCCCGTCGCCTCGTTCAATTCCTGGTGCCAATCGATGTAGATGATGTCGATCGGGCAATCGATCGCGCAGAGGTTGCACTTGATGCAGCGTTCCTCGTCGAGCCGGAACATGCCGCGGAACCGGTGCGCAGGCGCCAGGCGCTCCTCCGGATACTGCACCGTCTCTTTCTTCCGAAAGAGAGCGCGGCCGGTGATGCTGAGCCCCGCGAACAGGTCGAGCAGCAGAAACCGGTCGAGGAAACGCTTCCACGCGGTCAACGTCTCACCTCGCGAGCCAGAGCTTGATCAGGGCGGTCACGAAAATGTTCGCGAGCGCGAGCGGCAACATCCATTTCCAACCGAGCGCCATCAGCTGGTCGAAGCGATAGCGCGGGAACGTGCCGCGGAACCAGATGTAGACGAACAGGAAGACGAACACCTTGAGCGCGAACCAGATCGCCCCCGGCACCACGTCGAGCGGCGAAAGCCAGGCGACACTGGGGAACGGCCGCAGCCAGCCGCCCAAGAACAGCGTGGTCGCCACCGCGGAGACCGCGATCATGTTCGCGTACTCGCCGAGGAAAAACAGCGCGAAGCGCATGCCGCTGTATTCGGTATGGAACCCCGCGACCAGCTCGGATTCCGCCTCGGGCAGATCGAACGGGTTGCGGTTCGTCTCGGCCACTCCAGCCACCATGTAGATGAAGAACGAGATGAGCTGCGGAAAGACGTACCAGATCCGCGCCCCGCGCTGCGCCTCGACGATCCCCACCATGGACATCGTTCCCGCGAGCATCAAAGGTCCGACCAGGGCCAGCCCCTGCGGCACCTCGTAGGAGATCATCTGCGCCGCGGCGCGCAGGCCGCCCATCAAGGAGAACTTGTTGTTCGACGACCAGCCGCCGAGGATCAAACCGTAGACCCCGATCGTCGCGACCGCGATGACGAACAGCACCCCCGTGTCAATGTCGGTGACGAACCCCGAGAGCCCGCCGGGTGTCGAAGACGGCGGACCGACCGGCACGACGGAGAAGATCACCAGGGCGGGGGCCACCACCAGGCAGGGGGCGAGCACGAACGCCCAGCGCACCGCGCGGCTCGGGATCGTGTCTTCCTTCACCAGCAGTTTCATCACGTCCGCGATCGGCTGGAGCAGGCCCCACGGCCCCACCCGGTTCGGGCCGACCCGCACCTGGAGGAAGCCGAGGATCTTCCGCTCGGCGAGCACCAGATAGGTGATGACCGGCAATATCGCGAGGAACACCAGACCGAGAATCTTCAAAGCGGGCGAGATCGCGAAGTAGAAAAGGGTGTCCCCCGCCGCCGCGCGCAGCGCTTCGAGCCCGAAGGGAAGACTCACCGATCGACCTCGCCGAGGACGATGTCGGTCGATCCGATCAGCGCGACCAAGTCGGCCACCAGGTGCCCGTTCGCGAGATCGGGCAGCGATTGGAGGTTCATGAACGACGGCGGTCGGACATGGCAGCGGTACGGATTCGGCGTGCCGTCGCCCACGATGTAGAAGCCGATCTCCCCCTTCGGTCCTTCGATCCCGTGGTAGACCTCGCCCTTCGGACCTTTAAGCACGCGCGGCCGCTTCGCCATGATCGGGCCGCCCTCGGTCGCCGGGAGCAGATCGAGGCACTGGAGGACGATCTTGGTCGATTCGCGCATCTCGGCCATCCGCACGATGTACCGGTCGTAGGTGTCGCCGTTCTGCGCCGTCGGCACCGCAAACTCGACCTCGCCGTACGCCTCGTAAGGGCGCACTTTCCGCAGGTCGAAGCCGATCCCGCTCGCCCGCAGCATCGGGCCGGTGACGCCGAGATCGAGCGCCGCCTCGGGGGAAAGTACTCCCACGCCGACCGTGCGCCGCTTCCAGATCCGGTTCTCGGTGAGCAGCCCTTCGTACTCGTCGATTTTCGCGGGATAGTCCTCGCAGAAGCGGCGGCACGTGTCGGCCCAGCCGGCAGGCAGATCGAACGGCAGGCCCCCCGGGCGCATGCAGTTGAGGGTCAGGCGCGCGCCGCAATATTGCTCGAACAGGTCGAGCACCCGCTCCCGCTCGCGGAAGCAGTAGAAGAACGGCGTCATCGCCCCGATGTCGATCGCATGGGTCGCGAGCCAGACCAAGTGCGAGGAGATCCGCTGCAGTTCGGCGAGAATCGTCCGGATGTAGCGCGCCCGCGGAGGCACGGTGAGGCCGACCAGCTTCTCGACCGCCCCCACGTAAGCGAGGTTGTTGGTCGCCGCCGCGATGTAATCCATCCGGTCGGTGTGCGGTACGTTCTGGAAGAACGGATGCAGCTCGAACAGCTTCTCGGTGCCGCGGTGGAGGTAGCCGATGATCGGGTAGCAGCCGACGATCCGCTCCCCTTCGATCTTCAGATTCAGCCGTAGCACCCCATGCGTCGCCGGGTGCTGAGGCCCGAACGACAGCTCCATCTCCTCGCCGGTAAACAGACGGTCCGAAGAGGGATCGGGCGCACCGTTCGGCGTGCTCATTTGGCCCCGCCCTCTTCCGTTTCGTCGGAAACCGGCGGCGCGGGCTTCGGCGGCTTCCAGCCGGTGCCGGTCCCGGCGACCGGTCCCATCGTCTCGCCGTAATGCTCGGAATAAATCGCGGCGCCCGTGTCGATCCCTTCGACCGGAAACTCCTTGCGCAGCGGATGGCCGTTGAACCCCTCCCAGAGCAAAATGCGGGTCATGTCCGGATGCCCTTCGAAGCGCACGCCGTACATGTCGAACACTTCGCGCTCCGGCCAGTTCGCGCCGCGATAGACGCCGGTGAGGGTGGGCACCGGCGTCGCCTCATCGGTCTGGGTCTTCAAGCGCACGACCCGGTACGCCCGATCGGGAGGCAGGCTCGCGAGATGAACCACGACGTCGAACCGCGGCTCGCGATTGGGATAGTCGGCGCCGCACACATCGACGATCAGCGAGAAGCCGTGCGCGGTTTTCAGCTCTCGCGCCACGTCCGCCAGCCGCTCGCGCTCGACGTCGAACGTCAGATCGCCCGCGAAGGTCTTCACCGACCGAATCGCCTCGGGCAACGCCTCGCGCAAGGCCGCCGCGAGCGGATCGTCGTCCGCATCGCGCCACTCCGGGACGACCGGGTCCCGCTCCCAAGCCGGCTTTTCTGCCGGAGGCGCGGGGGTGCCGCCTTCGCCCACGGCGCTCGGGCCGTCGCTCACCGTTTCGCCTCGCCGATCCGCGGAACCAGCTTGGCTCCCGCACCCCCGGCGACCGTCATGCGGTCGATCTTCCGCTGCAAATGCAGAAGGCCCCAGAGCAGCGCCTCGGGCCGCGGCGGGCAGCCGGGCACGTAGACGTCCACCGGAATTACCCGATCGACCCCCTGGGTCACCGCATAGGTCCGGTACGGCCCGCCGCACGTGGCGCAGGCCCCCATCGCGATCGACCACTTCGGCTCAGGCATCTGGTCCCACAGCCTTTTGACGATCGGCGCCATTTTCTCGGTCACGGTGCCCGCGACGATCATCAGGTCGCTCTGCCGCGGCGTCGCCCGGAACACCTCGGCGCCGAAGCGCGACATGTCGTGCCGCGGATCGAGGACGGCCATCATCTCGATCGCACAGCAGGCGAGCCCGAACTGCATCGGCCAGATCGCCGACCGGCGCGCCCAATTGAAGATCTTGTCGTACGTCGTGGTGAGGACGTTCGACTCGATGGCACCTGAGTCGCCCATCTCGTCCAGAACCTTCAAGCCCATTCGAGCGCCCCCCGGTTCCAGACGTAGACGTAACCGCCGATCAGAATGGCGAGGAAGACCATCATCTCGACGAACCCGAAGAGAGCAAGTTTGTCGAACAACACGGCCCAAGGGAGCAAAAAGACGGTCTCGACGTCGAACACGACGAACAGCACTGCGATCAGGTAGTAGCGCACCGAAAACCGGTGGTCGTGGGCGAAGCTGACCACCTCGTTGCCGCACTCGTAGGGATCGAGGTTCGTCCCCCCGAACCCCCGGTGCCGCAGCAACCGAGCCACGAGCAGCGTGGACGCCAGAAACAACCCGGCAATCACCACGAAGACGAGAATCGGGAGGTAGTTGGCCATTCGTCTCCTAGAACCCTACAGGCGTCTCTGGAGCGACCGTCTCCGGACAACGTGCTCTTTAAGCTGCGGCGGATTGTGTCCCGGGGCCGGGGGGGTGTCAACGGGCCGGGAGGATGGGGCGCGGG
>DATMZU010000090.1:0-2913 GCA_035607435.1 Thermoanaerobaculia bacterium | reverse complement strand
TGGCGTTCCTGCTGCTCGGCGATCTTTTGATCACCGCCCTCTTTCAGTCCGGCGAATTCACCGCGGCCGACTCGCAGTTCGTCGCCTACGTGCTCGCCGGCTCGACGGTCGGTCTGCTCGCGGCCTGCTTGGGGCGGCTCTACTCCTCGACGTTTTACGCCCTGGGTGATCCGCGGACGCCGTTCCGGATCGCGATCGTGCGCGTGACGCTCACGGCCGTCCTCGGCGTCCTGTTCGCTTTTCCGCTCCGGCCTCTGTTCGTCGAGGCGATCGTCAAATTGGGATTGCCGATTCCGGCGGTCGAAGGGGGGGCGCTCGCGCTCGGCGCTGTGGGCTTGACCGCTTCGGCGGGAATCGCCGCGTGGATTGAGTTCCTACTGCTGCGCCGGAAGCTTGGCGCGCGGATCGGCCGGGTCGCCCTTTCGGGGTCGCTCCAGGCTCGGCTCTGGGGTTCGGCGTTGATCGCCGGAGCGTCCGCCTTTGCCCTACGCCCGACGTTTGCCCATCTCGCCCCCGCGGGCCGGATCGGCTCGATCGTCCTCGCCGGTCTCGCGGCCGGCACGTTCGGAACGATCTATCTGGTCGCCTCCTTCCTCTTCGGCGTTCCTCAGATGAGCGGTCTGATCCGGCGGCTCCGGAAGTCGTAAATCGCCGGGAACCAAATTCCGCCCGGATGGGTCTAAGCTCTCGATGAGGCCCCGGGGGGTAGCGGTTTCGGGGCCGGGGAGGGCCCGGTGAGCGTTGCGATGATTTCCACCTCCTCCGAGGTTCGGGATGCCGAGCTCGATCTGGTCGAACGGCATCGGGCCGGAGACCGCTCGGCGTTCGACGAGGTCTACTCCCAATTTGCCGAAATGGTCTGGAACGTGGCGCTCCGCCTGGCGGGCGACTCGGACCGGGCCGCCGACCTGTCGCAGGAGGTCTTCCTGCGCATCTATCGCCATCTCGGGGGGTTCCGCGGGCGCTCCGCGCTACGCACCTGGGTCTATCGGATCGCCCTCAACCACTGCCGCGGCCGCTTGAGCGGCGGCAGCCGGTGGTCGTTCCGCCGTCTCTTCGAAGAGGGGGAGGAAACCGCTGAGCCGCTGCCCGATCTGGGGCGCGGCCCGGAAGATCTGGCCGTCGCCTCCGACGACAGCCGACGGGTCGGTGAGGCGCTCGCTCAACTGCCGATCGAGTTTCGCGAGGCCGTCGTGCTGCGCGACATTGAAGGACTGTCCTACGAAGAAATCTCCGCCGTGCTCAACGTGCCGATCGGCACCGTGCGCTCGCGGATCGCGCGCGGGCGGGAACGTCTGCGCGACTTGCTCATGCTGGAGAACGGATCATGAACCGCCCATTTCATCTCACGTCCGAGCTCGCCTCGGCGTATCTCGATCGCGAGCTGCCGCTGCCGGAACGGCGGCGGCTCGACCTGCATTTGGAAACCTGCGCCCACTGCCGGGCGCGGCTGGAGCGTCTGCGCGGCACGGTGGCGCTCCTGAGGTCGGTGCCGCGCTCCGCGCCTCCCGTCGACCTCGCGCGGTGGGTGCACTGGGATGTGCTCGCTGAAGCGGTGCGGCCGGCGCCGCGCCGCTCGATCTTCGCGCGGCTCGCGAGAAGCGGCTGGGGAGGGCTCGCGACCCTCGCCACGGCGGCCGTGATGCTGTTCACGGTCGGCGTGGTGCGCGACCTCTCCTTGGAGCGCGACCGGGCGCTCGCGCTCAGGGTTCCGCGCGAGGTGGTAAGCGTCACCAACCAGGGTTTCCTGTTCCAGCCGCCGACGACCAGCGAAGCCGCCGGCCGGAAATTCGTCTGGAACGACGATAACCTGTGGGTGCAAGAAGGCGTCCGGGAACGGGCGCCGCACCGGGTCGTGCTGGCCTCCAGCCCGACGGGCCGGCGGCTGCTCGCCCGCTACCGCGACCTCAGCTATCTGATCTCGGGCGGCGAGCGCGTGCTGCTGCGCGAACAGCGCGACACGCTGGAGCTGTCGAACGGTTAGGCCGCCGGTTCGGTCGCCGACTCGATCGATTCGATCTTGTGCTTGACGCCGTCGAGCTCGATCTCGCCGCCGATGCGTAGGCCGAGGATCGACTTGCCGAGGTCCGATTCGTAGGAAATCACGTCCGCTTCCGGCTGGCTTTCCCAGGGGCCGAGCAGGGTGAGCGTCCGGCCGCCGGCCAGGTGCGCGCGGGTGCCGATGCGGATCTCCGACAGGTCGGTCGGCTCCTCGATCGGGCGGACCCGGGTGAGGTCGCCGTTGAGCGCCGAGGCGCGGGCGTTTAGATACTCGTGGCGCTGGCGGGCCGATTTGTATTCGAAGTTCTCGCGGAGGTCGCCGTGGGCGCGCGCCTCTTCGATCGCCTTGCGGTTGTTCGGGATCTCGATCGTGAGCAGGTTTTGCAGCTCGATCCGCTTCTCCTCGATCGAATCCCGGCGGGCGTAGAGGGGGGCCTCTTCCTCTTTGCGCAGGGAGGCGAAGCGCAGCTCCAGGGCGTTCGCCAACTGCTTCCGCTGATAGGGCTCCAGGGCGGCGGCCCGCTCCACCGCGTCGAACGCCTGCGACGCCTGTGCCTCGGAGAGGTGGGAGAGCAGGCGCGGCACCGTGCTGCCCGATTCGACCAGGGCGAGCAGGCGCAGGCGGACGGGCAAGAACTCGTCGCGATTGAGCGAGGTGAAGATCTGCTGCAACAGGCGCAGAGGATTCCGGGCGCGCAGCGACTCGTCGGTCGCCGCCCGTTCCGCGAGCCAGGCGAAGGCGCACGGTTGGCGGTGCGGCTGGGCGAGCAAGCCGTCGAGGATCCGCTCGTAGTCCTTGGGCGCCGCGACTTGCAGGCCGTCGGCCAGGAGGTCGAGCGCCCGCGGGTCCTGCTCGATGCCGAACAGGTCGCGGAAGATCTCGGGCCAGCGCTCGCTCTTCTCGCGCCACAT
>DATMZU010000271.1:0-5083 GCA_035607435.1 Thermoanaerobaculia bacterium | reverse complement strand
GCCGCGCCCGCCGGCAGCTCCGCGAGCGCGATCTCGACACCGGGGAGAGGCAGGCGCTCAAGGGTCAGTTGATGGCACCGAGTGCGCCGACGGTGGCACGCCTCGACCGCGTTGCCGGTGAGGCTCGCCAAGCGCGGCGGCGCGCTCCAGGTCGCGCGCTCGACCCGCAGGTGGATCGGGTAGCCGAATAGACCCTCCCGATCCGGATCGGTCTCGAACTCCCAATCGGCGGGGATCGGCAGCCGCACCAGACCGGAGCGGCGGAGGCCCCCCGTACCGTCGTCGATCCGCTCGGCCGCAAAAGGCTTGACCCGGACCATTCCGGTCGCGCGATCGACCGCCGGATACTCCCAGAGCAGTCGGGCCGGCGGCGGCGCGGCGGCCGATCCCGGCTCCCAGGAGGGGAGCAACCGCGTCGGCGCGTCGAGCTCGAACAGCAGGCCCAGCTTGCGCGACCGAAGCGCCTTCTTGGGGAGCGCCGGAATCTGGTCCGTGAGCCAGAGGACGATTCGCGCCTCGGCCGCGCCGCCGTCCGCCGGGAACAGCCGCACGAGGCGCCCCTGGCGCAGATCCTCGGACCGGTCGCGCCCGGCGATCGACAGGGTCAGCCGCTCGATCGGCAGCCGGGTGAGCGCGCGGCGGGTGGAAAAGATCAGCCGCGGCGTGCGCGCGGCCAAGCGCATCTCGGTCCCGCGGGGGACGAGGTCGAACGGCGCCGGGTCGAAGGCGAGCACGGTCGCGGCGACCGCGGTCGGCCGCGGCGCCTCGCCGAGCAGCCGAAGCTCGGCGCGCAGGAGGCTCGCCGGAGTCTGGTCGAGCTGATAGACCCGCTGCTCCAGCAGCGCGGCGTACAGTTCCAGTAGGGTGACCCCCGGATCGACCGGCGCGTGGAGCGTCCAGGCGCCGCCCGAGTCCGCCGGGATGCGCCGACGGATCGCATCGACCATCCCCTGCCAGTCGAGGTCGTCGAGGCGCAGCGGTTCGAGCGCCATCAGCTCCGCTCCACCGTGTCGAGATAGAACGGGAAGACCAGGTTGAAGCGGCTGTTGCTCGCCCGCACCCGATAGGAGATCGACACCGTCACCCGGTTCTCCTCGCCCGGCTCGGCCTCGGCATCGACCGCGTCGAGGTCGATCCGCGGCTCGAAGTCGCGCACCGCCGCGCGCACCGAGGTTTCGAGCCGCGAGAGGAACTGGCGGCTGCCCGGAGCGAACACCAACCGCGGCGCGGCGGTGCCGAAATCGGGTCGCACCACCCGTTCGCCCAGCTGGGTGAGCAGCAGGATCTTCAAGCTCTGCTCGACGTTCGCCTCCCCCCCGACCAGGGCGAGCGCCCCGGTCGCGTCGGGCAGAATCGGGAAGGGCCAGCCGGCTCCGAGCAGATCGGCCATGGCTCAGCCTCCGATCGACACCGTGCCGACGGCGACCACTTGGCCGATCGGCACGCCGGGCGGGATTTCGTTGCAGGTCTGCGCGGGGTCGCCGTGGCGCGCCGCGCCTTTGCCGTTGATCCGCACGGTCCGGCTGCCCGCCTGGACCGTGGCGTGGTTGCTCGGCGGCGCCTGGAAGGGGAACGGCGGAACGTGCGGCGGCAGGTTGTCCGCGCCGCTGCCTTGGGTTGCCGCCGGCAGGCCGCCGATCTTGACGTTCGCCGATAGGCCGGCGGAGAGCGGACCCGAAAACGGCAGAGGGAAGGGCGTCGGCACCGGCGGGCCGGGCGGCGCCGGCACCAGCAGCACGTGGACATCGGTCGCCACGATCTTGTCTCCCTGTTTGGCCGCGGGCATTCCCATCGTCGTCTCGTCCTTAGTTCAGATCGATCGTGAGGCCCTTGAGCTTCAAGGGTCCCTGGGCTTCGATCTCGATCTCGCGGCCGCGCAGCGCGAGCTTGCCGCCGGTTTCGATCGTGATCGAGCGGCCCGCGGTGTCGATCACGATCCGGTTCGCGCCGTCGGCATCGACGATCTCGATCTTCTTTGCGCCGTCGCTGTCGTCGAGCAGGATCCGGTGCCCCCCTTGGGTCTTGATCAGTTTCGGGTCCTTGCCGCCGCCGCGCTCGGCCGGCGGCTTGTCCTGGCCGTTCCACAGGCAGCCGAGGACCACCGGCAGGCGATCGTCGCCGTGGTAGAACGCCACCAGCACCTCGACACCTTTTTCCGGGATCAGGAACGTGCCGAAATCGGGGCCGGCGTACGGCTGGAGCACCCGGCAATCGAGCTGATGATCGGAATCGGCGAGCGTCACCCGCACCTGCCCGCCGGGCAGGTCGTTGTCGAGCACGGTCGCCGCGGCGACGCCCCGGATCGCGCTCATGCCTCGGTCCCTTCGTCGTGGGTCCGGCGCACGTTGAATTGGGTCAGATAGCCGGAAGAGTTGATCGTGTGCTCCACCCGGGTCACCTGGTAGATGCCGCCGAAGCGGCGGCCGACGCCGTCGAACCGTGCGTTGTCGCCCGGACGCAGGTCGGGCAGGCCGATCACCTGGGCGGAGCCGGTCGCGTAGCCGTAGGCGTGCTCGCGCAGCTTGGCAATCGCCAGATCGAGGGCCTCCTCCGCGCCGAGCACCGGCGAGCTCTGCAGCAGGTCCTCCTTGCCGGGCCGGATCTCCTCGACCGCCGCCGCGCCGTTGCGGCCGCGGCCGGAGGGGAGGTCCGCAGGACCCGCGACGTGGAGCAGGGTTTTCTTCGCACCCGGGTCCCAGCTCTTGAGCGCCACCCGGCCGACCTGGCGCGAGACGTCGAGCACCGGGCTGAAGCGCAGCAGGTTGCGGCCCCATTCGAAGACGTAGAGCGGCGCCTTCGACGACTCCCCCGCCTCGGAGCGGACGAACATCAGAATCTCGTCCCCGCTGTCGGGCTCGGTGCGGGTGAAGCAGTCGAAGCCGATCCGCCGCGCGCGCTCCTTGAGGAAGCTCGCGTCGTCCTGCTCGCGCTGCACCACCCGCTCGTTCTTCGGTCCCTGCCGGGTCACTCGCGCCTGGAGGCCGTTGCGCTCCGCCACTTCGAGCGCGATCTCCCAATCGGCCTTGTTGCGGTACGGGGCGGGCGACCGCTTGTGGTCGCGCAGCCGGAACATCCCGCCGAGGCCGCTCAATCCGAGGGTGCGCGGCCCCGACTCGGGAAACTGCGGGGCGAGCGCCGTCACCTGGCCGCGCACCATCCAGAGCAGCCGGTCGGCGTAGCCCATCTTGACGCTGATCCGGCTTCCCAGGTCGAGCCGCCGCGAGTCGCCGTGCTTGAAGGCGACCCGGCGGTCGTCCCAGTTGTCGAAGCTCAAGTCGAAGCTGTCCACCCCTTCGAGGTCGAGCACCACCTTGACCTCGAACAGGTCGGCGCGGCTTTCGGGGTCGAGCTCCCGCTCCTCGACCTCGATCCGGAAGCTCGGGGCGTAGACGTCGGCCGGAATGCCGGACTGCGGCGTCGAGGTGCGGATCAGCGTCGATGGCATGGCCGGTCTCCTCTCCTCAATCGCGCAGCCGCGGCACGGTGAGCACGGTGCCCGGGGCCAGGCGCCGCGGGTCGAGGATGGCGTTGGCGCGGGCAATCTCGCGCCACTTTCGGGGGTCGCCGTAGACCCCGGCGGCGACGCTCGCGAGGCTGTCGCCACGCCGCACCACCCAGGTCTTCTCGACGTCCGGCGAATTCTTCGTGCACGACCGGGCCTGCTCGCCGACCGTGCGGTGCTCCAGCAGGGTGATCGACAGCTTGGCGCGCAGCGGCACGCCCTCGGGGCTGAACAGCACGTAGCTCGCCTCCAGCCGCTCCAGGACGCCAACGAACACGTCGCAGTCCCAGGTCAAGCTGACGATCGGCGGCGCGTGCAGCTCGCGCTGGATGCGCATCAGCCCGCGCAGGCGATCGACGAACTTTTCCTTCACGTCTTCGAGCGTGTCCGAGGTATCGACCAGCAGCTCGGCGGAAAGCTTTTCGCTCTCGCCGCGGACGAATTGGATCGCGGGCGATTCGAGGCCCGGCACGGCGATCTCGGCGAACTGGTTCTTCTTCTCGATCTTGTAGTCGGTCGGGTTGAAGCGCAGCGGGATGATCGGGTCGGCGACCCGCGGAATCAGGATCTCCAGGTAGGCTTTTTTGAGCCCCTGGCCCGCCGCTTCGGTCGGATGCACCGGGCCGCTCACGCGCCGCCTCCCGGCTCGGTGCCCAGCCGCCGCCGCGCCTCGGCCGCGCGGCGCTGCCGCGCCTTCTCCTCTTCGCGCCGACTCCAGACCTCGACGTGGCGGGCGAACAGGCGCGCGAACACGGCGGCGTCCCCTTCGCCCTCGACGTCGAACACCACTTCCAGGTGGCGGATCTCGACCACGGCCTCAGCCCCCCTCTCCGGGCTCGAAGAGCACGCGAGAGAGCCCCTCGTGGGCGATCTCCAGACCTTCGATCGCGACCGCGTTGTCCATCGCGCCGAGGTCGGGTCCGATCCATTTGGCCGCGAGGCCGGCGCGGAACGCCCAGGCCATCGCGGTCTCCCCCGCGGGGGTGAGCAGCAGGATCGCGCCGTCGCGCCGGGCGCCGAGCGACAGGGTGAGCCCGGCCTCGTACCAATCCCACAGGCCGGGTTCGAGCGTGATGCCGCGGCGCAACGTGATCCGACCCCACGAGTGGCGCACCGGCAGCTGATGGACGAAGTCGTTGGCGCCGCCCTCGGAATAGGCGGTCACTTCGAGCTCGCCGCCGAGCCCTTTGACCTCTTGGAACGCCCCGAGCGCCACCTTGGCGACCAGCTCCGCCTGCTCCGGCGGCAGGTAGGCATCGGCCGCGTCGAGCGTGACCAGGAAGCAGTAGGCGGCGAGAGGATCTTGCTCGCTCACGGGGTGAGCACCTCCAGCCGGCCGTCGGCGGAGAGAGCGACGCGCAGCTCAATGAATTCCATCGGCAGGGCGGGGGCGAATGCGATCCGGCAGAGCACGCGGCCGAGGTCGCGCTCGGCCGGCGGGTTGAGCGCCGCGTCGCATTGGACGCGGAACGCCTCCTGCGGACGCGATCCCTGAAGGCCGCCCGCGCGCCAGGCTTCGAGCAGCACGGTGGTCGCGGCGCGCAGGAAGGCAAGCCACAGCTCCGGGCCGTTGCTCTCGAA
>DATMZU010000089.1:0-9470 GCA_035607435.1 Thermoanaerobaculia bacterium | reverse complement strand
CGCGTCTGACCGTTCTGCCCGCTTCGACACCCGGCGCCGAAGCGCTTGGGTTAGGAGTGGACGGAGTGGTGCTTTCCAATGGCCCGGGCGACCCGGAACCGCTAACCGGCATCATCGAGGCGGTGCGCGAGATCCTGGCGGCGGAAAAACCGGTGCTCGGAATCTGCCTCGGCCATCAGCTGCTCGGGCTGGCGCTCGGCGCGCGGACGTTCAAGCTCAAGTTCGGCCACCATGGCGGCAACCAGCCGGTGCGCGACGTGGCGACCGGCAAGGTCGAGATCACCAGCCAGAACCACGGCTTCGCCGTCGATCCCGACTCGCTGCCCGCCGGCTGCGAGGTGAGCAAGGTGAACCTGAACGACGGTACGGTCGAAGGGCTGAGCGTCGCCGGCAAGCCGATCCTCTCGGTGCAGTACCACCCGGAAGCCGCGCCCGGGCCGCACGACGCCGCGGAGCTGTTCGATCGCTTCGTCGCAGACGTCGCGCATGGCGCCTGATTTCGCATCAGGATCCCCCGGATCGACCTCCAAGCCGCCGCTCTCGGGGCCGCTGCCGGCGCTGCTCGCCTGGCGCTTCCTCCGGGGAGACCATAGCCACCGCAGCCGCCTGCTCGACGGTACGGCGCGCTCGGCGCTGCTCGCCACCGCGCTGGGGGTGACCGCGATGGTCGTCGCGATGGCGCTGATGACCGGCTACCGCGAAGACCTGCAACGAAAGTTGGTCCGCGGCAATGCCGCGGTCGTCATCTACCCGCTCGGCGGGGAAGGGACCGGGCGCGTCGGGGCCGACACCGCGAAACGCCTGCTCGGGGTGCCGGGAGTGCAGCAGGTCGGCCGGGTGGTCTACGGCCAGGGCTCGCTGTCGTTCGATCATCCCCCGAATGCCGCGACGGGCGTGGCCGGCCCTGCGGGCGGTGGAGATGTCGAAGTGATTCTGCGTGGGGTCGATCCGGGCGGCGGCCAGCTCGCGGCGCGCGCCGGGCAGATCGAGATCGGCAAAGACGGCCTGGCCGGCGTGGTGCTCGGCAAAGACCTCGCCACGCACTTGGGCGCCCGGCAAGGCGACGTGATCCGCCTGGTCTCGCTCGGCCTCTCCGGGGGACGCCCCCACTTCCGCTACCGGAGTTTGCGGGTGACCGACACGTTTGCCACCGGCTTCGCCGAGTTCGATCAGAGCTGGGTGCTGCTCGCCCGGCCGGTGGTGGAAGAGCTGATGGGGGGCGGGGCCGGCACCGACCTGTTGGAGCTGACGCTCGACGATCCCGCGCAAGCGGGCGAAGTGGCCGAGCAGGTGGAAAAGACGCTCGGCTCGGGATTCCTGGTCTCCTCCTGGGAGAAGCTGAACAAGGAGCTGTTCGCGGCGCTCCGCCTGCAGCAGTTCGCGCTGTTCCTGGTGCTCGGGCTGATCGTCCTGGTTTCCACCTTCAACGTCGCCTCGACGCTGGTCGTCCTGGTGCGCGAACGGATTCGCGACCTGGGGACGCTCGCGGCGCTGGGCCTGCCGCCGAACCAGTTGGAGCGGACGTTCCTGCTGTTCGCCGGGGTGCTGGGCTTGGCCGGAACGCTGATCGGGGTGGCGATCGGCACAAGCGCCTGCTGGATCTTGACCACCTTCCGGCTGATTCGCTTCGAGCCCGAGATCGCGGCGATCTATTTCATCGATTACGTGCCGTTTCGGGTGGCGCCGGGGTACCTTCTGGTGATCGTCGGCTTTGCCCTGCTCGTGACGCTTCTCGCCGCATGGATTCCCGCCACGCGGGCCGGGCGGCTCAATCCTTCGGCGGCGCTGCGCTACGAGTAGCGAGAGGGCCGGCCGGTGGACGGCCGACCCTCTCGGTCGTGAAACCTACCTACAGGTGAAGAGCCGCGGGCGGATGAGCAGCGACCAGGAGTTGAGCTTGCCCGTGTCGCGCTGCGCGAGATCGCTCACGAACAGCTGCCAGTTGCCCAGGGTGCCCTGGCCGTTGAACCGGCCGAGCTCTCCCGCCGTGACACCGATGTCGCCGAGCGAGGGGGAGTTGAAGAACGGCAGCCACCGGCCGGTAAACGGCGCGCCCGGAGCGTCGGCGAGGACCAGATCTTCGGTGGCCGCGTCGTCGAACGTCGTGTTGGTGAAGTTGTCGCCCGAGTTGAGGCCGAAGAAGCAGCCCTCGGGGATGCAGCCGGCGGGCTCGAAAATCATGTCGGTGCCGAAGCTGCTCGGCGACTTGATCTCGACGGTCAGATCGCCCACCCAGGTGTGGGTGAGGCTGTTGAGCTTGACGTCGAGGTCTGCGACCTCCAAGTCCATCGTCACCGGGAGCGTGCTGGTGATGCCGGTTCCCAAACCGTCCGGAATCGCCGTGCCGCCCGCGATGGTCTTGGTGAACGTCTTGACCGGACCGATGCCGCCCGGCTTGCCGACGCGCAGGATGAACGGCTGGATCCGGGCGCCCAGCGAGCTGGCGGTCGCCAGGTTGAACTGAATCGAGCGCCCGCAGGCAAACCCGGCCGGCACCTTGAAGGTGAACAGGACGGTGTTGGCCTTGCTCCCTTGCGCGGGGATCGCCGGGTAGGCGGACGTCTTCTTGGTGACCGTGACGCCCGGGGTGGGCGACGTGAGCATCGCGGTGATGCCTGTGGCCCCCTTGCTCGCCAGGTGCCAGGGGTTCTTGAGGGTGATCCGGAGGTTGACGGTTTCGCCCGGATCGGGGAAATGGTTCGCGCCGCCGCCGGTGTCGAGGATCTGGATGCCCGAGATGTCCAGGTTCGGCAGGGCGAACGATTCCTTGACGCCGATGTGGGTGGCGATGCCTTCCGAGGCGGTGGCGCCGAAGCCCAAGCCGCGGTCGGCGAAGCCGCCCCAGATCGCCGGTTCGTTGGCGCAGCCGTGGGTGGCGCAATCGGCGTCGATCAGGGCGTCGCGCGCATCGGTGAACGACGGATCGATCGGCGTCATCTTGAGCGCGTCGGTGACGATCTGCAGCGTGAGGTTGTTGCCGTTCGCGACGTTGTTGCCGTGCGAGGCGATGATCCGGCTGCGCACCTCCCACAGGCTCAAAGCCCAGACTTCGCCCGCGTTGTGCGGTTCGAGCGCGCCGTTGAATTCAAAACCGAGCGGGCTCGGCGGCAGGCCGCCCGACATGCTCGCGGTCGTGTCATCGACGTCGGCCCAGGTGAGCGGGTTGACCCCGTTGGCGGTCGAGTACGGGAAGCGGCGGATGCCCGAGACGTAGTTGTCGGTATAGGGCAGCCCGGCGATCTTGTACGTCGCATAGGCGCCGTAGCCGTAGCGCCCGTTGGGGTTGTCGGCTTGAGTCGAGTTGAGCAGCGAGAGGGCGTAGAAGTCGCTCCAGCCCTCGCCCATCGAACCGCCGGGGAACCAGTTGAGGCCCGCGCCGTCGCCGATCAGGCGGTTGCTCAGGCCGTGGGACAGCTCGTGGAGCACGATCTCGGCATCCAGGCTGCCGTCGCGGTCGGGACCCGGACCGTCGAAGATGAACATGCGCATGACGCCGTTCTCGCCGTCGGGCGGGGTGCTGAAGTTCGCGTTGTTGAACGACGGATCCGCCGCCGCCGCCCCCTGCTGCGCCTCGGCGAGCACCCGGTCGCCGTCCGCGCCGCCGCGGCCGAAGTTGTCGTTTTGGAAGTTGCCCGCCCCCTCGTCGAATCCGAGCGCGTGGAGCCGGTCGTGGTAGAAGTTGGTGGCATAGAACAGCTGGGTCACCGCGCCGCGCTGGTAGTCGTCCGAGCCGGACGGATTGTCTCCCGCGTCGGGGTTCGCCCCCAGGGGAGCGGGGGTAAAGGAATAGCCGGCGCCGAGGAAATCGCGCTCCCGGCCGTTCACGTCGAGATTGCCGGTCGGCCGGCCGTCGACGTCGAGCGCGCCCAGGTCCTCGGAGTCGTCGCCGTTGCGATCCAGATAGGTGTCGACGTTGTTGCCGGAAGTTTCGGTGCCGCCGTCGGGAATCCAGCCGTTGGGGCTCGCGGTCGCGTCCTGCACGGTGAGCATCGAAGCCGTGCGCCGGGCGATCGCCGGGAATTGCGTTCCGGCGTTGGGCGCCACGACGACCGGCGAGCGCGGCGCCGGGCTGTCGGCGGGAGTCTTGTTGTCGCCTTGCAGGTAGACCTCGAAGCGGGCATCCTGGGTCGAGGACTGGTGCTCGATGTTCTTGCGGTAGAGCAGGGTGCCGGAGGCGGCATCCACCACGAAGTACCAGTCCGCCGGCCCGGCGACGTACGCGACCTGAGACCAGGCGGGAATCAGCACACCGGAAGCGAGCGGGAAATAGACCAGTTGGCTCTTGCCGGTCCGCTCCACCACGGGGTTGCCCACCGTGGCGAGCGCCGCGGAGAGAGCCTTTTCCGGCGCCAGTTGACCGGCCGGGCTCGCCGCCGGGACTTTTCCGTCATCGACCCCCGGCACCAGGCGGCCGACCGTCCGGACCAGCCGGCCGTCGCGGTCGAGCACCGCGCGCATCTCGCTCTGGAACACCGGCAGGCCATGCACCGTCTGGCGCAGGCGCACCATGCGCAACCCGCTTTCGCGGCTGAGGCTCTCGCCCAGAACGGTCAGCTCGTCGATCTGCTCGGGGCGCAACCCATAGACCGCGGCATGGCGGCGCAGGAAGGCGAGTGCGATCTCGCGCGAAGTGCCGGCCGCCGCTTCCGAGAGGGCGCCGCCGGGAGAACGGACGACTTCGGCGCTGCCGGTGAGCCGGGAGGTCGCGACGACGGCGTTCGGCGCGCCGGCCCGCAGCTCGGCGAGCCCTTGGTCCATCGCCGGTTTCGCGGCGGTCGCGGCCCGGGCCATGTCGCCCAGATCGGCGGCCAGGGGGCCGCGCGCCAGCCGGGCCAGATCTTCCCGGCCGTTCACGCGGATGTCGTAGTTACCGTAGAAGACTTTCTCTGACCGGGGCTTGGGCGTTTGGGCGGTCGCCGGGCCGGACCAGAGAGCGGCGGAGCAGAGGACGCTCCAGCCGGCGACGACGAGGACTCGCTTGCGGTGGGTCATAGGGGCCGCCTCCTGAATCACGCTGACAGTAGAAAGGAGGTCAGCGCGGCCCTACAGTATAGACGACACCCCCGAGAGTTCCAGGCTTGGGGATAGAAAACGAATGCCCCGGCCGGGGCGCGCCGGGGGTACAATCCGCCGGGTTCCTGCCGAGCCGTCGAGCCGCCAAACACATATCCGAGGGAAACTTTCATGTTCGAGCGTCGTCTTCCGGTCTTTGCGGCCCTCGCCGTCTTCGTCCTGGCCCTTTCGATCCCCGCGACTCCCGCCGCCGCCGCGAATGCCGGCGTCTGGTTTCAGGATCTGCCGGCCGATGCTCTGCCGACGCGCGGCGGAGATTGGGAGATCCCCCTGCCGCGCCACTTCCGGGCTCTCTCGATTCAGCCGGCGGCGCTCGAAGGGCTGCTCGCGTCGGCGCCCGTCGAGCGCTCGCTCGAGGCGCAGAACGCGCCGCTGATCTTCACTCTGCCCTATCCGGATGGCACCCATCCCCGGTTCCGGGTCGAGGAGTCGCCGATCATGGAGCCCGCGCTCGCGGCGCAATTCCCCGACATCCGCACCTTCGTCGCACAGGGAATCGACGATCCGACCGCCACCGCGCGCCTTTCCCTCACGACGCTCGGCTTCCATGCGATGGTGCTGTCCGCCGCGGGGACCGTGTTCATCGACCCCTACGTCCGGGGCGATCTGGGCTACGCCCTCTCCTATTGGAAGAGCGACGCGCGACGATCGGCGGCGGCCGTGCCGTTTCATTGCGACGTCAAGGACGGCGGCGCGGCGGTCGAACCGGAGAGGACCTCGACGCCCGGCGGCCGCCCCGGCCTTTCCGCCGTCGATGTCCCGCGCGCCCCTTCCGGTACCAACCTGCGCACCTATCGCCTGGCTCTGGCGGCCACGGTGGAGTATTCGACGAGGGTCTGCCTGCCGAATCCGGCCGCGGTGTCGTGCGCACTGCCCGCGATGGTGGTCTCGATGAACCGGGTCAACGGCATCTACGAGCGCGAGGTGGCGATCCGGATGGTGCTGATCGCGAACGACAACCTGGTCATATACACCGCGAATCCCGACCCGTACACGAACGACGACGGCGGTGTGATGCTCGATGAAAACCAAGCCACCCTGGATGCCGTCATCGGCACCGCGGGCTACGACGTCGGCCACGTCTTTTCGACCGGCGGCGGTGGCGTCGCCGTTACGAACGGGCCCTGCCGGGCGGACCGGAAGGCGATGGGTGTCACCGGCAGCTCCAGTCCGGTGGGCGACGGGTTCGACGTCGATTACGTGGCGCACGAGATGGGGCACCAGTTCGGCGGCGCCCACACCTTCAACGGCACGACCGACAATTGCGCCCCCCCCAACCGCAGCAACGGTTCGGCCTACGAGCCGGGCAGCGGCACGACGATCATGGCCTATGCCGGGATCTGCGGCGCCGAGGATCTCCAGCCGCACAGCGACGACACGTTCCACAGCCGGAGCTTCGATCAGATCGTGACGTTTTCAACCGGCGCCACGGGCAACTCGTGCGCGGTGACCACGGCGACCGGCAACCTGCCGCCCACGGTGAACGCCGGGCCGGCCTTTACCGTTCCGAAGCAGACGCCGTTCACCCTCACCGGCTCGGCGACCGACCCGGACGGCGACGCGCTCACCTACATGTGGGAAGAATTCGATTTGGGTAGCTCCGCGCCGCCCAACAACGACGTCGATTTCGTGCGGCCGATCTTCCGTTCGTTCGTGCCGCTCACGGTGCCGAGCCGGACGTTTCCGCGCCTGTCGGACATCCTGAACAACGTGGCGACGCTCGGCGAATCGATGTCCACCCGCAACCGCACGATGACCTTTCGCCTGACCGCGCGCGACAACCGGGTGGGCGGCGGCGGCGTCAACTACGCCTCGACCACGGTGACGATCAACGCGACGGCCGGGCCGTTCGTGGTCACGCAGCCCAACACCGCCGTGACCTGGGCCGCGAACACCAGCCAGACGGTGACCTGGAACGTGGCGGGCACCTCCGCCGCGCCGATCTCGTGCGCCAACGTGGCGATCGACCTTTCCACCGACGGCGGCTTGAACTTCCCCAATTCGCTCGCCGCCTCGACGCCGAACGACGGAACGGAAGGCGTGGCGGTTCCGAACCTGCCGACGACGCAAGGAAGAGTCCGCGTACGTTGCGTCGGCAACGTGTTTTTCGACATCGGCAACGCGAATTTCACGATCACCGGAGCCGCCGCCACCCCCGGGTTCTATCCGCTCACCCCCTGCCGGTTGGCCGATTCGCGGAACCCGAACGGCCCCTCCGGCGGCCCGGCGCTGGTCGGCGGCACGATTCGCACCTTCCCCGTGGCGGGGCTCTGCGGCGTGCCGGCCGACGCGATCGCGGTTGCGGTCAACGTCACCATCGTCACCCCCACGAGCGCGGGAAACCTGGTTCTCTTCCCCGCCGGCATCACACCCCCGCTGGCATCGACCCTCACCTTCAGCAGCGGCCAGGTGCGCGCGAACAACGCGATCGTCGGGCTGGTCGGCCCGAGCTCGGGAAGCGTCGACGTCCAGACCTTCCTCGCCGGGGCCGGCAGCTCGGACTTCGTGTTGGACGTGATGGGGTATTTCAAATAGGGGGTACCCACGCGATTCAAGGGCGGCCACGGGGGGCCGCCCCTACGGAACGAACCCACGCTTTTTGGGCCTTCCAACGTCGCAAAACCTGGTAGGGGCGGCCCCCCGTGGCCGCCCTCGCCGGGGCGTCCTCTACTCTTCGGCGAGCACCGTCCTCGGTGAAACCGCCGCGGCGCGTTGCGCGGGAAGCAGGCACGAGAGCAGGGTGACCGAGCCCAAAATCACGACGCTTCCGGCGAGAATCGCCCAGGGCAGGGCGGGCACGCCGAACAGAAGCCCGGAGAGGCCGCGGCCGGTAGCCCAAGCTCCGAGCAGGCCGAGCGCGGTGCCGGCCGCGAGCAGGCGGAATCCGAAACCGAGAAATTGGTCGCGGACTTGGCCCGGCAGCGCGCCGAGGGCGATGCGCAGGCCGATTTCGCGCCGCCGCTGGGCGACCGAGTAGCCGACCACGCCGTAGGTGCCGATCGCCGTGATCAACAGGGCGAGCACGGCGAAGACGCCGAGCAGCAGGGCCGAAGAGCGGCGATCGACCAGCCGGTCGGACATCCGGCTCGGCATCGAGCGCAGGTCATCGACCGGCAGCTCCGGATCGATTTTGCGAACGCTTTGGCGCAGCGCGTTGCCGAGCGATTCGGGGGACACGGCGGCCGCGCTCCGGACGACCAGGAACAGGTCGCTGTCGAAGTGGCCGTCATAGGAAAAATAGACCGCGCCGCGGCGACCCGTTTCGGCAAGCTGCTCCTGTTTCACCGTGCCGACCACGCCGACGACCGTGCAGGCGCTCGACGGGTCCTCTTCGTTCGGCCCGCGGTACAGGCGCCGGCCGAGGACGTTGCCGGAAGGCCAATAGCGCCCGGCGAAGCTTTCATCGACCACGCAGACGTTCCCGGCGCGATGCGCGTCGTTCCGATCGAGAAAACGGCCGCTCTTCAAGGTGAAACCCAGGGCGGTCATCGCGTCGCCGCCGACGGCGTAGAACGTCTCGCCCTGCGGCGATTCGCCCGAGCGGCGAACCTGTCCGGGCACGGTGATCGCGGACTGGAAGATGCGCCCGGAGAGCGGCACGTTGGTGGCGATCCCGGCGGCGGAAACTCCCGGCTTCCGGCCGATCTCCTCCACCCACCGGTCGATGAAGGCCTGGCGCTCGGGGCCGCTTCGGTAGGTTCCAGATGGCAGCGAGACCCGGCCGGTCAAAATCGAATCGGATCGAAAGCCGGGGGAGACGGCGAGGATCTGTTGCAGGCTCCGGCCGAGCAGGCCGGCTCCCGCCAGGAGCACGAACGCCAGGGCGATCTGGGCGACGATCAGCCCCGAGCGAACGCCTTGGGTTCGGCGGGAGGCGGTGCCGCCGCGCGTCCCGGAGCGAAGCAGGCGGCTGGCGTCGGAACGGAGGGTGAAGAAAGCGATCGGCAGACCGATCGCAAGGCCCAGCGCCAGGGCGGACCCCAAGGCGACCAGCGCCAGCCGGCCGTCGAACGCGATCTCTTGCCCCAGCGGCAGGCGATCCGAGCCGAGCAGGGCGACCCCGCGAATGCCGAGCGCCCCGAGGCCGAGCCCCAAGATCCCGCCGAGGAGGGTGAGCACGGTCGTTTCGACCAGCGTTTCGCTCACCAGGTGGCGCCGGCCGCCGCCGATCGCGAGCCGGATGCCCGACTCCCTGCCGCGGCCGACGGCGCGGATCAACAGCAGACCGCTCAAGTTGACCGCGCCGAGCAGCAGCAGGCAGAGGACGCCCCCCTGGAGCACCAGGAGCGTCGGGCGGATCGCCGCGACGTGGTCCCCGTGGAGCGAGGCCACCATCGTACGAAACCCGGCTTCGGCCATCGCCGCGGCCTGCGGGTCGTCCGCTTCCACGGCCGCGT
>DATMZU010000266.1:0-6091 GCA_035607435.1 Thermoanaerobaculia bacterium | reverse complement strand
CGACTTCTTCCGCGTCCAGGTGGTCGGAACGACGACCACGCAGGTGCTCCAGGAGCTCGGCGCGGCGACCGGCGACAATGCGGTCTGGGCGGCCGGCTCGGCCAACATCTCCGCGTTCGCCGGGCAGACCGTGCGCATCCTCATCTCGGCCGCCGACGCTTCGACAGCGAGCCTGGTCGAAGCCGGCGTGGACGACGTGAAGATCGTTCAGCAGTAAGCCGAGGCCACGGCGCACCGCAACTCCGAGGCCCCTCCCGCGGGAGGGGCCTTTTCTCGTCCCTCTTCGATCTCCGCGGTACACTCCCCTGAGCCAACTTGAGCGGAGATTCGCAATGCGCCGATCCGTCGTCCTTGCCGTCCTTGTCGTCCTTGCCGTCCTTTCCCCTTCACCCACCCGCGCCGACGATCCGGCCAGCGCGACATCGAAGCTTCACAGCCTGTTCGATCGCGAGTGGGAATGGCGACTCAAGGAAGATCCGGAATTCGCCACCTCGGTCGGGCGGCACGAGTACGACGATCGCCTGACCCCCGGCGCTCCCGAGGATCTGGCCCGCCGCGCCGAAGGGACGAGAGGATTCCTCGCGGAGCTCAAGGGCATCGCCACGGCGGACCTTTCGCCCGATGATCAGACGAGCGCCGAGGTCTTCCGCCGCCAGCTGGAATCGCGGCTCGCCGATTTCGATCTGGGCGATGACGAGATGCCCTTCAACGCCGATTCCGGCTTTCACACCGGTTTTGCCCAGCTGCCGGTGAGCGTGCCGCTTTCGACCGTGCGAGACGTGGACAACTACCTGTCGCGCCTGGAAGCCTGGCCGACCGCCGTCGCGCAGCACATCGTCTTGATGCGGCGCGGCCTCGCCCGCGGCTTCACGGTGCCGAAAGCGACTCTCGCCGGTTATGAGAAGACGATCTCGGCGCACGTCGTCGAAGATCCGACGAAGAGCGTGTTCTGGGCGCCGCTCGACGCACTGCCCGAAACTTTCCCCGCGCCGGAGCGCGAACGTCTGCGCACCCGCGGCCGGGCCGCCGTGCTCCGGGCGATCTCGGGCTACCGGACCTTTCTCGACTTCTACACCACCGAGTACTTTCCCGGTGCGCGCACCACCCTCGGCGCCTCGGAGCTGCCTGAGGGCGCGGCGTACTACCGGCAGCAGATCCTCAAGTTCACGACGCTCGACCTGTCGCCCGATCAGATTCACCGGATCGGCCTCGCCGAGGTCGAACGGATCGGCAAGGAAATGCAGGAGGTGATGAAGGGCACCGGCTTTGCCGGCGACATGCCCCCTTTTCTCCAATTCCTGCGCACCGATCCGCGGTTCTACGCCAAGACCCCCGAAGAGCTGCTGATGCGGGCGGCGTGGATCGCCAAAAGAATGGACGGCAAGCTGCCGTCGCTGTTCGGCCATCTGCCGCGCCTCCCCTACACGGTCGAACCGGTGCCCGACCACCTGGCGCCCAAATACACCAGCGGGCGCTACGTCGGCGCGCCCTACGGCGGCACCCAACCCGGGATCTACTGGGTGAACACCTACCAGCTCGAAAGCCGGCCGCTCTATAACCTCCCGGCCTTGACCCTCCACGAGTCGGTCCCGGGCCACCACCTCCAGGGCGCCCTCTCGCAAGAGATGGAGAGCCTGCCGAATTTCCGCCGCCACTCCTACATCTCGGCTTACGGCGAAGGCTGGGGGCTCTACTCCGAATGGCTCGGCCTCGAAGCCGGGTTCTACACCGACCCTTATGCCAACTTCGGCCGCCTGACCTACGAGATGTGGCGCGCCTGCCGCCTGGTGGTCGATACCGGCCTCCACGCCATGGGCTGGACCCGCCAGCAATCGATCGACTACCTCGCGAGCCACACCGCCCTGCCGCTCCACGAATGCGAGACCGAAACCGATCGCTACATCTCCTGGCCCGGCCAAGCGCTCTCCTACAAGCTCGGCGAAATCCAGATCAAAAACCTCCGCCGCCGCGCCGAGCAGGCGCTCGGAGCGAAATTCGACGTCCGCGCCTTCCATGACGTCGTCTTGGGCAGCGGCTCGGTGCCGTTGGACGTTCTGGAGCGGAACGTGGAACGGTGGATCGCGGGGCAGGGGGCGAAGCCTTAAACCTCGCCCGACTCCCTTGCGTATGCTCCCCTGACCGGTCTAACGGAGAGCCAGCCCATGTCCTCGACTTCCTTGCTCGAAACGACCCTTCAGGATCTCGGCTACGCCCTGCGTACGTTGCGCAAGAGCCCCGGGTTCACTTTGATCGCTGCGTTGTCGTTGGCGCTTGGAATCGGCGCGAACACCGCGATCTTCAGCCTGATTTCGGCGCTGATCCTGCGGCCTTTGCCGGTGACCGATCCGAGCTCTCTGGTGGTGATCGGGGATGGGTCGCTGATCGGCTCGGTGTCGAGCGGCAGCCTGCGGGCCGACATTTTCTCGGTTCCGATGTACCGCGACCTTCGGGCGCAGAGCCAGTCGTTTACGGGAATCTTGGCCTCCGGCCGCTCCGGGCGCCTATTGATCGGGCTGGGTGGCGAAGCGAGCGCGGCTCCCGTCGATGCGAGCAATCCGTCCGCTTTCGCGCGGGGTCGGCTGGTCTCGGGCAATTACTTCTCGGTCCTCGGCGTACCGGCTTTCCAAGGTAGAACCTTGACCGACGCGGACGACCAGACGCCGGGGGCGTCTCCCTACGTCGTCGTGAGCCACGATTTCTGGCGGCGGCGGCTGGAGTCCGATCCGCATGCGCTCGGCCGAAAGATCACTCTCAACGGCTCGCCGTTCACCATCGTCGGGATCGCGCGTCCGGGATTTACCGGCGAGATCGTCGGTCTCGCGAACGAGATTTGGATTCCGATTTCGATGCAGGAGCAGATCAACCCCGGCCGCTCGTTCGGTACGCATCCGGAGATCAGCTGGTTGCTGCTGATGGGTCGCACCCGGCCGGGGGTGAGTCTCGCCGCCGCGCGCACCGAGATTCAGGGTCTGTTCCATCGACTGCTCGCCGCCCAGCCGCCGAGGCTGGTCCCCGCCGAAGACGCCGCCGAGCTGAACCGCGCGCAGGTGTCGGTGACCCCCGGGGCCAACGGTTTCTCGCGCCTGCGAACGCAGTTCGGCAGCTCCCTGTTCACCCTGCTCGCGATCGTCGCCGTGGTGCTGCTGGTCGCCTCGGCCAACGTCGCGAACCTGCTGCTCGAACGGGCCACCGGGCGCAAGAAGGAGATCGGCGTCCGCCTCGCCCTCGGCGCGGGGCGCGGACGACTGGTGCGCCAACTGCTCACCGAGAGCTTCGTGCTCGCGGTGATCGGCGGAGCGCTCGGGCTGGCGACCGCTTTCTGGGCCGACACCGCGCTGGTCCGTTTGGTCGCGGGTCCATCAAGCGCGCTCGACCTTCACCCCGATCTGTCGGTTCTCGCCTTCACCGCTTCTCTGGCGCTGATCACGGCGGTCGTCTTCGGTCTCGCGCCGGCGCTCACCGCGACCCGCGTCGAGCTGGCCCCGACGCTCAAGGAAAGCTCGCGCTCTTTGGCGGGCGGCTCCGGCAACCGCTGGCCGCTCGGCAAGCTGCTGGTGATCGCACAGTTCGCCCTCTCGCTCCTTTTGCTGGTGGGAGCCGGCCTGTTCGTGCGGACGCTCCAGAATCTCGAACGCCTCGATCTCGGCTACCGGCGCGAAGGTCTGCTGATGGCGGGTCTCGATCCGATCGGCGGCGGCATCTCGCCCGAGCGCATCGAGTCTTTTACCGCCGACCTGTTCGAGAAGGTGAAAGCGGTGCCCGGGGTGACGGCGGTGACCGCATCGGAAAACGGCCTGTTCAGCGGCACGGAGTCCGAGCAGACCGTCTCGATCGAAGGCTATTCGGCGGGCGGGGAAGGCAACCCCGACGTGGCGTCGGACGCGGTGGCGCCGGGCTATTTCGAAGTGGTCGGCATCCCGCTCCAGGCCGGGCGCGACATCACGGCCGCCGATCGCCAAGGGGGCGCGCCGATCGCGGTGGTCAACCGGGCGCTGGTCGAGACCTTCCTCAAGGGCAAGAACCCCATCGGCCGGCACATCTCGGTCCTCGACGAGAAGGGCGCCCCCGATACGATCTACGAAATCGTGGGCGTTGCGGGCGACTCGCGCGATCACGAACTGCGCGGCGCGGTTCCCCCTCGATTCTTCACCTCGATGCTTCAATCGGAGCGGCCGCCCTCGCGGTTGAACCTGGAGATCCGCACCGCGCGCCCCGATGCGCTCAAGGAGCCGGTGAAGAAAATGCTCCTCGCGGCCTACCCGGACGTGCCGCTCGAAGATTTGGCGCCGCTGTCCTCCTCGCTGGGGGATCAGGTCCAGGACGAACGTCTGATCGCCCGCCTCTCCGCGATCTTCGGCCTGCTCGGCCTGGTGCTCGCGGCGATCGGTCTATACGGCGTGGTCTCCTACGCCATCGCCCGCCGCACCCACGAGCTGGGCCTGCGCATGGCGCTGGGCGCTCAGCGCGTGAAAGTCCTCTGGATGGTCCTGCGCGAAACCCTGCTCTTGGCGCTCGCGGGAACCGCCGTCGGCCTGCCGGCGGCGCTCGCCGTGACGCGCGCGATCGAAAGCCGGCTCTATGGCCTTTCTCCGACCGACCCGGCGACGCTGGCGGTCGCGATCGGCATCCTGCTCGGGGTCGCCCTGGTGGCGGGCAGCGTCCCGGGGGCCCGGGCGACCCGGGTCAATCCGGTCCAGGCGCTACGGTACGAATAGCGCCCGGACCGCGTCCGACGTTTCATGCCGATCCAGGGCGGGCCACGGGGGGCCGCCCCTATCCCGCTTTATGCGCCGCCGGGGTTCGGCTTGCCGCCCTCGCGCGAGAGGAAATTCTCGACCGAGAGCAGGCGATCGGTGCCGGCGCGCTGGATCACCTGGAGCAGGTTGCCCATCGAGCTCATCTCTTCGAGCTGCTCGTCGACGAACCAATCGAGAAAGCGGCGGGCGATGTGGTTCTTGTCTTCGACCGCGATGTCGAGCAGGTCGTAGATCTGCTGGGTCACCTGCTTTTCCCACTGAAGGGCGAGCTGCGCGGCCTCCTCGGCGGAAGCGAAATCGCACTTCGACTTGGCGATCGCCGGGATGTCCACCCGGCCGCCGACATCGACCACGAACTTGACGAATTTCATCGCGTGCATCCGCTCCTCGTCCGCCTGGCGGTAGAAGAAGCTCGCGAGCTCCGGCAGCGCCGCGGAATCGAAATAGGCGGCCGAGGCGATGTATTGGATCGAAGCGCCCATCTCGTGGGCGATCTGGGCGTTGAAGGCGGCGATCAGGCGTTCGCTGGCGTACATGGTCTCTCCTGAATTGACGATCGTCTCGGCGGTCTCGGCCAAGTCAACATTCGATGACGTTGATGGCCAGCCCGCCGCGCGAGGTTTCTTTGTATTTGGTCTTCATGTCGGCGCCGGTTTCGCGCATGGTCTTGATCACCCGGTCGAGCGACACTTTATGCGAACCGTCGCCGCGTTGGGCCAGGCGCGCGGCGTTGATCGCCTTGACCGCGCCCATGGCGTTCCTCTCGATGCAGGGGATCTGCACCAAACCGCCGACCGGATCGCAGGTGAGCCCAAGATTGTGCTCCATGCCGATCTCGGCGGCGTTTTCGACTTGAATCGTCGGCCCGCCGAGCGCGGCGACCAGACCGGCCGCGGCCATCGAGCAGGCGACGCCCACCTCTCCCTGGCAGCCGACCTCGGCGCCGGAGATCGAGGCGTTCTCCTTATAGAGGATGCCGATCGCCGCCGCGGTGAGCAGAAAGCGGATCACCCCCTCGTCGTCCGCCCCCGGGGTCAATCGACGGTAATAGTGAAGGACCGCCGGGATGATCCCCGCGGCGCCGTTGGTGGGCGCCGTCACCACCCGGCCGCCCGCGGCGTTTTCCTCGTTCACGGCGAGCGCGTAGAGGTTCACCCAATCCAGGAGAGTCAGCGGATCTTGAAGGGCGGCCTCGGGACGGCTGGTCAGCTCTTGAAACAACCGAGAGGCCCGGCGTTTGACCCGCAGACTCCCCGGCAACACCCCGTGCTCGCTGCAACCCCGGGCGACGCACGCCTGCATCGCCCCCCAGATCTTGAACAAGCGGGCGCGGA
>DATMZU010000259.1:0-4454 GCA_035607435.1 Thermoanaerobaculia bacterium | reverse complement strand
CGATAGACCTGGGTGACGACCAGCCGGCCCTCGATCCATTCCCATTCGATTGGCAGCCAGGCGAGGCGCGGATCGTCGCGTTGGACGACGTCATTGGCGACCGGATCGCGCAGCCGAACCAGCAGCCGGTGCACCGCGCGGCGGAACGCCTCTCGATCGGTCGCGGCGGCGGCGAGGGCTTCCGGCAGGCTCGCTCGCAGAGCGGCGGCCCACTCTTCGGCCGAGAGGTCGAGGGTCGGATGGAAGTGGGCGAGGCTGCCCCAGCCGAGCAGCAGGGCGGCGATGCGCGTCTCGCGACCGTCGGGCGCCGGATCGATCGCGGACCACGGGGGCGTTGCGGGCGGTGGGGAGGCGTGAGGAAACGTTCCCTTCTCGTCTCCCCAGAGGGCGATCGGCACGAGGGCGGAGACGCCCGCGCCGAGGTCGAGCGTGAGCGGCTGGTCGGGGCGGCCGAAGCGGGGGGCGGCGACGGGATCGCTCGAAATGACGGCGCAGCCGTCGAGCGAGCAGGCGGCGCCCCGTTCGAGGTCCAGGTGATAGCCCGCGCCGATCGACTCGTAGGGGAAATCCCAGCCGGCGGGTTCGGTGCCGGGCTCTCCTTCGTCGAAGGCGGCGTTCGCGAGCTGGGTGCTCGTTCGGCCTTCGAGCGGCGTGAGCGAGACCTCGTCGAGCCAGACTCGTCCTTGGCCCAAGAGAACGGCGAGGACGACGATCCGCTCGGCGTCCGGGGCGACCTCCCCTTCGAGGTCCACGGTGCGCCAGTCGGTGGTGCCGACGATCGGCCGGTCGGCCATGTTGTTGAGGAAACCGCGCTGACCGTTCGGCCGATCGACGCGCAGCCCGAGCTGGAACCGCCCGTCGCCTCGAATCTCGGAGCGTACCCTGGCGCGCAGGCGGATGCGCCGGCCTTGGAGATCGCCGGGCGCGATCGCTTGCAGCAGCGTGCCGAACCGGGGGGCCTGGCTGTTGACCCGCTCGCTGCGGAACGCCTTTGAGGTCCCGTCGAATTTGCCGCCGAAATGTCGCCAGGCGACGATCCAATTTTCAGTCGATCCGGAGGGCCGTAGCGCATCCGGCAGCTTCGGGTGTGCGCCGGTGGGGAAAACTCGCACGGTCGGCGCGAGCGGGCGGAAGAAATCTTCGAGCGAGCGGGCGAGCGTTTGCGGGTCGGGCGCGTTTTCGACCGCCGCGGGGGTCGAGAGCGCGGCCACCGCGACGCGGTTCCAATCGGCCGCGGCGGCTTCGTCGCTCGGATGGAAGAAACGGATCACCGAGAGCAACTGGGCGAGCGCGGTCAGGTTGTCGGCGCGCCGGTCGGCGGGAGCCTGTGCCGAAAGGGAGAGCGCGGCAAGAGCCAGCAAAGAAAGGCAGGCAAAAGATCGGCGCATGGAGGTCTCCGGTGCCCCGATCCTACTCTTGGCAAGCGCCTGCGATCACCGCCTGCCCGAGCGCCAGGCCCCCGTCGTTGGGCGGCACCTTGGAATGGGTGATGACTGCGAATCCCGCGCGAGCGAGGCCGTCCACCGCGAGACGGAGCAGCCGCACGTTTTGGAACACGCCACCGGAGAGGGCGACGGTCGAAACGCCGGTCTTCTTTCGGCCGTGGAGGCAGGCGGCGACCAATGCGTCGGCGACCGCGGCGTGGAACCGCGCGGCGATCCGGCCGGGGTCTTCACCCCGCAGGCGGTCGCGCACCACGGCCGCGAGCAGGGGCGACGGATCGAGCAACAGGTGCTCTTCGTCGCGCAGGGCGAAGCGGTAGGGCTCTCCTTCGCTCGCGTAACCTTCCGCCGCGGCTTCGAGCGCCATCGCGGCCTGCCCTTCGAAGCGCGACTCCTGGGCCAGGCCGGCGAGGGCGGCCACGGCGTCGAACAGGCGGCCCATGCTGCTGGTGGGCACGGTGCCGAAGCCGGTCGCGAGCTGGCGCGAGAGAATCCGCCGTTCCCCCTCGGGCGTCGCCGCGACGGGGGGAAGGTCCGGATGCCAGTCGATCCCCGCGGCGGCGAGGTGGGCGAGCGCCATCCGGCGCGGATGGCGGATGGCGGCGTCTCCTCCCGGCAGCGGCGCGTAGCGCAGGTGGGCGAGCCGCTCGGCATTCCGAAAGTCGGCGAGCAGGATCTCGCCTCCCCAGATCGCGCCGTCGAGACCATAGCCGGTGCCGTCGAAGCTCGCGCCGAGCACCGGCCGGTCGCCGGGCAGGCCGTGCTCCGCCATCACGGCGGCGATGTGCCCGTGGTGGTGCTGTACTCGAAAGAGAGGTAGGCCGCGCTCGGCAGCCCGGCGCTCGGCCCAGCGGGTCCCCAGGTAATCGGGATGGAGATCGCAGGCGATCCGCTCCGGCTCGATGCGGAACAGGCCGGAGAGATGATCGACCATGCGCTCGAACGCGGTCAGCGTCTCCAGGTTGCCGAGGTCGCCGATGTGCTGAGAGAGAAAGGCGCGCCGGTCCTGCGCCAGGCAGAACGTCGCTTTCAGCTCGGCGCCGACCGCGAGCAGCGGCGGCGACAGATGGGGGAGCCGGAGCGGATAGGGAGCGTAGCCGCGCGAGCGGCGCAGCGGCAGCTCGCGCCCCGCGAAGACGCGGACCACCGAGTCGTCGCAGACCGCGTGGATCTCGCGGTCGTGGAGGAGGAACGCGTCGGCGAGATCCCCCAGCCGCTCCAGCGCTTCGTCGTCGTCCCGGCAGATTGGTTCCTCGCTCCGGTTGCCGGAGGTCATGACCAGCACGCGCCCGGTGAGAAGCAAGTGGTGGAGCGGCGAATAGGGAAGGAGCAAGCCGAGCGTCGCCTGGCTGGGCGCCACGAGGTCCGAAAGGGCGGGGCCTTCTCCTGCCGCCCGTTTGGCGACGAGCACGATCGGCCGCTCGCGGCTCGCGAGCAGGCGCTCCTCCTCGGCGGAGAGGCGGACCAGACGGCGCGCGGCGTCGAGGGCCGGCACCATCACGGCGAACGGCTTGTCGCCGCGCCCTTTCCTCCGCCGCAGCTCGGCGACCGCCCTGTCCGAGGTGGCGTCGCAGGCGAGATGGAAACCGCCGATTCCTTTGATCGCGACGATCTGCCCTGAATCGAGCGCGCGGCCGGCGGCTTCGAGGGCAGCAGTCCTCACCCCCGGGGGTGAGGGCTGGAGCAAGTCGCTTCCGCCTGGCACAAATCGAAGCGTCGGCCCGCACTCCGGGCAGGCGTTCGGCTGGGCGTGAAACCGCCGGCTGGCCGGATCGTCATACTCGGCCTGGCAAAGCGGGCACATGGCGAACGCGCGCATGGTGGTTTGCGGCCGGTCGTAGGGGAGCGCTTCGATGATCGTGAAGCGCGGGCCGCAGTCCGTGCAGTTGACGAACGGGTAGCGGAAGCGCCGGTCCGCGGGATCGAACAGCTCGGAAAGGCAGGCGTCGCAGACCGCGACGTCGGGCGAGACCGGGGTCGATATTGTGGCGGGGGCCGCGGCGTCGCTCGCTTCGATCGTGAAGCCGGTGTCCTGGCCCGGCGGCAGAGGCTCGATCGCCACCTCGTCGATCAGGGCGAGCGGCGGCGCTTCGGACGTCAGCGCGCGCTCGAACGCGGCGACCTCTTCCGGCGGACCTTCGATTTCGATCGCCACGCCGCCCGCGACGTTGCGGACCGTGCCAGCCAGCCCGTAACGCTTGGCGAGGGAGTAGACGAACGGGCGAAACCCGACCCCCTGGACGATCCCTCCGAGGGTGAGGCGGTGGCGGATGGGGGCGTCGGAGGGCATCCCGGCGACTCTAGCGGGAAAGCGACCTCAGGGACCTAAAGGGCTGCAAGGACTGCAGGGACACACCGCCCGGGGGAGGGGCGTCCTTGCGGTCCTTGAAGTCCTTTAGGTCCTTGCAGTCCTTTAAGTTCTATCCGGTAAATTTGCCGGGACCTTTGAATGGCAAACTTATGCCATGGTTGCGCAAGGCGTGGGGGGTATACAGTCGAAGCTCGGGAAGACCCGCGCGTCGTAGGGAGGACGGAACGCATGGCGACAGGCGTCGATGGCGGCACAGCGCTCACGCCTCACGAGCGCCTGCAGGAGCGACTTGCGGAGCCGGCGACGGTCGATTCGCTCAACAAGCTGCTCGACCGGCTGGACGTGATCGTGTTCGCCGCCGAGGCGCTCGAAGGGTTTCTGCGCCGTGCCGAGGTGGTCGCCGATTCCGTCGCCCAGGGGATGGGCGACCTGCGCCGCATGGCGGGCGAAGATGCGGGTGGCGAGCTGGTCGCGAAGATTCCCCAGATGCTGCGGGCGGGCCGGCGCATGGCCGAGCTGGCGGATCGGCCGGAATTCGAGCGGCTGGTCGATTCCGGTCTGCTCGAAAAGCTTGGCGACAAAAAGACGATCGATGGCCTTTCCTCCCTGCTCGGCAACGTCGAGGTGGTCGCCTTCCTGCTCGATTCGCTCGACGGTTTCCTGCGCCGGAGCGACCACGCTATCGAGTCGGTGGCCGAAGG
>DATMZU010000240.1:0-6786 GCA_035607435.1 Thermoanaerobaculia bacterium | reverse complement strand
CCAGCTTGAGCGTCAGCCGCACGAACCGGCCCTCGTCGCTGGACACCATCTCGGGGACCGTGCCGTTCCACTCGCGCATCTCGCGGGCGATGATCGGCAGCCCGCGTCCCCGCACCTCCATCAGGCCGCGCACCATCAGGTAATTGGCGATGAGCTCATTGCGCGTCCGTGGGTGGCCACCGGCCAGAGCGCTGGCAACCGTCGTATGGTTCGGCAAGACGCCCGGGCTCGTCACGTCGATCCGGTCGCGAAACACTTCGATGAGGACCTTCGAACCGAGTACGGCGTAGTCGCGGTGGACCACGGCATTGACCACCGCCTCCCGGAACGCGCGGAGCGGGAGCAGCGGGTGGTCCGTGCGGACGATCGGCCCATATTCTTCGCGCAGGCCCAGGCTTTTGAGCCACCCCAGGGACCGCTCGACCTGCTCGTCCACCCGCCCCTTGGCCTCGCCGCTCAAGAGAACCTCCGAAGCGCGGTCCTCCCCTGCGTAGGCTGCGAGCTGCACCCAGGCGCTACGGGTCGGCGGGAACGATTGCGGCTGGCGGCCAAAGCACAGGAGACCATACAGGGTGAGGCGCGCAACGCCGTCGTCGAGAGCCACGGCTCCTCGATTGCGCAGATCGTCCAACCGGTCCAGCCGTGGCTCCTCCTCCAGATCGAGGCTCAGACGCCGCAGGAAGGAATCGAAGACCTCGAGATCCAGGTCGCCCGGCAAGGTCCCTGGAACGATCTGCTCCTCTGTGAGGATGAAACCGAAGAGATTGAACAGGTCCTGAAGCTCCGCCGAGGAAGGTTCGACGCTGGCCCGCCCGCGTCGAACGTAGAACCGGTCGCCATAGCGGAGCGGCTCCGGTCTCTGCAAATGCCTGACCTCGACCCAATGGACCTCGGAAGTCCCCACCGTTTGATGCCCCAACCGAGCCTGCACCGGCGCGCTGAGCCCGGTTTGGAGGAGGCTCGTCAGCCTCTCCTGGACTATTTCCGGGTCCTCTTCGACGCCCCGAATTTCTCCTGCATCATCGACTCCGATGACGAGAAGGCCACCGGCCGAGTTGGCCAGAGCGCATATCGCCTCCGCCACTTTCTTCGGGAAGGCCGGCCAAAGCTTGAATTCGGTCTTTTCGTCCTCCCCGCTGAGGATCCGCTCGTGAACTTCGGTCCATTCCATAAGCCGGTCACTTTATCGCACTCGCCGTCACGTCCCGAGCAACGCGACGGCCGGGTCCGTTGGCGAAGGCTCTCCGGCTAAGCCTTTTGTGGTTCGCATAGTGGGACGTTTTGCACAGAAGGCACGCGCTTGAACTGCCTCGGCCCTGATCGGCAGTCCTTCGACCACCGGCGCACTGCGATACGATCCGCCGATCGCCAGTCCTTCGGAAAACCCACTCGACGCGTCCGTCTCATCCGGCGAGCTACTCGTTACCCATGCGATGAGACCTGCGATTGACACCCACGGGGGACTTGCGCCCGGTGCCCATCCGCAAGGATCATCGAGTGACGATCCGAAACCGAAGCGCTCCCTGGCCAAACGTCTCATCGGCGCGCTTTTCGGCTACGACTTCTTCATCGCCTATGCTTGGAAAGACGCCAGGCCCTTCGCGCAACAGCTCTGCCGCGGTCTCGAGCAGAAGCGGTTCGAGGTTTTCCTCGACAGCGAGGACTACGTCACGGGCGACGATTGGAAGGGCATCGGGGCCTGGGCCCTTGCCCGCACCTCGTACCTGGTGGTCGTCGCCTCGCCGGCGGCGGCGCAATCCGAGGCCGTAGCGCGCGAAGTGCGGCTCTTCCGTCGCACCGGCCGGCGCATCTTCGCCATCGAGTTCGACGAAGCCGGGAGCGGCGGCGGCGAGGCTCATCGAGTGGGCGCGCTCCTCCTCGGGCCGACCACCCTCACCCTCCGCGAGGAGCCGCAAACCCTCGGCTCCGGTTCGCCCCGTCCCGGGCTGGTCGCCGAGCTGGGCGGTCAATTCGAACGCGCTCGACAGGAGACGAAGCGGCTGCGCTGGCTCGCGGGCGCGGTGGTACTCTTTATCGCCCTCGCCCTCGGCGCCATTTCCTTCGCGGTCCGCGAGAACATCGAGCGCGCGCGGGTCCACCGACTGGGTGACATAGCCGACCTCCGACAGGCGGCAGCCACCGCTCTCTCCCACGCCGACCGGCAGCCGGAGGCGGCGGTCCAGGAGAGCGTCGCGGCCTGGAACCGGTTCACCCAGGCGGCCCGCGCCTCTCTTCCCGGGTCCTCCGAGCCGGAGCTCGCGAACGCCCGCGCCGACATTCTGTCGGCGCTGCTCGCATCGTTGGTCCGACACTCCGGGTGGCGCAGCTCATTGCCCAAGCGCGACGCTGCTATCGAGCACCTGGCCTACGCCGCCGACGCGGATCTGCTCGCCGTCGCGACCGGGTCGTCCATCGAGCTGTGGAGCGTGAAACGCCGCGCCTTGCGACGGCGAATCCCGATCTCTGACGGCGAATCGGTCGATTGTATGGACATGAACCGCGATGGATCGGCACTGCTCGCGGGGGGCGGCCACGAGCTGCGGTTCTGGCAACTGCCGGCGGACTCGGGAGATGCGCCCATCGAGCCCATCCACTCCTATCGCCTCGATCCCTCCAGTGGCTGTGGCGTCGGGCGCCTCGAACCAGGTACCCAACGGGCGATCCTGGGGCTCACCAACGGCGACTTATCGCGCCTCGACCTTGGGAGCGGCCGATTCGACGTCTTGGCGAGGCGGACGAACGGGCGCGTTCGCGACATCGTCGTCGATCGGCTCGGCCGACGGGCTTTCGTCGCCTGGGAAGTCCATGGCGAGGACGACCGACTCGACCAGACCGAGCTGAGCGAGTGGGATCTCACGGCGGAAGCTGCGGTGGAGCAACCGTTCACCGTCGCCGGCACCATCAACGCGGGTCCCCGCAGTCTGCTGCTGACCGAGGACGAGCAGAAGCTGCTGAGCGGCCACGGCGACGGCACGTTCGCCGTGTGGGACGTATCGACCCGCGCGTTGATCGGGGCGGCCGGCGGCCTTGAGGACTACATCGGGTTTCGTCTCCTCGATTCCGATCCCCGAACCGCCATCGTCGCCATGCGGCAGGTCGGCCAGAGCATCGCCGCCCTCAACGACGCAGGGTCGGTGACCGTCTGGGATCTCGGCCCCGGTAACGCCCCTCCGACGGCCGCTCGCACCTTCAAGGTCGAGAATCGCGCAGGTTCGACTCTGGCTGGACTCGGCGGCCAACTCCTGGCCACCGGCGGCCAGGACGGCTACGTGCGCATCTGGGACGCCGACGGGAAGTCGCCGATCGAGAGGGTCCTCGCCCCCTACGTTCAGGCCTCGATCGCCGAGGCGATCGTCTTCCCGACACCCGATCTCGTCGTCGGCGCCGGCCGGTTCGGAGACATCTCCTGGCGCCGCAAGGCGGACGCCTTCGATGCCTCGCCTGGATCCATCCCCCGCGCCTTTGAAGAGGCACCTTTCCTCGCGCTCTCACCGAGCAGAACGATTATCGCCCTGGGTGCCCTGGCTCCCGACGACCGCGTCGTGCGCCTGGCCGCCCTCGGCGAGAAGGGTGCCGAAGCGCTGTCGCCACCTCTCGGCGCCGCCCCGAAGCGCGCCACCTTCAGTCCCGGAGGTCGCTATCTTGCGGTCGCCTCGGAGGCTGCCAAGGATCTCTGGCTCTTCGATCTCTCGCACCAAGGCGCCGTCGGTCGCGCACTCGATTCGGCGGGAATCCTGGCGGCTCCCGTCGAGGCCCTCGCGTTCTCCGCCGACGACCGCGCGCTTGTGGCGATCGACGGCTCGGGCGAGATGGCCGTCTGGGACCTTCCGGAGGGCGTGGGGCATCTCCGGCAGCGCGACCCGAGGCTCGGTACGGCGCAAGCGTTGAGTCTCTCTCGCGACGGCCAGCTGGCCCTTGGCTATGCCGACGGTACGATCACGGTAGGGCCGCTCGCGGGAACGGCGCCGCCGCGCGTCCTGAACAAGACGCGCAGCGGGATTTCGATCCTGCGCTTCGACCCCGAGGGGCGCTGGTTGATCTCGACCGGAGAGGATGATTCCCTGCTCATCTGGGATATCGCGACGTGGCGCGTGCTGGTCGAGCTCCCCGGGCTGGGGGGAAACCTCTTCGTTCGACATCTGGCGATCAGCCCGGATGGGCGATCCCTGGCGGTCCTCAAGGCCAACCGCCACTTCCTGGGGTGGGGGCTTGGAGGCTTCGGGAACGGTGGCAGTCTTAGCGTTTGGTCGCTCGATCCCGAGGAGTGGGTGCGCGCCGCCACTGCGTTGAGTCCGCCTTAGGGGGCCACCTCACGGACGAGGAGTCGGAGCGACGGGCCGCGGCCCGTCGCTTCCAGGATTCTTCGATAGGCTTGGCGCTTCCTCTTAAGGCCGGCTGTTCGGATCCTCCGGATCGGTATGGGCGCGCCGTTCGTCGCCGTCCCAGGCTCCGTCCCCGTCGCGGTCCACGCCGATTCTTGTTCCGGAGCCGGGGGGGACGCAGGTGTAGGTCACGGCGTGGCCGAACTCGGCGAGTGCGCGTAGCGCCGTGGAGGGGATCGGCGGCAGGCTGCGAACATCGGTCTCGAACGAGCCCGATCCCACGTACAGGAAGCCGACCTCGTCGTCGATCGTGGCCTTCGCCACGAGATCGCACTCTCCCGCCTCCGCCCGCTGGCGCAGGACGTTGATGCGGGCGGCCACCGCCGCGGAATTGGCGGCGTTCTGCGTGACCTGCTGGCCCACAGCCGGCGCCAGGTTGGTGGGGAAGGCGAGGATGAACGCTTCGAGCTGGTGCCGCTGGACCTCGCCCGCCGGACCTTCCGGGATGCTGTTGCTGCCGGGACCGTTGAAGACGTCCGAGAAGCTGATCCCGTGGACGAAGCGGAACACCGTATCGACGTTGCCGTCGTTCAAGAACCCGTAGCCGCGCACCTGATCTCCCTTGAAACCGTTGTCGCCGCCCAGGAATCCGGGGTTCTCGGGATTGCCGAACATTCCGATCTTCTGGTAGGCGTTGCGCAGGTGGGGAGCCTTGAACAGCTGCGGGTTGAAGTCGAAGCTCGAAAGGGCAGAGGTGCCGAAGAACCCGGGCGCCGCGGTGCCGGGATTGGCGTTCGGGTCGATCGCGTGGCAACTGGCGCAGGTGAGCACGGCGCCGTTGAATTCCGGAGCCGACGGGATGCCGCAGTTGACCGTGTCGAAGAGCTGACGCCCGGCGTCCTGATCCGCGGTGAGCACGTTGTCGATCCGCCGGTTCGGGTTCGGCGGATAGGTGAGCTGGAGGATGAAGTCGGTGAACGCCTTCATGTCCGCTTGCGACAGGACCGTGCTGCGTCCGAGCAGATCGGGAAACGCGCCGTTGAACTTCGCGAACGCCGCACGCTCGTCGAAGGTGCCGCCGTCCGGCTGAACGCTCGGCGCGTCGTTGCCGCCGGTGCGGTCGCCGCGCCAATGCATCGGACCGTGGTTGGCCATCCCGCGCAGGCTCTGCGTCGCCATGGGACCTTTCATCGGGTGAAAGATCGGCTCCATCGGCTGGCCGGTGACCAGATTGAACAGCGTGCTGCTGAACGGCCCGGGGTTGTCGATCACCCGCTCGTCCGGGTTGCCGAGATCCCAGGACAAGCTGTCGAAATCGCCGAACACGTGACAGCTCGCGCAGGAGGAGTCGCCGTGGCTCGACGAGAACTTGGCGTCATAGAGGAAGCGACGGCCGGCCACGATGCTCGCCGGCTCGGGGTTGTGCATCGTGACGTGCGCCGTCTCCGCCTTGGTCGCCGTGTCGAGGACCGAGATCCCGTCGTCGAAGCGCGTCATCACGTAGAGCTGCCCGCGATCCTCGTCGAGGATCAGGCCGGTGGGGCCGCCGCCGGAAACCGGGATGTGGCTCGCGGCGCTCGGCACGAACGTATTGTTTTCGAGTTGGGCGGTGGAGAAGATTCCGACCTGGTCGGAGCCCAAGGCGGCGACGTAGAGCGTCGCGCCGTTTTTGGTCACGGCCATGCCCTGCGGCAAGGCGAGGGACTTGGCGCTTTCGGCGTTCGGGGACGGCGCGCAGCAGCTGTTGAAATTGACGTGCTTGTTGAGATGCCTAGGGGCCACGGCGCCCCCGGGGGTCCCTGGGGAAATGACCGTGATCCGGCTTTCGTGCAGGTGGCCGCGCAGGCTGTGCCCGGCGAAGGTGCCGGGGCCTTCGAACCGATCGGTGTTGTTCGCGTCAGTGTTGGCGACGTAGAGCTTGCCGTTCACCGGGTTGACCGTCATCGTGTAGAGGATGGTGCCGACGCCCTGAAAGAAGCCGCTCGCCCCCGCGACCTGACGCGGCGGATTGGCCATGGCGTCGAGCACGAACACGTCCTTGTCGGGCAACGCGAATCGCACGTACTGATCGCGAGGCCGGCCGAGCGAATCCACCCAGTGAGCGCCGTTCCACTTGACGATCGCCCCGGTTTCGGGCGCGGGGCGGCCTTCGAAGTTGGTGGTCGGTCCCGCGCCGCCGTCCGGACCGAAGCCGTCCGGCAGCGAGGTTTCGGCGACGATGGTGGTGCGGTTGCCGGTGTGGAAACCGGCGGCATACACCCGGCTGCCGTCGGGAGTCACCGCGAGGGCGCGCGGAGTGTCGGTAAACAGGGTGACGATCGAAAGCGGCGTGCCGCCCAGGGCGCTGCCGAGGCTCTCCGCGTCGAACACCCAGACGTCCGCGCGTCCGACGCCCGGGGTCGTGAGCTGGGGATCGAAGGGCAAGTTCTGGCCCCGGTGCGCGGTGGTGATGAACGCCCGCTTC
>DATMZU010000211.1:0-8992 GCA_035607435.1 Thermoanaerobaculia bacterium | reverse complement strand
TCCGCGCGCTGGGCGAACAGGCGCGCCGGGATCACGCGGGTGTCGTTGACCACCACGAGATCGCCCGGGCGCAGCAGGCGCGGCAGATCGCGGACCCGGGCGTGGCGCTCGGCTTCGGTGCGATCGAGGACCAGCAGGCGGCTCTCCCCCCGGGGCGCGGGGCGTTCGGCGATCGCCCCCTCGGGCAGGTCGTAGTCGAAATCGCGCGTCAGCATGCCGGAGGAGCTCAGCCGTCGGCGGTCGTGCGAAGGCGCGGATCGAACCGGTCGCGCAGGCCGTCGCCCACCAGGTGCAGGGAAACGACCGCGAGACAGATCGCGATTCCGGGGAACGTGGCGATCCACCAGGCGGAGGAGAGCAGGTTCTGCCCTTCGGCGATCATGTTGCCCCAGCTCGCGCGCGGCGGCTGGATGCCCAGGCCGAGGAACGAGAGCACCGCCTCGGCCAGGATCGTCGCGCCGGCGAGCAGCGCGGCCTGGACCAGAATCGGCCCGAGTGCATTGGGCAGCAGGTGATCCCACCAGATGCCCAGCCAGCCGCGCCCCATGCCGCGCGCGGCGAGCACGAACTCTCGGTCCTTCAAGGCCAGCATCTGCGCCCGCGCGACCCGTGCCACCCCCATCCAGCTCGCGGCCGCCAGGACTACGACCACCAGCGCATCGCTGGGGCGAAACAGGGCGGCGAGCGCCACCAGAAGGAACAGGTCGGGAAAGGCGAGCAGGGCATCGACGATGCGCATCAGGATCCCGTCGAGGACACCCCCGCCGAGCGCGGCGAGCGAGCCGACCGCGAGCCCCAGAGTGAGCGCGAGAGCCGTGGTCAACGTGGCGATCACCGATGAGACCCGCGCGCCGTAGATCAACCGGGAGAGCAGATCGCGGCCGAATCGATCGCTGCCCAGCCGGAACAGCCGTTCGTCGGCGACCCCTTCGGCGGTCAGGTTCAGGACCTCCGATGCGGCGAACCGGAGGGGCTCCCCGCGGCGCACCGCTTCGAGCCCTTCGGCGGTCCGGCGCACGCTCTCGGCGAGCAGCCAGGTGCCGTCCGCGCGATGGATCGCGGCGAGGCGGGTTCCCGGCGGCTTCGACACGGCGGCGGCGGAGTCGAGCTGCTCGTTCGGATCGTAGGGCGCAAGCCAAGGCGCGCCGAGCGCCACCGCGCCGATCACTCCGACCAGCGCCAGGCCGCCGCGCAGTGTGCCGCTCAAGTTTCGATTCATCTCAGGCCGCCGTCTGCGCCGTTTGGGCGTCGCGCACCCGCGGATCGACCACGGCGTGTGCCAGGTCGGCGATCAGGTTGAAGACGATCACCAGGACCGCCGCAAACGCGGTGGTCGCGAGGATCACCGGATAGTCGCGTCCGATCACGGCGTCGAATCCGACCCGGCCGAGCCCCGGCCAGGAGAAGACCACCTCGGTGATCAGCGAGCCGGAAAGCAGCGCCGGAATCGACAGCGCCAGAACCTGGATCACCGGCGAGAGCGCATAGCGCAGGGCATGGACCCCGAGGATCCGCCGCTCGGAGAGCCCGCGCGCCCGCGCCATCCGGATGTGCTCCTGGCCGAGCGCCTCCAACAGGCTGCCGCGGACGTAACGGGCGAGAAAACCCGACAAAGCGAGGCCGAGCACCGAGGCGGGCAGGACCAGATGCGCAATCAGGTCGCGCGCTTGAGCCCAGAACGGCAGCGACTCCGCGCCGATCGAGCGCATGCCGCCGGCCGGAAAGATCGGCCAATGGACCGCGAACAGCAGGATCGCCATCAGGCTGAGCCAAAACACCGGCAAAGAAAAGAACACCAGCGAAAGAAGCCGCAGGACATGGTCGAGCGGCCGGTCGCGGCGGAGCGCCCCGGCGATGCCCAACAGGAAGCCTACGCCGAGCTGAACCGCGAGCGCGGACGTGGCGAGCGCGAGGGTGGGCAGGATCGCGCCGCCCAGGATTCGGGCCACCGGGCGGTTCTGCACCATCGAGATGCCCCAGTCGCCCCGGGCCGCCGCCCCGAGCCAGAGCACGTACTGCTCGACCAGGGGCCGGTCGAGACCATACATCCGGCGTAAATTCGCCCGTTGCGCGGCGGTCATCCGCGAATCCTCGATCAGGCCGGAGGGGTCGCCGGGCGTCGCGTGGGCGATGAAAAAAACGGCCGAGAGTACGAGCCAGAGCAGAAGAACCGAGGCGCCGAGCCGGCGTAGGAGGAACGAGGTCACGGAGCGGCGGCCGGCTCCGGCTCGACCCACCAGTCGCGCAGGTTCCAGAGCATGTAGATCGGGCTGGGCTGGGCATCGCGCAGACGCCGGTTCATCCCCATCAACCGCTTCGACTCCCACAGCAGCGTGGCCGGCTGATCGGCCTGCCAGATCTTTTCGATCCGGCGGACCAGCGGCACGGTCGCCTCGATGTCGCGCTGGCCGGCGGCCTCTTCGATCAGGCGGTCCACCGCCGGGTTCGAGTAGCGCGCCAGGTTGTTGCCGTTATCGACGCCGATCGAGCGGCTGTGCAGGAAGGTGGTCAGGTCGAGGCTGGTGTCCATTCCGACACCCAGGACCACGCAGTCGTAGTTCCCCTCGTCGAGCTTGGCCATCAGGGCATTGAACTCGACGATTCCCGGCGCCGCGGCGATTCCGACGTTTTTGAGCTGGGCCTGGATCATCACGGTCGCGTCGATCCGCTGTTGATTGCCCGCGTTGGTCGTCAGGTCCAAGCGAAACGGCTTGCCGTTGCGCTCGACCACGCCGTCGCCGTCGGCGTCCCGGAAGCCTTTGGCGGCGAGGATCTTCCGCGCCTCCGTCGGATCGTAGGGGAGGGCCTCGATCGATTTGTCGTGCGCCCAAACGAACGACAGGATCGGCGAGACCGCAACCTTGGCATAGGGACCCCAGAGCGTGTCCACCATCTTCTGGCGATCGATCGCTAGGGTGAGCGCGCGCCGGATGTCCGGGTCGTTAAATGGCTCACGCTGATTGTTCCAGGCGGCGTAGACGAAATTGCGGAACGGGATCGCCCTCAGCTCCAGCCGCGGGTCGGCTTGGATTCGCGGGGCGTCGGTCGGCTGCATGTTGGTCGCGAAATCGACTTCCTTGGCGAGCAGCTGGGCGACCTGGCTCGAAGCTTCGGGGACGATGCGCAGGACCGCGCGATCGAGCCGCGGGCGCCCGGCCTGGAAGTAGCGCTCGTTTCTGGTCAGGACGATCTCCTGCTGCGGTTTCCAGGAGGCGAGCCGGAACGGACCGCTGGTGACCAAGTGATCGCGGAACCAGTCCCCCCCCTTGCGCCACTCGCCGAACGGGAGGGCCGACCAGGTGTGCTTGGGCAGGATCACCCCTTCGTTGGCGTCGAGCAGCTGCTTGGCGTAAGCGCGGGAAAAATGGAACCGCGCGGTGTGCGGATCGACCGCTTCGACGTCCGTGATGAACCGCTTCGAGTTGGCGTCGCTGTAGGCGACCTCCGGGCTGCTCTGCGCCTGCCAGGAAAAGCGGACATCCTCGGCGGTGACCGGCACGCCGTCGCTCCAGACCGCTTTTTCGTCAAGGTGGAACGTGAGCGTCTTGCGGTCCTCCGACCACTCCCACGTACGGGCGAGCTGCGGCGCCATGGTCGGAGCGTGCTCGGTGAAATCCGGCTGTTCTTCGACCAGATGGTCGAACAGCTGGAAAAGGACGTCGTTCGTGGCGTTGGTCGAGGGCACGATCAGCTCGTTGACCCCGGCGATGTCGGTGCCCCAGGCGATGGCGACGGTGCCGCCCCTTTGCGGCGTGGCGCTCCGCGGCGCATTCGACGCCTCTTCCGTGCGACGGCAATAGGCCAGGGAGAGGACCAACGCCGAAAGGGCGAGCGAGACCGCCGCGCGCCGAAGCCCAGAGAAAAACATTGGATTCTTCTTCATGGCGAGCCCGAGCAACTCCGGAAGGGGGTAGCGATCCGGCGGGCATGCTAGCAGACTGGGAAGGGCAAAATGCCCCTCCGGCCAAGCCGACCGACCGGAGGGGCTCCAACTATGAAAACGAAGACCGGTCAGGCGATCGCGATCTTCCGCGACTTCGCCTCTTCGGCCTTCGGAATGCGGACGGTCAGCACGCCGTCCTTGAAGGTCGCCTCGACCGCGTCACTCTTGACGTTGGTCGGCAGGGTGAACGAGCGCGAGAACGCACCGTAGGAGCGCTCGATCCGATGGAAGTTCTCTTCCTTCACGTCCTTCTCGAACTTGCGCTCGCCGCGGACCGTCAGCACGTTGTTTTCGAGCGTGATGTCCACGTCCTCGCGGGTGAGGCCCGGCAGCTCGGCGTAGAGGGAGAGGCCGTCGGGGGTCTCCGCGACGTCCACGGCCGGCAGCCAGTTGCGATTCGACACTTCCTCGCCCCGGACGACGGGCGAGAAGAGGTCGCCGAAAGCGTCCTCCAATACACGGTTGAAACGCGTCCGGGCCAGGTCGGCAGGCACCCAACGACTGAGAGATCTCTGCATGGCATCCTCCTTGGGGGTCATGGTTTGGTGCGCCGAGGCTTTCTTAGGCCGATCGGCGCATTCATGATCCTCAAACACTCATATCTAGCGCTCCTATTCCCAGATCATGAGCTGATCGTCAGCATATTTCCATTACGCAGCCTCTGGCCGGCGGGTGCTATCCTTATTTAGATGACGAAGGTCCCCGCCTCGCTCACCTCACGCCGTCTGTTGCTGGCCACCGTGGCCTTCGGGATCTTCCTGCTCCTCGACATCGCCCTGTTCGGCTGGCTGATGTTCCGCTCGCTCTCCGAACGGGAAATCCAGCGCGCGCTGGTCGAAACCCGCACCGAGGCGGAAAATCTGGCCCAGCAGATCGCCAAGAACGCCGAGATCCACAAGAACCTGTTCACCGCCGTCGCGGTCGAGCAGGAGACCCAGACCTACATCGATTCGATCCTGGCGCGGCGCGACATCGTTCGCACGGTCGAGATTCGCGACAAGAACGGCGTCCTAGTGCTCCGCGACCAGCGGCACACCCAGCTGTTCGATCCACGCGGACCGCTCGTCGGCTCGGCCGAGCTGCCGCGCGGAGCGCCGCGTCGGCGGGTCACCGAACGCCGTTTCGAATCGCCGGTGACCCCGCCCACTTCTCCCGGCTCGGCCGACGCGCCGAACGTGCGGGTGCCGATCGGCTCGCTCGGGGTGATCGAGATCGGCATTTCCCAGAGCGAGCTGGCGAAGCGGACCAGCTCGCTGCGCTCCGAGCTGATTCGCCAGACCGGCTTGATCAGCGCGCTCACGATCCTCCTGATCGGCTCGGCTTACGCGATCATCCTCACCCTCCTGCGGCGCGCCCGCAAGCTGGAGATCCAGGCCGCGGAAGCCGAACGACTCGCCTACATCGGCACGCTCGCCTCGGGCCTCGCCCACGAGATCCGCAACCCGCTCAATTCGCTCAATCTCAACATGCAGATGCTGGAGGAGGAGATCGACGACCGATCCTCGGCGTCCACGGGCAAACGCCTGCTCGCGATCACCCGTTCCGAGATCGGCCGGCTGGAGCGCCTGGTGACCGACTTCCTTTCCTATGCGAAACCGCGCGCGCTCGATCGGACCGAGATGCCGGCGGTCGCCCTGTGCGAAAAGGTGGTGGAGATCCTCGGCGGCGAGATCCAACGCCGGGGAGCCCAGGTGCGGGTGGAGGATCGTTCGGGCGGCGCCCTCATCCGCGTCGACGCGGGCCAGATGACCCAGCTGCTGCTGAACCTCGCGCAGAACGCCCTGGGGGCTACCGAAGATCTGCCTCGACGGCCGGTCCTCGGGCTCGCCGTCGATTTGGTCGAGCGTGCCTCCGGAGGCCGATCGGAGCGGACGGACGGACGGCAGGTGAAAATCGCGGTCACCGACAATGGCATCGGCATTCCGGCCGACGAGCTGCCGAAGATCTTCGACCTCTTCTACTCGACGCGCAAAGGGGGGACCGGCTTGGGCCTCGCGATCGTCGATCGGATCGCCAAGGCGCACGGCGGCTCGGTGCGGATCGACAGCCGGCCGGGCGAGCCCAACCCGGGAACGACCGTGAGCGTGCTGCTGCCGCTCGCCGTACCCGCCGCGGAAATCGCTCCGACGCCCGCGACGAGGTTCGGCGGTGCCAGCGGGGGTCGCGCGCTCACCCCCCCGTCGTCTGCTCTTCGAACTCCTCCGGGGTGACGAAAAGCGGCAACTCCTCGTTGCCGCACGCCGGGCAGACCGCCTCGACGATCCGCCCTCCCTCGAACTCGAAGACGTAGCAGGGGCTGCCGCACTCCAGGCACATCATGTAATCGGGGATGTCCATGAGGGTGAGAATATCCCCGTTGACCGTTCTCCGCACCCCGTGATACGTTCCGCCGTCCACGCGCGTCCCCCGAGGCGCAATGGGAGTTCCCTACTATGTATGCGGTGATCGAAAGCGGCGGTAAGCAGTACCGCGTCGCCCCGGGCGACGTGGTTGAGGTCGAGTTGACCGGAGCCGAGGGCGACACCCTCGAGCTCGATCGGGTCTTGATGGTATCGGGCGATGCCAGTGTCCAAATGGGACAGCCGACCGTCGTCAGAGCCAAAGTTCGCGCCTCTCTCCTCGGTCAAATCCAAAGACCGAAGATCCGGGTCTTCAAGTCGAAGCGGCGCAAGGGGTATCGGCGGACCAACGGTCATCGCCAGAACCTGTTGCGAATCCGGATCGACGGCATCGACCTCCCGGACAACAGCTAGACCTAAGTTGCAGCACAGGAGAAGGTGTCATGGCGCATAAAAAAGGACAGGGCTCGACTCGCAACGGTCGCGACTCGAACCCCCAGTACCTAGGAATCAAGCGCTTCGGCGGCGAGCAGGTGACCGGCGGTTCGATCATCGTCCGCCAGCGGGGAACCAAGTTCTTTCCCGGCACCAACGTCGGCCGCGGCAAGGACGATACGCTGTTCGCCAAGATCGGCGGCGTGGTCAAGTTTCAGGACCGGGGCCGGCACGGCCGGTTCGTCCACGTCGTTGCCGCCGCGGCCGAGACGGCGTCCGAAAACGCCACAGGCGAGTAGCAGAACCACGAACCGGCGCGGCGCGGGGCTCGTCCCCAAGCCCGCCGCCTTGGTTTTCTCCGGTAAACCTTCCGCACGACCCCAGAAACCCGCCTTGATCTTTGTCGATGAGTGCTCGATCCACGTCCTTGGCGGACGCGGCGGGAATGGCTGTCTGGCCTTCCGGCGGGAGAAGTTCGTGCCGAAGGGCGGTCCGTCCGGCGGCGACGGCGGACATGGCGGCTCGGTCTTCCTGGTCGGCGACGAGGCGAAGAACACTCTCTTCCACCTGAGCTTCGTGGCCCAGTTCGCGGCCCAGCGCGGCCGCCACGGCGAAGGGCAGAACAAGACCGGCAAGACCGGCGGCGATCTGGAGATCGAAGTTCCCCTCGGCACCCAGGTCTACGACCGCGAAACCGGCGAGCTGGTGGGCGAAGTGCTGCGCCACGGCGAGCGCCTGCGGGTGGCGGCGGGGGGCCGGGGCGGCAAAGGCAACGCGCGTTTCGCCACGGCGACCGACCAGGCACCGCGGCGGGCCGATCCGGGAACCGAAGGGGAAGATCTCCGCCTGCGCCTGGAGCTCAAGCTGCTCGCGGACGCCGGGGTGGTCGGCCTGCCGAACGCCGGAAAATCGACCCTGATCAGCGTGATCTCCGCGGCCCGGCCGAAGATCGCCGACTATCCGTTCACCACGCTCGTTCCGCAGCTCGGCGTCGTCGCCCTCGGCCTCGAAACCGAGCCGTTCGTGATCGCCGACCTGCCCGGCTTGATCGCGGGCGCCTCGGAAGGGGCCGGTTTGGGGCTCCAGTTCCTTCGCCACGTCGATCGCTGCCGGGCGCTCGTCCATCTGGTCGATCTGTCGGCGGAAGGAAGCGCCTTGGCGGATCTCGATGTCGTCGAGCGCGAGCTCGCGGCGTTCAACCCCGAGCTGCTGGAGCGCCCGCGCTTCCTGATCGGCAGCAAGGCGGACTCAGGCCTTCCTGAGCGCCGCGCCGAGCTCGAAGCCGCCGCCGCCGAGCGGGGCGTCCCATATTTCGAAATCAGCTCGGCTACCGGCGCGGGTATCCGGCCGTTGATCCAGACGCTCGCGAAGCACCTTTCCGAGACCAAGGTCCGCGAACCGGTCGCCGCGAGACCGGCCGGCGGCTCCGAGGAGTACGGGAGCCCTCCGCCGAAGTCGATCGATGAAGACTGAGCCATGAAGATCGGCCTGTTCGGCGGCAGCTTCGATCCGATCCACGCCGGCCACGTCGAAACCGTGCGCGCGGCGCGACAGGCGCTCGGCCTGGAGCGGGTGATCTACCTGCCCACCGCCCAGCCGCCGCACAAGCCGGGCCGGAAGCTCGCTCCCGCGCTCGCCCGCTACGCGATGGTCGAGCTGGCGCTGCTGTCCGAGGACGGGCTTTACGCGTCGCCGTTCGAGCTGACCTTCGGCCGCCCGGCGTATACGATCGATTCGCTGGAGCATTTCCGCCGCGCCTACCCCGACGCCGAGCTTCATCTGCTGATCGGCGGCGATTCGTTCCTGGAGCTGGAAGCCTGGTGGCGCTGGCGCGAGATCGCCGCCTCCGCCCGGCTGATCGTCCTCGCACGACCCGGATCGGAACTGCGAGCCGAGGCGCTCTCCCCGGCGCTCGCCGAGCTGCTGCAGTCGGGCCGCGCGCAGATCCTCGCGGATCGGACGGTCGATCTCTCCTCGACCGAGCTGCGCGATCTTTTCGCCCGCGGGGAGCAACCACCGCTCTCCGCTCTACCCCCCTTGGTGCTAGACTACATTCACAAGTATCGCCTCTATCGATGACGACCGAAACAAAGACCGCTCCCCTCCCCGTTCTCTCCACCACGGACCGAGTGCGTACCGCCGTAGCCGCCGCCGATGGGCGCCAGGCGGTCGATCTGCGCGTGCTTCACCTGGGCAAGGTCTCCGACTTCACGGAATACTTCGTGGTCTGCGGCGGCACGAACGAGCGCCAGGTGCAGGCGATCGCCGATGCCGT
>DATMZU010000207.1:0-24187 GCA_035607435.1 Thermoanaerobaculia bacterium | reverse complement strand
CGAGCGAGCCGCCGACGGCGATCTGGCGGGCGTTGGTGGCGCCGTAGGAGAACCAGCCGAACAGGCGCTCGGAGATCAGCGGGCCTCCCATTTCGAGGCCGTAGTCGTCGATCCCCTTGATCCGACCGACCTCCAGAGACTCCCCGTTCGCCGGCACGCCGGTGGCGGCCGCGGCGAGAGAGCGCGGCGGGGAGTCCGCGGTCAAGGAGGGCGGTTCGATCCCCCCTGAGGGGTTGTCCGTGGTCGAGAACGAATCGAATCGTTGGCCGCCCGGGCTGCCTCTCCGCGGCGGCACATCGCGCGGATCGAGCGGACCCGGCTCGGCCGGCCGCACGATCGAGGACTGGCGCGGTGCGGATTGCCACCTTTCGTTGGTCGTGAAATCGCGCGCCGAGCCGCGCCAGACGCTGGTGCCGCGCTTGGTCACCAGATCGACCAGCACGCCGGAGCTCGGCGCCGCGGCGTCCGGGCCGCCGAGCGTCACCCGCGCCTCTTCGATCTGGTCGAAATCGTAGGAGAGCGGCGAGGTGCCCGCGGCGGTCATGTCGGTCACCTGGACGCCGTCGAGCACGAAGTTGTTCTGCGCCCGGCCGGCGCCGCCGCCGACGAAGGTCGGCTGCAGATTGGTCTTGTTGCCCCCGGCGTTCACCGTGTCCAGGATCACGCCGGGCGCTTGTGCGATCACCGCCCAGGGGTCGCGGGTGGTCGGGATCGAGTCGAGCTCGAAGGAGCCCAGGCGGATGCCCTGCGCCTCCGGCCGCGACGCGAGCAGCGGCGGCTCCGAGGTGACCACGAGCGTCTCGCCCGGGACCGCGCTCATCTTGATCTGGAGCGACGTGGTGCGGCCGACCAGGATTTCGACCGTCGGATAGCTCGCCGGCTGGTAGCCGTCGTGGACCGCCCGCAGCGAGTAATTTCCCGGTTCCATCCCGAGAATGCCGATGGCGCCCCGCCCGTCGCTCACCTGCCGATAGCTGGCGCTTCGACCGGAGAGGGTGACGATCACTCCGGGCAAAGGATTGCCATCGGCGGTCAAAACGAAACCGTCGAGACTTCCGGCCTGCTGGGCTGCGGCGGTCGTCGCGGTGCATCCGACGACCAGAAGCGCAGCCCACGCCGTGCGACACAAAGGAAAATTGAGCATGAAAAGCCGCCCTTCGGATGATACCCGCGCCCTCGAAACGGATGGCGGCCCCCGGTCCCGAGGCACCGTCGTTTCGTCCCCTCGCACGGGTTTTCGTCCCAGCAGTCTATCGAGAGCGCTCTCCGAGGGGGAGAGCGGCTCTTTTAGGGCGGTTTCGGGGGGGGGCGAGTGTAGGGGGGCAGCTTGCCTGCCCCCGCGGGCGGAGGCAAGCTCCGCCCCTACGAGGCACCGGGGTACGGGGGGCCTACAACGTCGCGCCGAGAGCCACTTCCAACCGCTCGCGGCAACTGCGGGAAAGCGGCAGGCGGGCGCCCGTCTGAAGCACCACCTCGTAGTCGCCGTGGACGCCGGGGACCAGCTCTTTGACCCGATCGAGGTTGACGATCGCGGAGCGGTGGATGCGCACGAAGCGCCCGGGGTCGAGGCGATCTTCGATGCCGGCCATGGTTTCGCGCAGCAGGTGGCTCTTGCCGTGGGCGTTCAGCCGCACGTAGTTGCCGGCGGCGTCGATCCAGTCGAGGTCATCGACTTTCAGGAACTGCACCCGGCCGGCGGTTTTCACCACCAGGCGCTCCGGCCGCTTGCGGTCGGTCTGAGTGGTCACCAGGAGGGCCGCCAGCTGGCGGCGCAGCTCGTCCACCGTGCGGTGCTCGACCTGCGCCCGCACCCGTCCGAGCGCGGCGCGGAAGCGTTCGCGGTCGTAAGGCTTCAACAGGTAGTCGATCGCATGGACCTCGAAGGCGCGCAGGGCGTGCTCGTCGTAGGCGGTGACGAAGACGACCGCGGGCATGCGCTCGGGGCCGATCTCTTCGATCACGCCGAAACCGTCGAGCTCGGGCATTCGCACGTCGAGGAATACGACGTCGGGCTCCAGCTCGCGCAGGGCCACCACGGCCTCGGCGCCGTCGCAACATTGGCCGATCAGCACGACGTCCTCCTCGGCGCAAAGGAGATCCGCGAGGCGTTGCCGGGCCAGAGGCTCGTCGTCGGCGATCAAAGCGGTCAAGGGCATGATTCGTTCCTCCTGGGGCTCCGGTCGGTCAAGATCATAGGCGCGAGGTGGGAGGGGAGAAAGAGGACCGCCGCTTGCCATGGGGCGAGCGGCGGCCGAGAAGGGACGAGATGCCCGCGGAGAGGGTCCGCGGGCGTACTGCGGACGCCGCCGAGACAACGCGGGACGCGGGGGGCAAGCCCGGTCTGCGCGCTGGCTCGTGGCGATCCATGTCCGCTCTCTCCGCAAGGCGGGTGCCAACGCCGGGAGCAAGCGAAAAGCCGTTGAAAATAAAGGTTTTCCGCCAAGAAAGGAGGGATCTAGACGTCCGAGAAAAGGGACGGGCGATTCAGGGAAATGAATCGACGCACGGCGGTTCGTCGCAGGACGGCACGGTCGATGACCCCAATCGCGCGCTTCGTCCCTATCCGGCAGCGAGTCGTCCCCGCCGGATCGAGATCCGGCGCGGTGGATCGGAGAGCCCGCCGCCGCGCGCTACAATCGCCGCCACCGTGACCCTTTCCACGTCCTTCGAGCTGGTCGCCCGGCCCGCCGACCTTGCCCGTGCCATCGTCCGCTGGCGCGGCGCCCCGGTGCTCGCGATCGACACCGAATTCGTGCGCGAGCGCACGTTCTTCCCGCGTCTCGGCCTGATCCAGGTGGGCGACGGCACGCTGGCCACCCTGATCGATCCGGTCGCCGTGGGCGACCTTTCGCCGCTCTCCGAAGTGCTCGACGCGCCCGGCACGCTCAAAGTGATCCACTCGGCGAGCCAGGATCTCGAAATCTTTTTCCGCGCGCTCGGGCGGTTTCCGCAGCCGATCCTCGACACCCAAGAGGCGGCGGCCTTGGCCGGCGTCGGCGCGGGGCTCGGCTTCGGCCGGCTGGTTTCGGAACGGTTGGGCGTCGAGCTGGCCAAGGGGGAGACCCGCACCGACTGGATGGCGCGCCCGCTCACCGAGGCGCAGCTCACCTACGCCGCGGCCGACGTGGTCTACCTGCTGCCGCTGTACGAGAGTCTGCGCGCCGAGCTGGAAGCCCAGGGGCGATGGGAATGGGCGCTCGAAGACTCGGCGGCGCTGCTCGAAGCGACGTTCGACGAGGACCCGGAAGAGGCCTACCGGCGGATCAAAGGGGCCGGCCGCTTCGAGCGCCGCGGCCTCGCCGCGGTGCATGCCCTCGCCGCCTGGCGCGAGCGCGAGGCGCGGCGCCGCGACCTGCCGCGCAACATGGTGCTCAAGGAAGAGCTGCTGCTGGAGCTGGCCAAGCGCCTGCCGAAAGAACCGGCCGAGCTGGGCAAGATCCCCGGCGCCCATCCGGGGCTGATCGCGCGCGACGGCGAGCGTTGGCTCGCGATCCTCCGCGAGGTGGCGGCCCTCCCCGAGTCGGCCCTGCCGCCGCTGGTCGAGCGCAAGAAGCCCGCCCCCGCGGTCGACGCGCTCGAAGAGAAGCTGCGCCAGCACGTCCGGCAGCGCGCGGCCGAGATCGGCCTCGCCCCCGAAGTGCTCGCCTCGCGCCGGCCGCTCACCGCCCTCTCCCGTTCGGTCGAAAGCGCCGAGCCGCCCCACCTGCCCCGGGAGCTTCTCGGCTGGCGCCAGGCGGTGATCGGCGAAGAGCTGCTCGCGCTCGCGCGGGCGGCCCGGAGCTGACCGCGGCCTCCCCCAAAAGCCCTCTTGACTCGCGCAAATCCTCTACGTAGCATCCGACAGCGATTTTCATAGGAGGACCGTCCAATGAGTGCCAGAGCCTTAGGCCTCTGTTTCGTGGCCTTGTTGGCGTTAGCGATGCCTCTTCTGGCTGCTGCGCCGCGAACCGTAACGATCGTCGTTGAACAAAGCGGAGCGCCGGTCGCCGACGCCCGGGTTCTCATCTCCGCCGATGAGATGGACGCGGTCGGCCGGACCGACGCCCAAGGTCGGGTGACCGTCACCACCACATCGACCCGGATTACGGTGATCGCCGACAAAGGCGCCGCCAAGGGTTCGGTCTCCGGAACGGAGGCGCTTCTGACCGTGGCGCTCACGGGAGGTGCGCAATGAACGCGCTCCGGGCAACCCTGGCCGCGGCCCTGGCGATCCTGATCGGCTCGGCGGCCTCCGCCCAGCAGACCCAGGTCTACGCGGGCTCGAACGACAATCCGGACCCGTTGATCAACGCCTCCTTCACCAGCCCGACCATGACCTACGGCGCGGAGGTCGCGAACACCGGTTCCACCACCGGCCTCGCAACGACCCTCGCGTTCAACCAGGTGAGGGTGTTCAAGTCGAACTCTCCGGGCTGCTCGCTGGTCGCCCAGGCTCACAACAACTCGAACAACGTCTCGATCTACGTGGTCAACGCGACCGGCGTGCTCACCCAGGTCCCCGGCTCGCCGTTCACCACCGGCGCCGGCACCCAGTCGCTCGCCTGGGCGCCGGACGGCGGGGCGCTCTACGTGCCGCTCGCGCTGGCGGGCTCCCAGAACGTGGTGACCCTCACGGTGTCGTGCACCGCCGGAGGCGCGATTACGGTGACCAATGCCGGCACAGTCGCCTTGACCGGCTTCGACCTTCTGCGTGACGCGGAAGTGATCGGCACCGGCATGGGCACCCACCTCTGCGTCACCGGAACGAACACGAACAACGTCGGCTGCGTGCCCATCCTCGGGACTCGGCTGCCGGGCACCACGGCGGTCAACACGATCACGGTCACCAACGTCCGCGGCATGCGCATCGCCGGCAACAACTGCGGCATCGCCGGGTCCGGCAGTACGACCACGGTGCAGGGCTTTACGGTGAGCGTGGGCGGAATGATCACCGTGTCGAACACCGGAACGGCCGCGACCAGTCCGCGCTACGGCGCGATCTCGGCGGACGGCACCCTTGCCGCGTTCGGCGGGTTCGGTACCCAGTTCACCGTATTTTCGGTGAACGCTTCCTGCCAGCTGACGCTGGTCGGCTCGAACAACAATGGCATCGCGACCACCCTGGTCGAATACCTGGCGTTCGACGGCGCCAACCGGCTCTACGTGTCGGATTCGCTGGCCAACCAGATCCGCGTTTTCGCCCCGACCTCCGGAGGCATCGGCGCCGCGCTCAGCACGTCGCTGACCAACCACGCGACGATCAACGCCCCGGGCGGAATCGACGCCGCCCTCCTCTCCAGCCTGCCGGTCGAGCTGATCGACTACTCGATCGACTAGCCGGGTTTGGGCTCCCTGATTTGGGCCTAGGCGGCGGGCGAGAGCCCGCCGCTTTGCGTTTCAGGCGCCGCCGCGGCCTCTTGCGCCCTCTCCTGTGCGGAGATCCAAGGCAGGAAGACGAAGAACAGCTCGGCTGTGACTTTCGCGGCGATGTAGCCGATGGCCCAGCCGGCGAGGCCGGTTTTCGAGCGCAAGATGACCAGGCCGGCGACCAGGACGACGAAGAAGGTCATCCAGGCGATGTTTCCGGCCGGCCGCTTCTCCCGTCGCCGGAAGTACTTTCTCCCTCCGTACAGGATCGCGACGACCAGGATGGCGCCCGGCGCCATGCCGAGCAGCAGGGTGGTGAGGCGCGCCTGCGCGCTTAGAGCAGGAGTGCTGACGTAGCGTCTCGGGTGCCGGGCGAAGTAGCGCGAATCCCTGAGGGTATCGGCGAGCGCGGCGGCCAGGGTGATCGAGAGGGGGCCGAGCAGCTGGTAGAGGTGAAACGGCCCGAGCGGATGACTGAGGAATTCCCGCAGTTCTTGGCCGCCGTGGGGGATGCTGCCGATCAAGGCTCCGTTCAAGACGATCAGGCCGAAGAAGCCGAGGACCATCGCGCCGATCCAATTTCCCGGCCGCCTTCCGACGTCCGTGGGGGCCGCGGAGCGCGGCACCGAGAGGAACTGGGCGGTCGCGACGAGGCTCAGGAGAATTCCCTCCAGCCCGACGAACAGCACGAGATGGAGAGGCTGGATTCGGTGAACGGCCAACAGATAGGCGACGACCGCGTTGCCGGCGAGAACGGCAAGAGCTTGCGTCGAGAGCACCCTCCCGCTGGTTTGCCCGTAGCGCTCGATGCGGGCGTCCCGATCGGGGTCGGGCGAGAGTTCCCGCAGCTTCTTGGACTTCTTGCTCATGAAATGCGGCTCCAGGGGGCGAAGCGGACCGAAGGACGTCGGCGGCCCGCCTGGAGGGTGTCACAACGCCGCGATCTCCTCCGCTTTCGCCTTGACGGCGATCACCGGCATGCAGAGGATCAACAGCTCGCTTGCGAATTTGGCGCTGCAGTAGCCGATCGCCCAGCCGGAAAGGCCGGCGGAGATCAGGCTGCCCATCACGCCGAACACCCCCAGGCAGAGGAGCGGAACCACGAGCGCAAGCCCGGTGGCCGACGCCGGAGAGGAACGCTTGTTCAGTCGCTCGACCGCTTTGGAGAGGACCCATCCGACGGCGGCGAGTGGAATCAAGAACGGAATGCCGCCCAGGAACAGGGTGAGCCAGCGGGCGACGGCGTTGAGCCCCGGAGTGCTCATGAAGATTCCGCCCTTCTCGCGGAAGTATTGCGCGTCCTGGAACGAATCCCGGATCGCGGCGGCCAGGGTGATCCCGAGCGGCCACAGCAACCCCGCCTGCCGGACCATCTCGATCGGATGCCGCAGCTGATCTCCGAGAGAGAGATCGACGTGCAAGAGCCCCGCGAAGACGAGGGAGTAAACGACGGTGAGCCAGAACAGGCCGAAGGCCAGAGCGAAAATCCGTTGCCCCACCGTCTGGTCGGACGGTTTTTTCGCTTCGGGCGGCACGAAGCCTGATTGCACCAGGGCCACCAGGGTGAGCAGCACCGCCTCGATCCCCACCAGCAGCACCAGGTGGACCGGCTGCATCCTGTGCATCACCAAGAGGTAGACGGTGAAGGCGTTGCTCGCCACCATCAGAACGATCTGCTGAACCAAGGAGAACCGGTTGCCCGGCGGGTAGCGATTGAGGATCGCGTCCCACTCGGCGATCGATTCGAGCTTCTCTTTCTTGGTCTTCTTTTTAGTCGGAGGACCAGAGCTCATAGAACACCTCGGAGTGCGGCTCCCCTCCGGCGGCGGAAAACCGCGGCACGATCTCGAAGCGCAGCTCCGTCGCTCCGGCCGCCACGCTCGGGGGAAGGTCCAGGTCCACCTCGCGCAGGCGACGGAACGGGTTCGCCTCTTGGAACGGGAACGCGCCCACCCGGACGCCGTTCAAGAAGACGTCGGCCGCCGGGTTCGGCCGGCCCGCGTCCAGGCGCCGGCGAAGGCGAAGGGCTCCGTTCGGCGAAAGCCTGCGGAGGATGAAGCGGTCACGGCCTCCCGGAGCCGCGTAGGCGCAGGAGGTCGCGGTTTCCTCGGGCGCCACGAGCGGTCCGCCTTCGAACCGTGAGGTGAAAGAAGCGCAGGCCGCATCCGCCGCCGTCACCTCGTAGGAGTGGGCCAGCGCGGAGAGGGCGTCGGAAGGATCGACCCGGTCAAATTTGGCCAGCGCCGGTAGGGGCCGGGAGTAGTAGTAGGCGACGGTTCGCCCGCGCAGGAGGAGGTTGCCGGTCGGCCCGGTTTCGAGGCCGGCGAGAATCTCGCTCCGAAAAGGGATCGCATCCGAAAGAAACAGGCGATAGGCCGAGGTGACGTCCTCTTGCGCAGGGGTGATGCGGTGCGCGGGCGAGCCGTGGAGCGGCAGCGCGAACGGCCCCCGGTCGAAATAAAACCCGCCGTTGAACAGATCTTCGACCCCGGTGCCGTAGATGCCCGGGTGGCGGGCGCCATCGAGAAAAATCCGTTCGTCTCCTTCGAGCACCTCGCGCGAAAGGGTGCGCACACTGCCGATTTCGGCGAACAGTCCCACCCACTTGCCGCGTCCGAAAGCGTCCAGCAGCCGCAGGTCGGAGCCGGGCATCGAGGGCTGGGCGACCGAGAACGCCACGCCGAACCGGCCGCTGTCGGCTGCCGGAATCTCGGCGTTCCAGCCGATGCGCCACTCGACCTGGACCGGGCGCGAGCCGGGCGCTCCGGCGTCGAAGATCTCGACTCGTGCCGAAGTGAAGAACGGCGCGGGAAAGTAGGCGTAGAGAAAGCCGTCGGCCGCCTGTCCGACCAGGAGCCCGCGCGGCGGCACGACGGCCCCGCGGACGGCAAAGAAATCGGCTACGGCCAAGTCGGCGCTCGGTTCGCCGTCGAAGGTCAGGCGAAGCTTGAGCCGCTCCGCGCCTCGGGTACTGGTGCGCAGGCGGATCGCGCGCAGGTACCCCGGGGCGGCCGGCGCGGGAATCGCGACGCTTCGTCCGGGGAGGAGGCTCGCGCTCCCCGAATCGATCCGCGCCCCCGGCGCTTGAGCGGAATCCGGCCAGGGATCGCTCCCCGCTCGCGCGAGGATCGAGCGCCAGGCCGAGAGATCCTCGGTGCCGGTGTAGGTCGAGATCACTCCGGCCTGGGCCAGTCGGTGGAACGTGACCTGGAACCAGAGCCGCGCGTGCTCCGCGCCGACCAGCGAGATCTTGCAGCCCTTGCGGTACGGAATCGGAACGTAGAGGACGTTGCCGCCGCTCGATGCGTCGCGGTCGAACGCCAGCGGCGGGGTCAACCCCGGGGTCGAACCGTCGAACAGAGCCGGCAGCGGCCGGTCGATGCGCGGAGCGGTTTCGCCGTCCACCCGCACGAGCAGGCGGATCGTCGGATCGAGCGGCTCGGAAACCCCCGATCCTTGCGTCATCCAAATCCGGACCACCGCCCCGGCGCCCGCTTCTTCGAAGATCACCGCCTCGCCATTTTCGATCCGCAGGAACCGCGGATCGCCGTCCGACGTGCGGTCGAAGCGGCAGCCGCTCGGGCAGTGGCTGCTGCGCAACAGAACCTGATCGCCCGGCGGCAGCCGCGGTAATTCGCGCGGATCGAGACAGGATTCCCAGGGCGGTTTCGGTAGGCCGGCCCCCCAAAGCGAAGCGGGGGCCAACGTGGCCCCCGCGGCGAACCAAAGAAGGCCGAGAAGGCGAGAGAAGGCGACGCTCCGTGCGTTTCCTCTCGCCATGTCTCGGCGCGACTCCAGCTACTTGGTGGTGTGGGTGATGGTGATCGTGGTGTTGCCACTCTGCCCGACGATGGCGACCGACACGGTCCCCTTGTCGTCGCTCTTCGCGCTGATCGTCCCCCCGGCGGTCTGGTTGTTCACCTGGTAGGCGTTCTTCTCGACCGTGAAGCCGGCCTCTTTGAGCTTCTCCTCGTAGAACGTGAGGGCCTGGTCCGAGGAATCGGTCGTGGAGAGCATCGTCGTCGATTCGCCGTTGGCGGAGAACGAGTTCGTGGCGGTTGCACCTGGATAGGCGGGGAGCCAGTCCGGCAAATTCGAGGTGCCGCCTCCGATATTGACTTTCTCCCCGTCGGACCCCTCCATCGAGAACTTCCCGTTCTTGATGTCCTCGAAGTTGAGGGTCATCTCCTTGCCCGACTTCTTGTCGCGCACGACGACCGTCTTCGCCGCTTCGTCGGAGCTCACCAGCTCGAGGTCGGGATTCATCTGGATCGCCAGCTTGACCCCGGCGAGCTCGGGGTTCTTCTGGAAGTCTTCGGCCACCGAGCCGAACTTCTGCTTCGCTTTGTAGCCGATGAAAACGCAGGTCGCGCAGCCCAAGAGGAGCAGCACGAGACAGCCGACGCCCACCCAAACCCAGGGCGAGGTCTTCTTCGGTCCGACCGGCGGTTGCGGGGTGTACGGGTTCTGGGGAGGGGGAGGAGGCGAGGCGACGGTCATGATTTCGAGCCCTCTCGTCAAAGGTTCGTGGATACGCGGTGGATTGGAAACCAAACGATAGCATGACGGCTATCGGCGGGCGGGATCGGCGGGGTGGTCCGTGCTGTCGAGTCCTTGGAGTCGTCGAGGTCCTTTTCGCCATCCCCCCGCGCTATGCTTTCCGGCTCCATGAGCGACCGATCTTGGGCTCCTGCCTCCCAGCAACTACGGGCGAGCGCTCCCTACCGGGCGTTACGTGAACGATTGGGCGACGTCGTGCGCCTGCCGGCGCCCGCCGCGGCGTGGGTGGGCGAGCTGCTGGCGGAAGACCTGAATCGGCCGCTGCTGGTGGTGGTTCCGCGCGAGGCGGACGCGCTTGCCTGGTTGGAGGCGGTGCAGTTGTTCGGGCACGGCCGGGCGGTCTATTTTCCCGCGCCGTCGCTCACTCCCTATCAGGAGACCGAGACCTCGCTGCTGGTTCGGGCGCAGGAGTCGGTGGCGCTCGACCGGATCGTTTCGGGGTCCGCGCGGACGGTGGTAGCGACTCCACGGGCGCTGTTCCGCCGGCTGCCGGCGCGCGCCGATTTTTCCGCCGCGGCGCTCGACGTCAAGCCGGGCGACGACCTGCCGATCGACGAGCTGGTGCGCCACCTCGACCGCTTCGGCTATCACCGCACCGACCTGGTCTACGAGATCGGGGAGTACGCGGTGCGCGGCGGCCTGGTCGATTTCTTTCCGCCGGGGGAGGACGCGCCGATCCGGCTCGACCTGTTCGGCGACACGATCGAGGCGATCCGCTGGTTCGACGCCCAGAGCCAGCGCTCGGAGGACACGCTCGATTCGATCCGCATTTTGCCGCTGCTGCTGTTCCCGGGCGGTCCGGATGCGGCGGCCCGACTGGCGGATCTGCTCGGGGCCTTGGGCGGATCGGATCTCGGCCCCGAGGCGGCCGAACGGCTGGCCGCGCTTCGGCAGGCGGGGGGCTTTCCCGGCTGGGAGAATTACCTGCCTCTGCTCGGAGCGCGAACTGCAACGCTTGCCGACACTCTCGCGCGTCCCCTGATCCTCGCGGTCGATCCTCCCGCGCTCTTGGCCGAGGTCGAGCACCACGCCGCGCGGCTCGCCGCGGATTGGAGCGCGCGCCGCGACCATCGGCGGCTGGCGATCTCTCCCGACGACCTCGAATGGCCGGTGGCCGAGATCGAAGCGCAGCTCGCGGCCGCGGAGATCCGGGTGGGCGACCTGGTGCTGTCGGAGATCCGCGACGGCGCGCGGGTGGAGGCGATCGATTTCGCTGCTTCGACCACCGATCTGTTCCATGGCCAGCTGCCGCGCTTCCCGCAGGAGGTGGCGACCGCCCGTTCGCGCGGCGAGCGCTGCGTGATCGTCGCCCCGCTCGCCCATCACGCGCGGATGGAGGATCTCCTCGCCGGGCGGGAGATCGAGATCGGGCGCAGCGGGGTGGAGCTGGTCGCGGGCGAGCTGTCGCGCGGCTTCCGCCTGCCGGCCGCGGGCCTGGCGCTCTATGGCGAGCAGCAGATCCTGCCCCAGGCGAAGCTCCAGCGGCGGCCGTCCAAATCGCGCTTCGGGCCGTTCCTGTCCGGCTTGCGCGATCTGAAGGTGGGCGATTACGTGGTCCACTCGGATCACGGCATCGGCCGGTTCATCGCGCTCCGTTCGGTCCGCGGCGGGGTCGAGGACGTGTCGCACCTGCCGCCCGCCCTGCGCGACATGAGCGCGCCCTCGGCGATCGAGTCCGAGGTGATGGAGATCGAGTACACCGGCGGCCGGCGCCTGCTGCTGCCTCTCTCGCGCCTCGACCAGGTGCAGAAATACAGCGGCATCGAGGGCGTGGCGCCGCGCCTCGACCAGCTCGGCGGCACCTCGTGGAACAAGGCGAAGAGCAAGGTCAAGTCGAGCCTGCGCGACATGGCGGACGAGCTGCTGAAGCTCTACGCCGAGCGCCAGCTGGCGAAAGCCCCGGCGATGGGCGGAGAAGAGGATTCCGATTGGGTGCGCCAGTTCGCCGCGGCGTTCGCCTATGAGGAGACCGCCGACCAGCACGAGGCGATCGGCGCGATCCGCCAGGATCTGAGGAGCGAACGGCCGATGGACCGGCTGCTCTGCGGCGACGTCGGCTACGGCAAAACGGAAGTCGCCATGCGCGCGGCGTTTCAGGCGGTCGATGCCGGTTTTCAGGTGGCCGTGCTCGCTCCCACCACCATCCTCGCCGACCAGCACCTGGAAACCTTCCGCAAGCGCTTCGCCGGATTCCCCGTCGGGATCGAGATGATTTCCCGCTTCCGCTCGGGGCCGGAAACGAAAATCCTCCAGAAACGCCTGAAGGAAGGAACGGTCGACATTCTGATCGGCACCCACCGGCTGCTGTCGAAAGACATCGAGATGCCGAAGCTGGGCCTGATGATCGTCGATGAGGAGCAGCGCTTCGGCGTGGCGCAGAAGGAACGCTTGAAACAGGCGAAGAAGAACGTCCACGTGCTCGCCATGTCGGCCACCCCGGTGCCGCGGACGCTCCAGCTGTCGCTCGCCGGGGTGCGCGACCTGTCGGTGATCGAGACGCCGCCCAAGGACCGGATGGCGGTCGAGACCGCGATCCTGCCGTTCAATCCGGAGGTGATCCGCGAGGCGATCGAGCACGAGATCGAGCGCGGCGGCCAGGTGTATTACGTGTACAACCGGGTCGAGACGATTGAAAAAATGCTCACCTACCTGCGCGACCTGGTGCCCGGGGTGCGGGTGACCGTCGGCCACGGCCAGCTCGAAGAGGCGGAGCTGTCGAAGCGCATGCACGCCTTCACCGAGGGGAAGTTCGACGTCCTGTTGGCCACCACGATCATCGAGAACGGCATCGACATTCCGAACGTCAACACGATGATCGTCCACCGCGCCGAGCGTTTCGGCCTGGCCCAGCTCTACCAGCTGAGAGGCCGAGTCGGGCGGAGCAACCAGCTCGCCTATTGCTACCTGCTGGTGCCGTCCGACCGCATTCTTTCTGAGTCGGCGCGCAAGCGCCTGGCGGCGATCCGGGAATTCACCGACCTGGGCGCCGGGTTCCGGATCGCGGCGCGCGATCTGGAGATCCGCGGCGCCGGCAACCTCCTCGGCTCCGAGCAGAGCGGCCAGATCGCCGCGGTGGGCATCGAAACCTACTTGAAGCTGCTCGAAGAAGCCGTCCGCGAGCTGCGCGGCGAGACGGTCGAAGAAGCGCCTTCGGCGCAGATCGACCTGCCCGTCGCGATGTCGATCCCGGAAGGGTACGTGGCCGACGCGAACCTGCGCATGGAGATTTACCGCAAAATCGCCGCCGCCGAGCAGTCGCGCGAGGAGGTGCTCGCCGAGCTCACCGACCGCTTCGGCCCGCCGCCCGTCGCCGTGCTCACCCTGGTCGAGGTCGCGGCGCTCAAGCGGTCCGCCGAATCGCTGCGGGTCCAGTCGATCGCCAGCCGCGGACGCGAGCTGACCATCCGCCTGCGCCGCGACGCCCGGGTGGACGTCGCTCGCCTGATCGACTTGGTGTCGACTTTGCAAGGCGCGAGCTTCAGCCCGACCGGCGTGCTGACTCTTCCGGTCAGTTCCGGCGCGGACGCCCTGGCGACCGCGACCGCGACGCTCGAGAGCCTCGCGAACTAAAGCGCCGGTCTTCTAACCTCCTTCAACCTTTTGAATTCGCCCATGCCCCGCGCCGCGCCGTCCCACCTCGTTCTGGCCGTCTGTCTCGGCCTGCTGGAGCTGAACGCCTGCCGGCGCACGCCCCCGCCGGCTCCGGACGCGGTGGCGCGGATCGACCGGGAGGAGCTTCGCTATCCGCAGTTCCGCGGCTACGTGTCGGAGGTCGTGGGCGAATCCGCCGGCCTGCTCGCGAGCGACGTGCTCTCCGCGCTGTTCGACCAATTCCTCGACGAGCGGCTGCTCGAACACCTGGCGACCGAGCGCAAGCTCGCCCCGCCGGAGCCGGACGCCTCGACGGCGGAATCGGCCGGGCGGCGCGGGCGCCGAGGGATCGACGCCCTGCTCGCCGCCGAGGTCGCCGAGCCGACCGAGCCGGAAGTGGTGGCCTATTACCGCGATCATGGCGCCCAGTTCGCGCGCCCCGAGCGGGTGCGGCTGCGCCAGGTGCTGGTCGAGCGGCGGAGCGAAGCCGAGCGCGCGCTGGGCGATCTCGCCGGGGGCGCCGACTTCGCGGCGATCGCCCGCAAATACTCGCGCGATCCGAGCGCCGAGCGCGGCGGCGATCAGGGCGAGCTCGCCGCGAGCGACCTGCCCGCCGCGTTCGCCGAGGTGATCTTCCGCCTGCAGCCGGGGCAGGTGAGTCCGGTGGTGCCGGCGGATTACGGCTTCCACATCTTTCAGGTCACCGAGCATTTTCCGGCCGAAACCATCCCCCTCGAACGCGCCCGGCCGGAGATCCGCCGCCGGCTGCGCCGCGATCGGGCGGACTCGGTGGTCGGCGAGCTGGTGAGCGAGGCCCGGCACCGCTACAATGTCGAGATCTATGCGCGCAATCTCCCGTTCGAATACCGAGGCGCCTACCGTGATCCCAAAACCGCCCACCGTTGACCTCAGGTTCCGTTCCCTTCCGAAGCGCGTCGCGTCGGGCGTCCTGTTGACGCTCCTCGGGCTCTCCGCCGCGCGTCCGGCCGCCGCCGAGGTGGTCGGCAAGATCGTGCTGCGGATCAACGACCGCATCGCCACCCAGCACGATTACGACCTCGCCCGCGAGGACATGCGCCGCGAGATCGGCCGCAAAAACCTCGATCCGGTCGAGCGCGATCAGGCGCTCGCGAGCGCGGGCGAGGTGGTGTTCAAGAATCTCTACGAGGACCTGCTGCTCCAATCGCGCGCCGACCAGCTGAACATCTCGGCCACCGAGCAAGAGATCGACGCCTCGGTGCAACAGATGCGGGAGAGTTTCAACATCACCTCGGACGAGCAGTTCAAAGGCGCGCTCGCCCAGAGCGGCATGACCGAGAAGGAGCTGCGCGAGAACCTGAAGAAAAACCTGCGGGTCCGCGAGCTGATCGGCCGCGAGGTGCAAGGCAAGATCAAGCTCGAAGAGGACGACCTGCGGCGCTACTACCAGAAGAACGTCGATCTCTTCCGCGTGCCCGAGCAGGTCCACCTGCGCGAGGCCGTGATCCTCTCCGAGAAGACGTCGAACCCCACGGAACGGAGAAAGATCGCCGACCAGATCCGTGCCGCGGTGAACGCCGGCCAAAGCCTCACCGACGCCGCGAAACCGTTCGAGGACAAGGGACTGGGCAGCGCCGTCGTCGATCTCGGCTGGCTGTCGCAGAGCGATCTCGATCCCGGGATCGTGCAGGCCGCCTGGAGCCTGGCGGCCGGCGCGTCGAGCGAGCCGACCGAAGGACGGGGCGGCACCCACCTCCTGCAGATGGTCGAACGGCGTCCCTCCTATGTCCGGCCGTTCCCCGAGGTGCAGGCCGAGATCGAGGCGCGCGAGCGCAACCGGCTGTTCAAGGACCGGTTCGCGCAGTATGAGCAGGAGCTGGAGAAGGACTCGCTGATCGTCGCCCGGCCGCCGGCCGAAGCGGCCGAATACCGCCGCCTGATCGGCGTGCCGCCCGAGGATCCGCTCGAAGCGGCGGACGCTCCGGCTCGCAACCCGGAGGCCGCCGGGGCTCCTGGAGCCGCTGGAGTTGCGGGAGCCGCTGCGCCGGCACCTGCCGCTCCGGCGCCTGCCGCCCCGGAAGCGATACCCCCCGCGCCGCAGGCCCCGGAAAGCCCACCCGGCCGATAACATAATGCGGCCCTTTGGAGTGAGAACCTCTGGAAGGAGGAACCTCGCCCGCCGAAGGGTCCCTCCCCCCCTCGGGGGGAGGATAGGAGGGGGGAGCGCGCCATGACCCCGGAAGAATTTCGCCGCTTCGGCCACGAGCTGGTCGATTGGCTCGCCGACTATCGCGCGGGGATCAGCGAACGCCCGGTGATGGCGCGAAGCGCCCCAAGCGAAATCAAGGCGGGCCTTCCCGCCGCGCCGCCGGAAACGGCGGAGCCGTTCGCCGACATTCTGGCCGACGTCGATCGCCTGCTGGTGCCCGGCCTTTCCCTCTGGCAGCACCCGGGCTTTTACGGCTATTTCCCCTCGAACGCCTCGCTCGCGAGCGTGCTCGGCGATCTGTTGAGCACGGGTCTCGGCGTGCTCGGCCTGTCGTGGCAATCGAGCCCCGCGCTCACCGAGCTCGAAGAGGTGACGACCGACTGGATGCGCCAGGCGGTCGGCCTCTCCGACGCCTGGAGCGGGGTGATCCAGGACACCGCATCGACCAGCACGCTGCTCGCGCTGCTCTGCGCCCGGGAGCGCACGACGGATTTCGGTCTCGCCCGCGGCGGGCTCCAGGCGGAGCCGAAAGCGCTGCGGGTCTACGTCTCGGAGCACAGCCACAGCTCGGTCGAAAAAGCGGCGCTGCTCGCCGGCTTCGGCCGCGACAACGTCCGCCCGGTGGCCACCGACGAGCGCTTCGCGATGCGCCCGGAAGCGCTCGCCGCGGCGATCGAAGCGGATCTCGCCTCGGGCTTTTCGCCCTGCGCCGTGGTCGCGACGATCGGCACGACGACCACCACCGCGTTCGATCCCCTCGCCCCGATCGCCGAGATCGCCCAAGCGCACGGCCTCTGGCTCCACGTCGACGCGGCGATGGCCGGCTCGGCGATGATCCTGCCGGAATGCCGCCCGATGTGGAACGGCATCGAGGGGGCGGATTCGCTGGTCTGGAACGCCCACAAATGGCTCGGCGTCGCCTTCGACTGCTCGCTCTACTACGTCCGGGACGCCGACCACCTGATCCGCGTCATGTCCACCCGGCCCAGCTATCTCCGTTCCGCGGTGGACGACCAAGTAAAGAACCTCCGCGATTGGGGCCTCCCCCTAGGCCGCCGCTTCCGCGCCCTCAAGCTCTGGTTCCTGATCCGCGAACAGGGCCTAGAAAATCTCCGGACCCGCCTCCGCCGCGATCTGGCCAACGCCCAATGGCTCGCCGAACAGGTGAAGGCGACCCCCGACTGGCGCGTCCTCGCCCCGGTGGCCTTCCAGACCGTCTGCCTCCGCCACGAGCCCCCCGGGCTTGAAGGCGAGGATCTCGACCGCTACACGCTGGATTGGGCGGAACGGGCAAATGCGTCGGGGAAGGCGTATTTGACTCCCGCGGTGCTTGAAGGGCGGTGGATGATCCGGGTTTCGATCGGGGCGGAAGCGACCGAGCGGGAGGATGTGGCGGCGTTGTGGGGGTTGCTGCAGCGAGTTTCGTCTCCCACCCAGGCCGATGGCCTGGGCTGATGGGACGCGACCCTTCAGGCCGCTAAAGACACCACGCCGGTAGGTTTTTTGCGGCCGGTGCGCAGTTCCGAGAGGCGTTTCCCGGACCCCGAACACCACTTCTCCCGTCGGGAAGAGCGGTGTTCCCGTCCCGGACCCCACTGCGCTGACTCCGGGCACCGATGTTCCCGTCCAACTCACCACTACGCTGGCTCCGGGAAGTGGTGTTCCCGTCCAGAACACCGGTGCGCTGGCTCCGGGAAGTGGTGTTTTCCTCCAGAGCACCACTGCGCCGGCCCGGGGGAGCGGTGTTTCCGTCCCGAACACCACTGCGCTGGTTCCGGGTACCGGTGTTTTGCTCCAGATCACCACTGCGCTGGCTCAGAGGAGTGGTGTTCGCGTCCAGTTCACCACTACGCTGGCCTGGGGGAGTGGTGTTTTCGTTCCGCTCACCACTGCGCTGGCTCAGGGGAGTGGTGTGAGGTCCAGAACACCAGTGCTCTGGCCCAGCGCACTGGTGTTCTGGAGCTTGCACCGAGTGTTCTCGCCCGGCAGACCGGTCGTCGTTCTCCGACACATCCCTTTTTCTATCAGAGAGTTACCCAGATCCATCGCGTCGGTGCGGGGTCGTCCGTCCCCTACTCCCGCACAACCCCCGGCGCGTCGACGACGAGGACCGCCTCCTCCAGCAGCCCCGGATCCTCCGCCCGTCCCGCTTTGAAGAGCCGCAGTCCCCGCGCGCGGGCCTCTCGGGCGCGGGGTTGGTCGCCTGTGGTCCGTAGCGCGTCGGCCAGATGGAGCAGAGCGTAGCCCATCAGTCGGTTGCGGAATCCCGGGCTCATTTGGACCCGGCGGGCCAGTTTCACGGCAAGCTTGGCGAGGGCGAGCGCTTCGCCCGGCGTCTCGGCGTCCGTTGGCCGGCTTTTTTCGCAGAGCCGCTCGATGAGCGCCCATGAATGGAACGCCGGTATCTCCAGGACCATCATGGAGCGCTCGGCCGCGGTGAGCGGCTCGATTTCGGCCCAGCGCTCGGCCGCTTCGGCCCGATCTTCCGCCGCCCGTTCGAGGGAAGGCGGAGGCGGAACGGCGGCGGGCGCCACGCTTCGCAGCGCCGCGAGCCGCGGGGCGAGCCGGCCGACGAGGCGGCGCGCCAGGGTCTCCGCCAGAACCGCGGGGGGTTCGCCTCCCGCCGAGACGGTTCGCCGGCCGCGTAATAGAAGCGCCTCGGCGGTCATCGCCTCGACCCACTCGAGCGGCAGCCCCACGCTCTCGGCGAAACCGGCCATCGTTACCTGCCGAGGCACCGTGCGGCCATAGCGATACAGGCTGAGCCGGGCCGGGCTGATGCCGACGAGCGCGGCGAATTGATCATGGCGCGGGCCGACCGTCGCGTCGAGGTAACGGACGGCGAGCGCCGAGAACTCGGCCTCGTTCGAGATGCCGGAGCCAGTCTCTATTTTGCCCTCGCCGGATGCTTCCGTTCCGTCACCTTCGCGAACGTCTCGCGTTCTTCCCGATTTCCGTACCATGATCTCTCCAAGAGAAGAATGAACCCCAAATATTTGGGAACCCTAAGAACCCCTTCGCACCGGGCCGCCGGCCATGGAGGCCGGGAGTTCCCGGGCCGACCAGGAGCCCACCGCCATGCCCCACCGGAAGCGTCACCTCGCCCTTCTCCTCGCGCTGCCGATCCTCCTTACGCTCTTCGCAGCCCCGGCGGGCGCCCTGCCGCTCGAACGGGCACTGCCTGAACTATTCGCCCGCGGCTGGTCGTTTCTCTCCTCCCTCTGGGCGGAGGTCGGATGCAGCGTCGATCCTCACGACCGCTGCGCCGTATCCAGCGCCCCGGCGGCGATCTTCAGCGAGGGGGGGGGCAGTATCGACCCCAACGGCGAATGCAGTGCGTCGAGTGTTCCGCTGCCGATCCTCAAAGATGCCGGGTGCGGGATCGACCCGGACGGCCGCTGCGGGCAATAAGCCTTTTCAGTCGGACCCATGAGGAACCCCAAGAGAGACCGGGGCGCCAAAGAGCCTCCAAGCCTCGGCCGCTGCGCGTGCGAGCGCGGCGGTTGCGGCCTCGGCCTCGACAGCGCGGAGGAACAGGACGAGGCTCGCCAGCTCCTCTCGTTGAATGTTCCGAACCTGGAACGCTTGGTGCATCTCGGCTACTCGCCGAGCCGTTTCGCGCGCGTTGCCTACCTCGAGCAGAAGAACCGAAAGGTCGAGAACAGCGAGCGCCGCGTTATACCCCAGGCCCCGCTCGGCGAACCGGCGTGCTGCGTCGTCGATCGCGGTGAGCGCTTCCGTGCGGTGCCCTTGAGCGGCGGCAAGGCGCCCGGAGAGCCAGTCGACCCGCAGGAGGTCTAGGTCGTTGCGCTGTTCAATCGCCATCGCGCGGACCTTGCTGACGAGAGGCTCGGCCTCGGCCGGTCGTTCGAGGTGGAGAAGGTTAACCGCCAGATTGAAATGTACGCCAAAATGAAATCGCGGATCTTGGCTAGGAGCGCCAAACTGCACCGCGTCTCGGAGCGCGGCGACTGCTTCCATGGATTCTCCGGCCTGTTCTAGAACAAACCCTCGCTTCAGAAGGATACGCCCGCGTGAAGGGTCGTCGGCCGCAAGGGCGAATGCGCGATCCAAGCGAGAGAGCGCTAAGGGAAACAAGCGCTGGTCGCGACGCAGGGACGCTTCGAGGCTCGGTATTTGCGCCACGTCAAGCGGGCAAACTTCGCCAGGAGCAGGTTCAATCCAGAGCTTGGCCACGAGAGCGAAAGAGCGATCCGCGGAGTTGTAATCGTCTGCCACCCGAAACGCATTCCCCAAATGCGCCTGGGCGTACCCCTCCAGCCGATCGCTGAATCCCTGAAGCGGCGGCAGCCTCCGAGCCACTTCGACCGCCAGCTCGGCGAGCGAGCGGGCGGCCTCGGGATCGCGCGGCGCCTCTTTCAGGCTTTCGATGCAGAGGCGCTCGATCAGAGCCCAGGTGCGGAAGGCTTTCGCCTGGGCCATCAAGCGGCGCCGATCGGGCTTCTGCGGCGCGAGCAGCGCCCAGAGGCGCTCGGCCTCGGCGCGGTCCGCCGCGTAGCGCTTGGCGCGCCCCTCGGCGAGAACGACCTGGCGGATAATCTGGCCGGTTTCGAGGAAGGCGCGCTCGGCGGCCAGACGATCCTCCGCCGTGGCTTCCCAGGGGTGGGCGGTCTGGTCGGCCGACGGCATTGTCGCTTCCGCGAATCCCAAGGCGACGGGCACCGCGCCGGCCGGCGCTTCCATCAGGCGCGCGTACCCTTCCAGCTCGGAGCGTGAAACGGTCTTCCGGCCGTTCTCGATCTCCTTGATCTGGCTCGGCATGCCGGTCAGCTCGCCGAGCTCCTCCTGGGTCTTGCGCCTTGCGATGCGCAGCAATTGCAGCGCGAGGTTCAGCGCGGGCACGTCCACCTTGGGCATCGAGAATCTCCGAGGGTCTTTACTACATCCTGTTGCCGCTGAGCCGTTTTTCGTGACAACGAAAGAAACCGGGGGGCGCCCCCGCCGCACCGATAGGAAACCTGGTTTCGTCTTTCGCCGCACTTCGCCTGGAGGCTCTCGCCGGCACTCATTCCGCCGAGGAATGCGGCTCTTTACCGCGTGTCGTCCCAAAAAAGTTGCCGGAAGCGATAACAGAACAATCCTTCGGCGGCAGGGTAGCGCGAAAGCTGAATCCTTGCCTCTACCCTCTGGCCCATGGACTCCAACCTCCCCATCGCGGCGCCAAACCGCGAGGAGCTGCGCCAGGGGGCGGAAGAGATCTTTGCCCGGGCGGAAAGCGCCCGCCACCAGGAGAACCTCGAAGACGCCGCCAGGCTGTTCGGCCGTGCCGCAGGGACGTGGCGAACCACGGGCGACGTGCTGGAAGCCGCGGATGCCTATATCGAACTGGGAGCGGTCTTACTGCGCCAGGGGCGGGGGCGAATCCTCCCGGAACTGGCGGCCCGAATGCTGGTCCTCCTGGAGATCAAACCGCTGCCCGAAGGCGCTCCTCTGAACCTAAAGGTCTACGCGGCGCTGATCGCGAAAGACAACGACAACCGAGAGGCGTTCCTTGGCCTGGTTCAAGAGAGACGACTTTTCCGACACCGGTTCGGCCAGGCGAGCTGATGGAAAGGGCAACGATCCGATGATCAACCCCTTCAAACGCCGCTGGGCGGAGCTGGCGCCCTTTCGCGAATCGGTCCTCGTCCACTTCACCCGGCCGGGGCTGCGCCAACGTCTCCAGAACGCGTGCGAAGCGATCGTCGACGAGGCGCTTGAATTGGAGGAAGGGCCGGGCTTCGGAGAACCCTGGCTCCAGGCGGGTTCGCGAGCTGGAGTCGACGACCTCTGGCATACCCTACAGGCGCTTCTTGGGCTCGCCTCGACGCGCCGCATCTCGGAAGTGACGGAAGAAGAAGACCGCCTCTGCCAAGTTCTCGAAACCGTCGCCCAAGATCTCGCCCGAATCATCGCCGAACTGGAGCGGTACCTCGGCCCCCCGCCGCCGGAATTGCCCTTCGACGCCGCTCGACGGGCGACGAACTGAGAGCCTTCGCAACGTTCTCCAACCCAGGCCGTTGGCCTGGGCTAACAGGACGCGACCCTTCAGGCCGCTAAAGGCACCGCGTCCGTAGGTTTGCGGCCTGAAGGGCCGCGTGCTTTTCCCCAGCCCAGGCCAACGGCCTGGGTCCGAAAATCGAAATCGTGGGCGGATGGGGCGCCCGCCCCACCCTACCGCCCCACCCCCAGCGCATCCGCCACCCGGTTGATGTAATTGAACCAGGAGGCGATCAGGGTGATCTGCAGGATTCCGGTGTCGTCGAAGCCGTTCTCCCGCAGGCGGTCGTGGTCGGCGGGGCCGAGGGCGGTGGGGTCGCGGGTGATTTGGACGACGAAATCGAGCATGGCTCGCTCGGCCGGAGTGATCGGGGCTTTCGTGTAGTCGTCGTCGAGCGCGGCGACAAGGGGCTCATCGAGGGTGACGCGACGCAGAAACTCTGCGTGAGATGTCATTCAGTACTTACATCGGTTGACCGTCGAAACCACCGTCGCGATCATTTCGTGCTGCCTTCGTTCGAGCGGCAGATCCGGGGCCATCATCGCTCCGAAGGCCGCGAAGGAGTGGAACAGCGCGTCCGGGATCAGGCTGTGCGAGGCGACGATGCCTTGGGCGCCGGAGGACGTCGGCGTGGCGGGGGTCGCGTACTCGATCGGATAGAGAGAACGCTGCGCGGTCATCGCTTGGCGGAGCCGGTCGTCGGCTTCCGACTCGGGGATCGTGCGAATCCAGGTCATGGCGGGCCTCCTTGCGGGTCGATCATAAACCGGTCATCTCGGTCCCAGCCCCACCATCGCGAGCAGCTTGAGCGCGTTGGTGGTCGGGGCCACGCCCTCGCGCAGGTGGTAGTCGAAGGTCATCGCGGTTTCGCCATGGCGATCTTCGAAGCTCTCGCGGAAGTGGACGGTGTGGGCGACTTCGGCCAGCTCGGGCAGCTCGGCGAGGGCGAGGTCGTGGGTGGAGATCGCTCCGATCGCCCCGGCGGCGAGCAGGCGGAGAAGGATCTCGCGCACCGCGATCTGCCGCTCGGCGCTGTTGGTGCCGCGGAGGATCTCGTCGAGCAGATAGAGGAGGGTGCGCCCCTCCCGGCGCGCCGCCTCGGCCTGATCGACGATGCTCCGGATGCGTTGCAGCTCGGCGAGGAAGAACGAGACGCCGGAGGCTAGCGAATCTTCGACCAGGATGCTGGTGCCGAGCGTCACCGGCGGCAGGGTGAGGGAACGCGCCGCGACCGGCCCTCCGGCTTGGGCGAGGACGATGTTGACGCCGAGCGAGCGGAGCAGCGTGCTCTTGCCCGACATGTTCGAGCCGGTGACGAGCAGGAAAGTCCCCGGCGGGCCGACCGCGACGTCGTTGCCCACGCGTTCGGCATCTGAAAGAAGGGGATGGCCGAGATCGACGGCGCGCAGGGTTTGGATTTGCGGCGTTTCGCCGGCCGGCTCCGCTGCCTCCAGAACCTCGGGGAACGTCCATTCCGGCTGATCGTGCGCCAGGGTGGCGAGGGCCGCGAGGGTTTCGATCTCACCCAGGGCGGCGAGCCAGCCGCGCGCCCGGGGGCCGGCGGTCACCTGCCAGCGCTCCAGGCGTTCGAGCGCGTGGAAATCCCACAGCACCAGGCTCTGGAGAACGAAATGAGTGGGAGCCGAGAGGCGCACGTCGGCCAGAGCCAGGCGGCGGCGGAGCAGGTCGATCTGGCCGTAGGCGGAAACCCCGTCGGCGGTCGTCGCTTCGATCAGGGCGGCGAGCTTGGGCGAGGTGGAACGCCGACCTTCGAGCAGCCGGAAGAGGGCGGCGTAGCTCACGAAATCGCGCTCGCGGGCGGCGACCCGATCGAACGATCCATGGAAGGGCCTGGCGACCGCGAAGGAGAACGCGAAGTTCAGGAGCGGCAGGATCGACCAGACGGCGAACGGCACGAGGCCGGCGAACACGAACCCGAGCAGGACGACGGTCGCGACGGCGGAGAAGCGGGCGAGATAGAGAAGGAAGGGGCGCCGAAGTAGCCAGGGCTCCCCTTCGGCCCAGGCGAGAAAGGGCTCGATGTCGGGGTTCGCCTCGACCATCGTCCGCGCTTCCAGCTCCAGCGACTGGCGCAGCTCGATTTCGGGCGTCAGCTCGCGCACCGCCTCTTGGCGGGCGCGGATCTCGGGCGTCGCCGCGGGGGTGGAGAGCCAGGCGACGAGGGTTTTCCGCCCGGGGGGAGTGCGTGCGGTGCCGAGCAGCTGGCCGAGCGAGGCGCGGCCGAACAGGCCGAGATCGCGGGCGAGCGCCGAATCGGTCGAGGGCAGGTTCGGTAGCGGCAGGGCGTTCCAGTCGCGCGCCAGGCGCGCCAGAGCCTCTTCCTGGATCTTCACCAACTCGCCGCGCCGTTTCTCCTCGCGGATCACCTTCTCGTGGTTCCCCAGCAGGCCGAGGAAGACGGCGAGGGCGGCGACCGCGCCGCCGATCGGGACCCCGAGCGTCCAGGGCTCCGAGGCCTTGACCACGATCGCGATCAGGCA